>DWUY01000155.1 GCA_019120515.1 Candidatus Blautia avicola | reverse complement strand
CTGTATACTCCGCCTTGTTTCGCTGCTCTGGGAGCCATGAACTCAGAGATGAAGAGCGGAAAATGGCTCTTTGGAGGTATCTGCCTCCAGCTTGCTACCGGTTATACCGTAGCTTTCCTGGTATATCAGATCGGTACTCTGGCGACCACCGGAGCTCTTGGAACTGCTTTTGTTCCGGGTCTGATCGCAATTTTCGTATTCGCGGCTATCATTATCTGGAGAATACGGAAATCTGATCAGGAATTCACAGCAGAATACAGTCTGCACGCATAATTAACGTAATTATTCATCCATGGGAAGTTGAAGCTGTATGGCTGAATAGTTACCGATCAGGGATCTATCAGCCGGCGGGAGCAAGATTTCCTGCCGGCTGAAAATGTCAGAAGGGAGAGACAGCATATGACAGATCTTATAGCACTTTTAATTTTGGTTCTTATATTGGGGCTGGCAGTTGCTTATATCGTAAAAGCCAAGAGGAGAGGCGTTAAGTGTATCGGCTGTCCTGCCGGGGGGAACTGTTCCAGCGCCAAAAAGATGAAAAGAAAGAAACTGGATGGACCGGTGATAGGCAAAAGAATCCTGAAAATCTCAGGTATGCACTGTGAACACTGCGCCAGGAATGTGACCATAATGCTGGATCGGATCGACGGCGTCAGCGCAGATGTGAACCTTTCTGCAGGCAGAGCTGTGGTGTCTTATGACCGGGATATTTCCAATGAGGTTTTAAAAGACGCTGTAGAAAAGATCGGATATCAGGTAGTCAGTATTTCCTGATACAGAGTCCTGCAGATACAGGAACCGGAAAATTTCAGAAAAAACAAAAGTCAGCAGGAGAACAGAATGGGTTCAGAAATTCCCATCTGTCTTCCTGCTGATCTTTTTTTGCAGGTAACAGGCCCAGGAGGCATGCCTGCATGCACATCTGGCAATTTTCATATATGCTTTTTATAGATCCACTGGAGAAAATTGATCAATGCGTAGAGGAGGATCGCCATAACGCAGAGGATCACAATGGCCATGATCATGGTGGTGAGCTGGAAAACCTGGCTGGAATAGATGATCAGATAGCCCAGGCCTCTTTTGCTGCCGATCATTTCTCCGATCACAATGCCGATGAGAGAAAGGCCGATATTTACTTTCATAACGCTTAAGATCAGAGGAACCGAGCCGGGAAGGATCACTTTCAGCAGCTCATCTTTTTTGGTTCCTCCAAAAGTCCGGATCAGCTTTAGTTTATCCGGGTCTGTCTCGCAAAAACCTGTATAAAGGTTCATAATTGCTCCGAAAACAGCCACGGAGATCCCCGCCAGAACAATGGTTTTCATATTGCTGCCCAGCCATACGATCAGCAAAGGCGCCAGAGCGGATTTTGGCAGGCTGTTTAGTATTACCAGGTAAGGTTCCAGGATAAGGGACAGCCGCGGAAACGCCCAGAGGAGCACGCCGCAGCCGATTCCCAGCACTGTGACCAGAGCAAAGCTGATCAAAGTTTCCAGAAGTGTGATGGAAACATGGTCGATCAGAGTATGATCCAGGAGCATTTCTTTCATTTTCTCCAGGATCTGTCCCGGGCTTGAAAAGATAAAGGAATCAATCAGCCCGGTCCTGGCAGAGATTTCCCAAAGTCCTACAAAAAATACAAACAGAAGTATTCTGGAAACCTGGATCAGAATAGAATTCCGTCTGATAGCCAGGAGATATTTTTTCTGACGCTGAGAAACCGGATCAGAGTTCTTCATGGTGGTTCAGCTCCTTCCAGATCTCATTGAAATAGTTTTTAAATTCCGGGGCGCTTCGGGAAGCCATGGGCGTGCGGTTTTCCATATCAAATTCTATGGGAATGATCTTTTTTACCGTGGCGGGCCGCTTGCTGAGGACAATGACCCGGTCCGCCATACTGACTGCTTCCGAGATGTCATGGGTCACTAAAATGGCGGTTTTCCCTTCTTTTTTGATGATTTTCCCGATGTCGTCCCCTACGGAAAGCCTGGTCTGATAATCCAGAGCAGAAAATGGTTCGTCCAGAAGGAGCAGTTCCGGGTCAAGAGCCAGGGTACGGATAAGAGCGGCTCTTTGCCGCATACCTCCGGAAAGCTGGGAGGGACGGGAGTTTTTAAATCTGTCCAGACCATAATCCGAGAGGAGATGCCTGGCTCTTTCTATGTTTTCTTCCGATTTCTTCTTCTGTATTTCCAGGCCCAGGAGCACGTTGCTGTATATGGTCCGCCATTCAAAGAGATGGTCTTTTTGCAGCATGTATCCGATATTTGTGGCAGTTTCCTCCATAGGTTTTCCTTTTAGGAGGATTTCCCCTTTTTCCGGCTTCAGAAGCCCGCAGAGCATATCCAGAAGTGTAGATTTACCTCCAGGGGACCAGAGGAAACAAACAGGGAAAAGAACATACTATAAATAGAGAAAAGGATCAGAACGAAAAGGAGAGATGGGTATTGGGAGAAAGAGAAATCTGTATAGAGTTGGTCGGCCAGGGAAAGCCTTCCAGGAAAGCGATCCGGGATTTCTGGGCTTCCCAGATCGGCAATCGGCTGAAGGAGGAAGTGCCTTCTAAAAAAGAACGATTGGAAATCTTGGAACAGATCCTGGAAGCATTCGGATGACCAGTCTCAAAACAGAAAGGAGGGGCCGGCTGCATACAGTCCAGGCCCTGCTTTAGAAATGTGGTCTGTATGCCAGATAAGAACCGGAACTATAGAAACAGGGACACTGCACAGTACACCAGAAGCAGAGCCATCACCAGGTTTACAGCCTTTGTATGCCGGGCGAAGAACCGGCAGAAGGCAGCGCCGAACAGGGCCCATACATAAGATCCGGAGGCGCCGATGACCATCAGCACCAGAACAAAGCCGAAAAGGGCCAGGGGAGAAGAATACACCGGCAGAATGTAAAGAGACATGGCGGTAATGGCGTAAATGTAGATCTTGGGGTTCATAAACTGGAGGAACATTCCATCCCAAAAGCTGACTTCCCTGCCTCCTTCCCCCTTTAGATCGCCGGAACTTTTCCAGACTTTCCAGGCCAGATAGAGCATATACAGAGCGCCCAATATTTCCATAAAGATTTTTACCCTGGGAAGGAGTGTGTACAGGGTAGCACTGAAAAATGTACAGATGCTCATGACCAGAAAAAAACCGGCAGTGATCCCCAGATTAAAAACCACGCTGCGCCGGAAGCCAAGACGGGCTGCATTGCTCATGGAAAGCAGGTTGTTGGCACCTGGGGTGTAGGCGCAGATAAAGCAGTAGATCAGAAAATCATATAATGGGAACAATGGGATCCCTCCTTTAATAAATAGAAGTTTAACCTTTACAACATAGAAGAAGAACTTTATAATGAAATAAAAAGTATTATATAGTATAACTTTGTATAATATAATAATACATTTATATCATTATAATGTCAATAAGGAAGTGATTTTTTTGGAATCCATGAATAAAATTGTGGCAAGAAATGTGCGGAACCTCCGGGAGAAAAACAATCTGAGCATGGACCAGCTGGTCAGGCTCAGCGGCGTCAGCAAAAGCATGTTGGCTCAGATAGAAAGGGGAGAGGCAAACCCTACCATATCCACCCTCTGGAAAATCTCCAACGGCCTGAAAGTACCTTTTGACGCCCTTACGGTGCGGCCCAAGTCAGACTATGAGATCGTGAAGACCGGAGAGGTGGAGCCTCTCTTGGAAGATAAGGGAAGAGTCCGGAATTACTCCCTGTTTCCAGACGATGAAAACAGAAGATTTGCCGTCTATTACCTGGAACTGGATCCGGAAAGCTTCTGGGAATCAGAACCTCATTTAAAAGGAACCACAGAGTTTATTACGGTCTTTGCCGGAAGCCTGGAGGTCAGGACCGGGGACCGGGTCTTTGATGTGGAACAAGGAGAAAGTATCCGGTTTCCGGGAGACAGGATCCATTCCTACAGGAATACAGGACAGGAAATGACGGTCCTTCATATGATTTTATACAACCCATAAGAAATGAGAGAAAGATTATGAAAAATATTATGATCATAGGGGCGGCTATAGGAGATGTGCTGGTCTATCCCGCTTCCCCGGAAGTCTTCGCCTCCGGTTCTCATCCTGCCGGGGAAATCCTGCTGTCTACAGGAGGCGACGGCCTGAATGAAGCTACGGTACTGGCAGGCTTAGGGAAAGATCCCTATCTCTGCACTCTGCTGGGAAGGGATCAGATGGGAGAACTGGTCACAGCCCACTGCCGGACCAGAGGGATCCGGCAGGATTTCCTTCGATATGAAGAGGATATCTCTACAGGTCTTAATGTAGTGCTGGTACAGGAGAACGGAGAGAGAAGCTTTCTGACCAATCCTTCCAGCACCCTGAGAAATCTCAGGCCCTGCCATATCCCGGAGATTTTTCCACAGGACGTAGGGATTTTGTGCCTGGCCAGTATTTTTGTCTCTCCCTGGCTTGGAAGCCAGGAACTGGCAGAGATTTTCGCCCGGGCAAAAATGCAGGGGATTACGGTCTGCGCAGATATGACTAAGAGAAAACAAGGGGAGACTGCCTGGGATATGAAGGAGGCTTTTTCCAAGGTGGACTATCTATTCGCCAACCGGGAAGAGGGACAGCTCCTTACAGGAAGAAAAGAACCAGAGGAGATCGCGGAAGTATTTCTGGAGTGCGGGGCCGGATGTGCAGTGATCAAAAACGGAGAAAAGGGCTGCTACATAAAGAATGAGAAAGAAGCCTTTGCCATACCGGGATTTTCTGTGGACTGTGTGGATACCACCGGAGCCGGGGACAGCTTCTGCGCCGGCTTTCTCTATGGCCTGTCTGAGGAGAAAGATTTATATACCTGCGGTCTGTACGGAAACGCCTGCGGAGCTCTGGCTGTCCGTCAGGTAGGCGCCTGCAGGGAAAAGATTTTATGGAAAGATGTGAAAAAATTAATAGAAGAACAGGGGAAGAAAAATGGATAAGAAACTCTATGACGCATATATAAAAATCCTGGAGGAGGAACTGGTGCCTGCAATGGGATGCACGGAACCTATTGCCATTGCCTACGGGGCGGCTCTGGCAAGAGAAACCCTGGGAGAGATGCCGGAGAAAGTGATCATCAGCGCCAGCGGAAACATTATTAAAAATGTAAAAAGCGTAGTGGTTCCCAATACCGGCGGCCTCCGTGGGATCCCTGCGGCGGCTGCCGCGGGTGTGGCAGCGGGAAAGGCAGAGAAAAAACTGGAGGTGCTGGCGGATATTACGCCGGAAGAGATAGAAAAGATCAGCAGCTATCTGGAAACCGCAGATTTTGAAGTAAAAACCGTGGAATCCGGCTGCGTTTTTGATATCATTGTGGAGCTTCAGGGCAAAGAACATCAGTCTGCTGTGCGGATCCAGGGACACCATACCAATGTGGTCCATGTGGAGAAGGACGGAAAAATCCTGGTAGATAAAGTATATGCAGAGGGACAGGAAGGGGAACGGACGGACAGAAGCCTTCTCTGCATAGAGGAGATCATCCGCTTTGCAGACCAGGTGGAGATTGCTCAGGTAGAAAAGGTGATTCAGAGGCAGATCGATTACAACACGGCTATCGCCCAGGAAGGACTCAGCGGAAAATGGGGAGCCGGGATCGGAAAGATCCTGCTGATGTCCTATGGAAACAGTGTACACAACCGGGCCAAAGCCATGGCTGCCGCAGGATCCGACGCCAGAATGAATGGCTGCGATATGCCCGTGGTGATCAACTCCGGCAGCGGAAACCAGGGAATGACTGCCTCTCTTCCTGTGATCGTCTACGGAGAGGATATGAAAGTATCCAAAGAGACTCTGATCCGCGCCTTGGTGGTTTCTAATCTGGTGACCATCCATTTAAAATCCGGGATCGGGACTTTATCGGCTTACTGCGGCGCTATCAGCGCAGGCTGCGGGGCCGGGGCCGGGATCACTTATCTCTATGGAGGCAGATACAAAGAAATCGCCCATACGATCGTAAACGCCCTGGCTATTAATTCCGGGGTGGTCTGTGACGGAGCCAAGGCAAGCTGCGCGGCCAAGATCGCTTCCGCGGTAGAGGCGGGCACCCTGGGGATGAAGATGTATCAGTTTGGCAGCGAGTTTTACGGAGGAGACGGGATTGTGGCTTCCGGGATCGAGGAAACTATTGAGAACGTGGCTCAGCTTGCCAGAGACGGCATGAGAGAAACAGACAAAAAGATCATTGACATTATGATCCATAATCATGGGAAAGAAACACATAGGGAATAGTTTAGCGCTGCTTCACCTTTTTTTCTCCGTGGCATATACTAGAGAGAGGGAGGAAAGAAGAAGGGATTCCTTTGCGGATCGCCATTTATGTGAGAAAGTCCAAATGGACAGGCAGAGGAGAAAGTATAGAAAATCAGATCCTGATGTGCAGAGAATACATAGAAAAATTCATAGAAGACTCCCGGGAAGCCCAGATCCTGGTCTACAGTGACGAGGGATTTTCCGGGAAAGATACCAACAGGCCCGAGTTTCAGAAAATGTTAGAAGATATGAAACTGAGGCCTTTTCAGTATCTGGTCTGCTACCGTCTGGACCGTCTGGGAAGGAACCTGGCGGATCTGGCTTTGCTGATCGAAAAACTAAATAGAGAACATACGGAATTTATCAGTATAAAGGAGCGTTTTGATACTTCCACACCTATGGGAAAGGCCATGGTATATTTTTCCGGCGTATTGGCCCAGATGGAGCGGGAACAGATCGGAGAGCGGGTCCGTGACAATATGTATCTTCTGGCCAGAAGCGGCAGATGGCTGGGAGGCAGCACCCCTCTGGGATTTCATGTCCGGGAAAAACTCTACGGAGAGGAAAAGATCCGGAAAGCCTTTTATCTGGAAACCGAGGAAAAAGAAGCGGAGATCCTTCGACTGATTTTCCGGGAGTTTTTAAACTCCCATTCCCTTACCAAAACAGCCCAAAAGCTTACGGAGAAAAAAATCTTTACAAGAAGAGGGAAAGATTATACTCCGGAGACCATTGGGGAGATCCTGGAAAATCCGGTATACTGTCAGAGTGGAACGCTGTCTTATGATTATTTTGCTTCCCTGGGCTGCCGCATGGGATTTTCCAGAGAGGAAGCCAGGGAAGAGAAAGGACTGATCCGATATGGAAAGACGGTTTCCGCCAGATATCGGGGACAGGAGGCTCTTCCCCGGGAATGGGTCATTGCCCAGGGGGAACATAAGGGTTTGATCTCCCAGGAGGATTTTCTGAGGGTCCAGAGTCTTTTAAAAAAGCGCCGTCTGGGAAAGCGGGGAGAGGGCAGGGTCCAGAATGAGATCAGCCTGCTTTCCGGCCTTCTTTACTGTTCCTGCGGCAGTAAGATGAGGCCGAAATACTATGGAAAGAATCAGGTGAATGAGGAAGGAGGGCGGAAATTTTCCTATCGGTGTATCTGCCGGGATAAAACCAGAGGCCAGGCCTGCCAAAGCGGCCCTTTGCCGGGAAACGCGGCTGACAGCCTGGTATGGGAATTTCTCATGGAGAAGACCGGGCAGGAAATATCGATGAAAGAGATCTTTTGGGAGATCAGGAGAAAGACAGAAAAGGAAAAAGAACAGGGGGAAGAAAAAGTAAACATTCAAAAAGAAAAGGCAAGGCTGGAACTGGAAGCCCGGCGGCTTTCCCAGAGACTGGCGGAAACCGAAGACCGGGATCTGGCTGGATTCCTGGAACAGGAGATCCAGAAAAGACTGGGGGAAAGAGAGGATCTGAGAAAAAAAGAAAGGGAGAAAAGAAACTCCTTCGATCGCAAGAAAAGGGAAAACCTGGTCCGCCGGTATTCGGACCCGGATTTTTTCGCTTCTTTTTTGTCGGTTCCCAATAAAAGGATATACATAGAGATCTGGATAAAGAAACTTGTCTGGGAGGAAGAGACGGGAAAACTTTATCTTTTTGTTTCCCCTGGATTACTGTAGCATTACCGCAGCCAGAGGGACCTACTACAGCCGCAAATTCTCCGGGAAACACCTGGAAGGATACTCGGGAAAGGGCGGGGGTTTCTCCGGATTTTGTGTGATAAGCATAACTGATATCTTTAATTTCCAAAAGAGGTGCAGTCATAAGGCACTTCCTTTCCTGTCAGAAAACAAAGTTTCTTTTTTATCATATACCATAAGATATGTGGATT
>DWUY01000154.1 GCA_019120515.1 Candidatus Blautia avicola | reverse complement strand
TTGGAAAGTCTCTGGGTATTGGTAACAAAAAGATCGTCTCCTACCAGCTGTACCTTGTCTCCCAGCTCTTTTGTCAGCATCTGCCAGCCTTCCCAGTCTTCCTCATCCAGGCCGTCTTCGATAGAGTAGATAGGATATTTCTCACAAAGTCCTTTCCAGTGCTCTACCAATTCCGCGGAAGTGAATTTTTTTCCGCATTTCGGGAGAATATACTCGCCTTTCTTCTCCCCTTTCCACTCGCTGGAAGCCGCGTCCATAGCCAGGACAAAGTCTTTCCCCGGCTCATATCCTGCCATCTTTACAGCCTCCAGGATATACCGGATGGCTTCTTCGTCGCTGGCAAGATCCGGCGCAAAACCGCCCTCATCTCCTACAGAAGTAGCCAGTCCTTTTGACTTCAGAAGAGCCTGAAGGCTGTGGAAAACCTCTGTACACCAGCGGAGGCCTTCCTTAAAGCTGGGGGCTCCTGCCGGCATGATCATAAACTCCTGGACGTCTACTGTATTTGCCGCATGAGCGCCGCCGTTTAAGATATTCATCATGGGAACCGGCAGCTTATTTCCCGAAACGCCTCCAAGAAAACGGTAAAGAGGAATCTGAAGAGACGCAGCGGCAGCTCTGGCGCACGCAATAGAAACTGCCAGGATAGCGTTAGCTCCCAGATCAGATTTATCATTAGTTCCATCTAACTCAATCATAGCCTTATCTATACCATAAGTATCCGAAGCATCCATCCCTGTAAGGGTCTGGCAGATTGCTGTATTAATATTTTCTACCGCCTTTAAGACTCCCTTTCCCTGGAAACGGCCTTTATCCTTGTCTCTTAGTTCCAGGGCTTCAAATTCTCCTGTGGAAGCGCCGCTTGGAGCTGCCGCCAGAGCCACGGTCCCGTCTGCCAGATAGACCTGAGCCTCCACAGTAGGATTTCCTCTGGAATCAATGATCTCCCTTCCGATCACTTTTTCAATGGTCCGATTATTCTTCATCTCTGAAATACCATCCTTTCCTATATCTTTTATCCGCCTGCCAGGCAGCCGGATTCCGGTAAGGTCCCTCTGGAAAAAGGTGTCCGGTCTTTTTCCGGAAGGGCCTGTTTTAAAATGATCATTCACATGGGTTAGTTTTAACTAACTCATGTGTAGAATAACATTCCGGACACAGGAAGTCAAGAATTATTTAGAGGATTTCAGATTTTTTTCGATGGAACAGATAAGGCAGGAAACAGTGAAAATCTTTTTCCATCTGTCTCCTGCCAGTATTTCCCGGTTATTTCCGGTTTTTCTGATAAATGATATACAATCCCTTCAACAGCAGATTGTCGTCTAAGACCACTTTTCTTCTGCAATAGGGAACGATCCTTTTGGCCAGTCCTCCTGTGGCGATGACCGTGGCCGTCTCGCCAAGTTCTTCTTCCAGCCTGTCAATGATCCCGTCCATGGCCGCCGCAGCACTATAGATCACACCGCTTTTCATACACTCTGTGGTATTTTTCCCGATCATATGCTCCGGCGCCTCCAGACTGATGCCTCCAAGCTGGGAAGCATGGGCAGTGAGGGAATCCAGGGATACTCCGATACCCGGATAGATCATTCCGCCTACATAATTTTTATTCCGATCAATGACGCAGACCGTATTGGCAGTGCCCATGTCAAAAATCAGCAGAGGTACCGGATATTCGGCGATCCCCGCTACAGAATCCACCACCAGATCACTGCCCAGCTGGGCCGGGTTGTCGATCCGGATATTCAGGCCAGTCTTAATACCTGCTCCTACGACGAGAACTTCTTTTTTTAATATTTTTTCCACTGCCAGTTTCGCTGACCTGGTTACCTGAGGGACCACAGAGGAAATGATCCCTCCCTCTAACTGGTCCTTGCGGATATGATAAAGGTCCAGGACATTCTTAATATCAATGGCGTATTCCAGCTCTGTCTTGGTGTGGACAGTAGAGAGCCGCTCTACGAAAATACACGCTCCCTTCTGGATACAGCCAATGACGATATTTGTGTTTCCAATATCAATCGCTAAAATCATAAGTAAAACCTAATCTTTCCCTGATACTTTTTTTCATCAGCACACGGCCGATAAAGAAGGTCAGGATCCCTGCCACAATGGCTTCCGGAACCCCGTTGATCCCGATAACAGATAAGATGAATCCGTATACGGCCTGGACAGCCACCTCATTGGCCGCCGCATAAGCCTCTCTGAAAAACAGAAAGATCATATTCATGACCAGCAGAGTATTGACCAGGGCTCCTGAAATTCCTGCCAGGATCAGTCCCAAGTTGGAAACGCCTTTTCCTGTCCCGAACTTTTTCACTCCCTTATAGACAAAGTAAGGAACCACGCCTACCAGTATCCTGGGGACAAAGCAGATAATGATACTTCCGATCCCGCCGCTGAATTCCCCCAGATTATAAAAGGGAGTAAAAACAAAGGATGTGACTGTTGGATTCATAGTGTTGTTGATGAAACTGGTAAGACCGAAAAGAAATCCCAGGCCCGCTCCTTTTTTGGGTCCCAGGAGCAGGGACGCCAGTATAACGGGGATGTGGATAATCGTGGCTCTTGTAAATCCCAGCGGGATATATCCGAGAAAAGGGGTAAAAGCCATGATCACAATGATCGCCCCGAAAATAGCGGTCTGCACCATACTTCTGATCTGTCTTCTGTTATCTCCAGGCATCCGCCTGGCTGCTGTGTTCTGATAATTTTTCATAATTGCCTCCTTGTTATCGTTCTTTTCTGAGATACAATACTTTTGGCACAGAAATTTCTTTCTGCTTTAGTTCTTAAAGGTTCAGGCCTGATCTTCTGCCTGAGCCATGCTCTTTAAGATCTGGTCCAGAATTTTTAAGGCTGCCTCCTCTTTTAACATCTTTTCAAGTGAAACTTCCTCATTTTCTGTGATCATGGTGATCACATTGGTATTTCCGGCAAATCCTGCCCCTTCTACCTTAAGATTATTCGCCACGATCATGTCCAGATTTTTGCTTTTCAGTTTTTTCCTGGAATTTTCCAGCATATTCTCTGTCTCCATGGAAAACCCGCACAGGAATTG
>DWUY01000153.1 GCA_019120515.1 Candidatus Blautia avicola | reverse complement strand
CGCTGCTTTCGGATTAGTCAGAACTTTTGAAAAGGCGGAGGAAATGCTGGAGGATCTGACTTCCTATCTGCAGACCACCCGACTATATGAAACAAGAGAGGAAATCTGTGAAAAGCTGGAAGGCATCCGTACTGCTATCAGACAGAAAGAAATGCTGGAACGGCTGGATGCAAAGAGAGCAGAATTTATCAGCCGCTTTGAGACAGTGATCTCGGACAATCCTTTGAAAGAAGGCAAATTCTACCAAGAAAAGAAACTGGAATTAGAGCAGCGGCTGGATGAATTTTCTAAAAAATATACAGAACTCCGCCAAAAACAGAGTATGTTTAAAAGGCGTATGGTCCGCGCCTATCCAAATCTGAAAAACGGATTCAAACGTTACATGGAAAAACATCAGGATGAAAGGACTAGATAGACGATAATCGGGCAATGTCCGGTTATACATAGATAAAGGAGGGACTAACATATGGCGTTTTTAACCTTTCGAGGCGGCGTCCATCCCTATGATGGAAAAGAGCTGTCCAAGGAAAAGCCTGTCCGGGAACTGCTTCCCGGGAAAGAACTGGTATATCCTCTGTCACAGCACATCGGCGCTCCGGCGAAACCGATCGTGGCAAAAGGCGATCATGTTCTGGCAGGTCAGAAGATTGCAGAAATGGGGGGATTTGTTTCTGCAAATATTCACGCTTCCGTGTCAGGAACAGTGAAAGAGATTAAAAAAGTCAGAAATAATGTAGGATCCATGGTGGATGCCATCGTGGTGGAAAATGACGAAAAGTATGAAACGGTTGCGTTTCAGAAAGCAGATTCTCTGGAGGCGCTGTCCAAGGAAGAAATCCTGGAGCGGATCAAGGAAGGCGGCGTAGTGGGAATGGGAGGCGCAGGTTTCCCGACTCATGTAAAACTGGCTCCCAAGGAGCCGGAAAAGATCGAATATGTTCTGGTAAACGGCGCAGAATGCGAGCCTTATCTGACTTCTGATTATAGAAGGATGCTGGAGCAGCCGGAATGGATCATCGGGGGCTTAAAATGCATTCTGAAACTTTTCGACAATGCAAAGGGTTATATCTGTATTGAAGATAACAAGCCGGATTGTATCGCAAAATTATCAGAGATGGTAAAAAATGAGCCGAAGATCGAAGTTCGGACCCTGAAGACCAAATATCCCCAGGGCGCTGAGCGCTGTTTGATCTATGCGGTCAGCGGCAGGGAGATCAATTCTTCCATGCTTCCCGCAGACGCCGGCTGTGTGGTAGATAATATTGATACAGTATGTGCTGTGTACCGGGCGGTTATGGCAGGAGAACCGGTCATGGACCGGATCGTAACGGTAACTGGCGAGGCGGTGGCCGATCCCTGCAACTTCAAGGCGAAAACGGGAACTTCCTTTGCAGATCTGCTGGAGGCTGCCGGAGGTTTTAAACAGCCTGCCAAGAAGATCATTTCCGGCGGTCCCATGATGGGCTTTGCTATGTTTGATTATCATGTGCCTGTTGTAAAGACATCTTCCGCTATGCTGTGTATGACGGAGGATGATATTTCTGAGAAAGAGCCTACAGCCTGCATTAACTGCGGCAGATGTGTAAATGCCTGCCCTGCAAGGCTGGTACCTGCAAGACTGGCTACCTATTCGGAACACGGACAGGCAGAACTGTTCGAGAAACATCACGGAATGGAATGTGTAGAGTGCGGATGCTGCAGCTTTGTCTGTCCCGCGAAACGGCCACTGACCCAGTCCATGCGGTCCATGAGAAAAATAGTTATGGCAAACCGCAGAAAACCGAAATAGGAGGAGAAAGTCATGAGTGAATTATTACATGTATCATCTTCCCCTCATGTAAGGTCGAAGGTGGACACCAGCAGTATCATGCTTACGGTTATTATCGCATTACTGCCTGCTACATTATTCGGAATTTATAATTTCGGCCCCCACGCCCTTCTGCTTATCCTGGTGACGATAGCAGCCTGTGTGGCGACAGAAGCGGCTTATGAAAAGATCGTACATAAAAAACTTACGGTGAAGGATTACAGCGCAGTAGTCACAGGACTTCTGCTGGCGCTGAACCTTCCTCCAAAGGCTCCCTGGTGGATCGCTGTGATCGGCGGTATTTTTGCTATTTTAGTAGTAAAACAGCTTTTCGGCGGCCTGGGACAAAACTTTATGAACCCGGCTCTGGCGGCCAGATGTTTCCTGCTGATCTCCTTTACGGGGAGAATGACAGATTTTACCGTACCCGGCGGCGCCTGGGGAAACATTGTAGATACTGTATCAGGAGCTACTCCTCTGGCAGCTATGAAGTCCGGAGAGACAGTAGACCTGTTAAGCCTTTTTATCGGTAACGTTCAGGGTACTATCGGTGAAACATCGGCTCTGGCTATTCTGATCGGCGCAGCGATCCTTCTGATCCGAGGAATCATCGATTTTAGGATCCCCGTTGCCTATATCCTTACATTCAGCGTATTTGCCCTGATCTTTGGGGGACATGGACTGGACTTCTATTATCTGCTTTGCCAGCTCTGCGGCGGCGGGCTGATGCTGGGAGCATGGTTTATGGCGACAGATTATGTTACATCTCCTATTACAAGCAAGGGACGGATCGTATACGGTATCTGCTTAGGAATTTTTACAGGTCTTTTCCGTATCTTCGGAGGATCTGCGGAAGGCGTTTCTTATGCGATCATCTTCTGCAACCTGCTGGTTCCGCTTATTGAGCGTTTTACCATGCCGGCAGCCTTCGGAAAAGGAGGTAAGAAAGCATGAAAAATACAATCATAAAAGATACGATCATACTTACCCTGATCACTTTAGTATCCGGCGGTCTTCTGGGACTGGTTTATCAGGTTACTAAAGAACCTATTGCCCAGCAGGAAGAGATGGCTAAACAGGAAGCATATCAGGCGGTGTTTGAAGATGCAGATTCCTTTGAAGTCTGTGTGGAAGCGGGAGATGCAGATATTGCCCAGTACCTTGCAGACAACGGCTTTACCGCCCAGACAGTGAATGAGGTCATGGAGGCAAAAGACGCTTCAGGAGAAACCATCGGCTATG
>DWUY01000152.1 GCA_019120515.1 Candidatus Blautia avicola | reverse complement strand
ATGGAGGATTTGGAAAAGAAAAATCGGAAATACATCCAGCTTCAGGTGTCGGATGTCCCCAAAGCCTCACTGATTTTGGAACGGCAGTTCCATGTAACGGATTATGCGGTGCAGGACGAACATAGCCTGCGGCTATATGACACCGCACTGGATATGGCAGCAATCAACAAGGCCCTTGTGGTGCAGGATGTGGCTGTAATCAGCTCCCAAATCTGCAATGATACCCTTGAGGACTATTTCAAGCAGATCACGGGGGGAGAGGGCATTGCTTAAACTGATACAGGTTGAATTTCTCAAGCTGCGCCGGAGAAAGTTTATCTGGCTCATGCTGCTGGCAGCTCTGTTTATGCCGCTGGCCGCCGTGTTCTACTTTGCAAGTGTCAAGGGAACCGGCGTGGAACCCATCGAGTTTTACAAGTGGACGGCGTTCAGCTATACCCCGTGGATCATCCTGCCGGTGGTGCTGGGGATGCTGTGTACCATGCTGATGTATAACGAAAACCAATATGATATGCTCAAGCAGCTCTGGATCGTACCAGTCAATAAGATGGCGTACTTTTTCAGCAAATTTGCTGTGGTACTGGTGTACTCGGTCTGCTTCATGCTGATTACCGCAGCCGTGTCCATCCTTACTGGCATACTGCCCGGTTATATTGCCTTTGACAGCGGAAGCATCCTTTATCTTCTGCGGAAGTGCATGGAAATCTCTTTGCTGACCGCCTTTGCGGTGCTACCTGTGCTGGCGGTTGCTGCAGCACAAAAGGGCTACATTCTCCCTATTTGCCTGACACTGGTTTATACGTTTCTCGGCTTTATCCTCTTGATGGTGAATATGTACCTTCATCCGCTGTCCAGTATGACCGCTATTGTTATGCGGGATATTCCGGGTGTTGTGATTACCAAGCCGCTCAACATTCCGGGGGCGTTCCTCTGCATAGGCGTGTGGGGTGTCGCTGCTGTCCTGCTGGCCGGGGCTGCTTTGAAAAAGAGAAAGTGAGGTGCATTTGAAATGGAGCTTTTACTTTGGGCGGAGCGCCGGAAACTCCGCCGGTCCAAAATCTTGTGGATTGCCGGGTTTGCAACGGTCATGGTGGCATTGATCGTCTTTGCACAGGGGCAGTTCACCTTCTATGACAGTCGCTATATTGACGGTGCCGGATGGTTTATGGCAGCAGCCCAATCCCTTGCCACCTTTTATGTGCTGCCTGCGGTCATTGCCCTGCTGGGCAGTTATATGATCTGCCGGGAGGAACAGGAGGACACCCTAAAATCCCTGCGACTCATTCCCGTGGATGAAGTGAAGCTGACGCTCACCAAAATGGTGCTTGCCTTTGTGTTCAGTGTTCTGATCTATCTTTTGCTTTTTGTCATTACCTTTTTCGTTGAGACTGTTTTACATTTTGAAGCACTGTCTATTGGGCTTGTCTTGGGCAACCTGAAAACGTTTTTTTTGGATGGGATCGGTGTGTTTTTTGCTATATCTCCGATTATCGCTTTAGTGGCTCGGATGAAAAAGGGATACTGGCTGGCGCTGGTATTCGCCGAAATCTATTCATTCGCCGGATTATTTGCGAGTATGTCGGTTCAGCTAAAAACAGTATATCCTATGACGGCTGTTTTCAATCTTTCAGGATATTATGATGGAAATGCAGTTCAGGTTCTGATAGGTATTGCAGTGTTGTTGACTTGTGGTGTTCTGTCAATATTTATTCTGAAAGGTCTGAACAAGAATGCTTAATAACTACGTATCTATGAGATAATATGAGAAAAAGGGACTCTGAAGAGTGGAGATTGTTTATCGGCCTGCATCTGCAGGCCGATTTGCGCTGAAGGAAATTACTGGGGTGGTAGATACCCTAACTTGATCGATTTCGTGACTGCCTCTACCGCTGAAGAAACTTCTAGTTTCTCAAATATATGCTGTAAATGATTGGAAACGGTCCGTTCACTCATAAAAAGCTGTTCAGCTATCTCTTTTCTTTTGATACCGCCGGCAAGCATACGCAGTACCTGCTTTTCAGTCTCTGTTAGTTCTTCGACAAAGCTGCCGGTATTTTCGAAGTATGTGGAGCCATTGTTTATGGCGTCCAGAATGTGCAGGAGTTCCTCCGGTGCGACCTCCTTGTTGATAAAACCTTTCGCTCCCAGCTTTTTAGCTTCTTTGCGGTAAACGGGAAGATCATAACCAGATAAAATCACGATCTTCTGGTCAGGAAACATCTGTAAAAGATTCTGGGCAAGAATTAATCCGTCTTCATCAGACATTTTCCCAAGATTTATATCCATTAAAATAATATCTGGATTATCCTTTTCAATAGTTGTTTCCATTTCATCAATAGATTTGATGGTTGAAAAGTGTTGGATTTCGGGAAAGTCCGACAGTACGATCGCCAGACTCTGAGCAAAAAGTGAATGGTCATCGACTAACAAAACTCGCATAGGATTCTTCTCCTTTCATTGGGATTAAGATGCGGATCTTTGTTCCACCCTCTGGATTTGGCTTTATTGTTATCCGGCCATTTAAAAAGGATATCTGTTCCTGAATCGATGCAAGACCATGATGCAGGAAGTGGTCGTCTGAAGCCGGTGAAAACCCGTTGCCATTGTCTGATACTTGCAAAGCAATGATATCATATTTCTGTTGCAGTTTTACATCAATCCTTGTGGCATGGGAGTGTTTGAGGGCATTTACAACCAGTTCTCTTGTAATTCGGCAGACCAGCATTGTGTAGGG
>DWUY01000151.1 GCA_019120515.1 Candidatus Blautia avicola | reverse complement strand
GGTATAGAACAGCGGTTTCACACCGACTCGATCCCGGAACAGATAGAGTGTTTCTTCCAGAGCATCCCACAATGCAATGGCAAAAATTCCGTTCAGCTTCCTCACATACTCTTCACCATACAGCAGATATCCCTGAAGGATCACCTCTGTATCGCTGTCAGATTCGAACACCGCACCTTCCCGCTCCAGCTCTTTTCGTAGCTGCGGCATATTGTAGATTTCCCCGTTAAAAGAGACAGTACAGGTTCTGCCTGCCACGCTTCTCGTCATCGGCTGCCTTCCCCTGTTCAAATCAATGATAGAAAGCCTCACATGCGCAAGTCCACAGTGATCGTTAAGGCAGACTCCTTCTTCATCCGGTCCACGGCGCTTCTGGGCGCGGTTCATACCTTCCAGTACCTTCTCCCACCGCTCACCTTCCTGCGTATAGCTGTGTCTGCTACTGTAAAATCCCGCAATTCCGCACATATCTTCTTCTCCCTTTTTCAAAAAATTCTCCGATTTTCTACGCCAGCATTTTCATCCCGAATACCTCTCCCTGATAATACTGCCACGCTGGCCTCTTCTGCCTGCTCCTTTAAGTGCTTTGCAGTTCACTGGATTACCGGCTGATACTGTCGCTCCTCCAGCGCTGCCTCTGCAGCCGGAATCAGCATCTCTGTTCTTGCAATCATAGAATTCGGCTTTTTCTCCGGGGCATCCTGCACGAAGGGGACAAAAAAGATATGCTTTACGTTAAGCAGAATCCCGATATTTTTCATGTTCATCCCGAGAGCATCGTTTGTAGATATGGAGATCAGCAGCGGTTTTTCATTCCGCAAATGTGCCTTCGCCGCCATAAGAACCGGAGAATCCGTAATGCCGTTAGCCAGCTTTGCCACAGTATTGCCGGTACACGGAAGGATAATCAGCAGATCCAAAAGACTCTTTGGTCCGATCGGCTCTGCCTGGCTGATCGTAAGCAACGGGCGGGACCCGGTAATTTCTTCTGCTTTCCTCATAAAATCTTCCGGGCTTCCGAAACGGCTGTCTATCGTCTGGGAGGCATTGGAAAAAATTGTCACGATCTCTGCTCCCTCTTTTTTCAGTTTCCTGAGCTGTACAAATGCCTTCTCATAAGTGCAGAACGATCCTGTAAGCGCTACGCCAATCTTTTTTCCTTTCAGCTTCATAAATACCAACAACTCCTTCTATCTGGGACAGATTCAGCGCAGTCTAATATGGCTCTCGATAAAATCAGAAAGAATCTCAGCGGAAGAAGCGGGCGCATATCTGCCGGGAAGGCTGGGAAGCAGGACGGCATTCACAGACAAAGCCTCTGCAGCTCTGTAATCCACACCGCCTGGGGCCGATGCAATATCAAGGATCCATGTGTTCTGCCCTACATGTCGGAGCCTCTCTTCTGGCAGGATCCTCTCTGGCACTGTATTAAATATAAAATCAACATTTCCTACCGTTTCTGTCAGCTCATCTTCGGACATAATGCCATCTGCCAGTACAAATGCATCAGCAGCTCTTGTCTTGTCTTTTTCAGAAACAAGCACCCTGCAAAGGAGAGACTTCAAAAGTCGTGTCAGTACGCTTCCACACCTGCCGTAACCAAGAACCAGGCATCTGCTCTTCGTCAGGTTGACAGGACTTCTTTTGATTGCTTCAGCAACCGCCCCCTCTGCAGTAGCAACGGCGTTTCTTGCAGCTACAAGCTCATCTATCATCATGTCATATAATCTGAGTCCCTTTCCTTCTGCATAATTTCTTACCTCACATGGGATATTCCCTGCAAAAAAGACTGCATTCTCCGGCAACTCATCAAAGAGCATTTCTACATTCATATCCGGGACCTCATACGTCCCCGTAATCTTCCCTGACCGAATAAAAGGCACGGGTCCTACAGCAGCATCCACCTCTTTCAAAGCTTCTTTCAATGATGTTGCCTCCCGTATTCTTTCATCATGTACTCTTTCACAGAGTCCATATACAGCGACCTCATAACACTTCTTCGCAAGGATACGTGCCAGATACACCTGTCTCTTGTCACCACCAATCACAGCGATCTTATAAGAATCTGCTCTCAATCTGTCTTTTTCCTTTTTTTCTTCATTGTATGCATAAAAAAATCTCAGGTGAATCCAAGTACACTTTTCATTATCCTTTCAGATTTTCAGGGCTTTTCTCAGTAACTTATTGACATTACCGGGAGCAAAGTCTATTCTTTATTTGTATTTTTATAACTCAGCACTATAGCAGGGTTAAGAAACTTTTGTTCTGATACCATACGTCAGGATTTATATTCTAAAAAATACATTGCCAATAATACAGGAAGACACTGATTATTTGAAAGAGTAATCGGTGTCTTTTTGTATCTCCGGCTCTTTAAAAGAAGACAGCAATAAAATGTCAAAAGAATACAGAGAACACAATGATAAGCATTACTGTAATCTGATCACACGCAAAGAAAGGAGGAAAACCAAAACATGGGACAGTTTAGTTGAAGTATACAGATACAAATAATAGAATTGCATTAAAACTATTGGGTAGCGCTTATGTTCCCTGCCCGGACGGGACTGTAATATATGAAAGCTGTTATCAATGTAATGGGATGTTCGGCGGGCTCGATATCTATGATCTGGTAGCAGACTGGAACAGGTCGTATCTTTATGTTGATATACTGGGGAAGCCCAAAAAAGACGATTATCCGTCATCTTCGCAAGGGGAAAGATATTATTCAAATAACCTAAAGTGGTATGAGTTCAAATGCAGGAGGCTACAGGATTTTATCAACGAAAAACCAGACTCTTATATGGCTGCGACTTATGGGGATGACTGGAAACGCCAGATTGGAATTGATTTAGTACATGAAAAAAGGAGCAATAAGTCACTAAGATTCCCCATTAAAATTTGTAGAAATAGACCGGATTCTTATGACAAGATCAGGCCCTCAACTATAGACCCTCATCAAGGGAGATAGAAATACAGAATATTTTAAGGAGTAATAAGAATATCTCAAATTTACAAGATACCCATCATCTTCTATTAAACTATATAGGTTCAGATTATTTTGTACGCCCAGTTTATAAAGACCAATACGGAAACCTCTGGAAGGATATTGATTTAGGAGAGTCTAAAAAGCCAAATTTGTATTCCGTTG
>DWUY01000150.1 GCA_019120515.1 Candidatus Blautia avicola | reverse complement strand
ATCTGATATACCAGGAAAGCTACGGTATAACCGGTAGCAAGCTGGAGGCAGATACCTCCAAAGAGCCATTTTCCGCTCTTCATCTCTGAGTTCATGGCTCCCAGAGCAGCGAAACAAGGCGGAGTATACAGATTAAACATCAGATAAGCTAATGCTGCAACCTTTGTAAGACCCATAATAGTCGCTACATCGCTGCCGCTTCCAACCAATGCCAATTCATCTGTATCAATCAGGTTTGTAACACCATAAACAACTGCCAGAGTACCTACTACGTTCTCTTTGGCGATAAAGCCGGTAACTGCCGCCGCCGCAAGCTGCCATACGCCAAATCCCAGAGGAATGAATAAGATAGAGATCGGGTGGGCAATGCTTGCCAGGATAGAAGTGTTCTCTGCTCCTTCTGCCACCAGTTGGAACTGCCAGTTAAAGCTCTGCATGATCTGTACAACTGTGTTGCAGACCAGGATAATAGTTCCGGCTTTGATGATATATGCTTTACCGCGCTCCAGCATAGATACACAGGCTCTCTTTAAGCTTGGGATCTTATATTCCGGAAGCTCGATGATGAAAAAAGATTTACGGTATTTCTGTCCGGTGATCCTCTTTACAAGGAGGGCTCCCAGAAGAACCAGTACAATACCCACCAGATACATGGTTGCGGATACCCACCATGCGTCTGCGAAGAAAGCTCCGGCAAATAACGCGATTACCGGGATCTTGGCGCCGCAGGGCATAAATGGTGTAAGCATGGCGGTTGTTCTCCGCTCTCTCTCATTACGGATGGTACGGGAAGCCATAACCCCGGGGATGGCGCATCCAGTGCCGATCACCATAGGAATTACGGATTTACCGGAAAGACCTACTCTTTTAAAGATCGGGTCCAGTACAACGGTTGCACGGGCCATATAACCGCAGTCCTCTAAAAGAGCAATAAGGAAGTACATGACCATTACCAGAGGCAGGAATCCTACTACTGCGCCTACACCGCCGATAATACCGTCAACCAGGATCGCATACAGCAGCGGATTGGCGTTTTCCATCATTCCTCCTACCCAGCCCTGGAAAGTTTCGATCCAGGCAACCAGCCAGTCGGCGATCCAGGTACCCACTGTAGTCTGAGATATGTAGAATACAAGGAAAATGATCACTGCGAAAATAGGAATACCAATGATCTTATGGGTGATCACTGCGTCGATCTTATCCTGCAGGTTCTTATCTTTTGTAAAGACTTTTCTCTTCTCAACTTCCTTAACAATGCTGTTGACAAAATCAAAACGTTTTCTGTCCGCAGCCTCTACTGCGTTTTTATCGTGAAGATCAATATCAGCCTGGACATAAGGAGCCTTCTGCCCTTTTCCGTATAAAGCGGCAGCCTGGCTTACGGCTTCTTTCAGACCTTCATGACCTGAGGAAGTGGAAATGGTCTTGACCACCGGACAGCCCAGTTTCTCAGACAGACGCTTTACATCGATCTTTGTCTGTTTCTTTTCTGTAATATCGCTTTTATTTAAAGCTACTACTACCGGAACCCCCAGTTCCAGAAGCTGTGTGGTAAAAAACAGGCTCCGGCTTAAATTTGTGGCATCTACGATATTGATGATCGCATCCGGATGTTCATTTTTTACATAGCTGCTGGTAATACTTTCTTCTGAAGTAAAAGGAGACATGGAATATGCGCCTGGCAAGTCCACTGCGATCAATTCCTCTCCGTCATAATAAGCCTTTTTGATCGGGCTTTCCTTTCGCTCTACCGTAACACCGGCCCAGTTACCAACACGTTCATTTCTTCCTGTTAACGCATTGTACATGGTGGTCTTACCGCTGTTCGGATTTCCTGCAAAAGCAATTCTCATATACAAAGTTCCTCCTTCATTTGATTAGTTGGCACAAACAAAAATTAGATTACACTAACTCATGGCCAGACTTTTAACTTCTATACAGTGAACAGGCTCACTGTATTTTTTATATTGAAATAGCTTTCGCTAAATCAGTATCCATATTATATCTGCCGTCTTTGATGGAAACCACACAGCCGCCCTTCAAATGAGAAACTACTGTGATCGGTTCCCCGCTATAGCAGCCCAGAGAAAACAGAAAAGCTTCCAATTCCTCATCATCTGTGGAAATCCCTTTAACGGTATACTCTTCTCCTTCTTTGGCATCCAATAATGTCATATTTTTACCCCTTTCAACTGATCTGTTTCAGTCTTTCTATCTTCTTTTATAATTAGTTAGGTGTAACTACCTATCACAGTGATTAGTATATTCTAACTGTTGCATTCTGTCAAGAAATACTTTATATTTTTTTTATTTTTTTGCTGCGGTTCCTTTATGCAGGCATCCTCTAGGATCAGACCTGTTTCACTGTCAAAGATTTTTCCTTTTAGGGGAATAACGGCTAGAAAAAGGGGGCCGCTCCATGAAACTCTATATGTTTCATAGGGCGAACCCCTTCTGTTCTTATTCTGCGTCTGTCGCTTTCAGGTGATGGAGCTGACCTTAAAGCCTGCCCTCTCTACTGCCCGGCGCAGGTCTTCTTCTTTTACCGGTCTGTCATAAGAGACAAGGGCCCTGTTTCTCTTCAGGTCTACCTTTGCAGCCACACCTTCGATCTTATTTAGTTCTGCCGTCACGCTTTGCCTGCAGTGATCACAGTGCATACCCTGGATCTGAATGGTCTTCTCCCCAAGCTTTGGATTTTTCAGAGATTTACGCTTTGCTTTCACCGTGCCGCTGCCGCCTCCGCAGCAGGCGCCCTCTCCTTTAAAGTGCTTTACAGTACCCTTCACTCCAAAGATCAGAGCGATTACCAAGATCACCAGTATGACCGCATCTGTCATAACAATCCCCTACTTTCCTGTATTTTTGAGATTGCAATAACTGTTCCCACCGCTCCCCGGACAGTTTCCGCCACAGCCGGAACAACCGCTGCAGCCTGTTTTAGGATTCTTTCTGTTTTTTATGTGCCGCCGGATCACAAAGCCACTGTAAGATACCACTGCCGCAAGTATGAGTATATCCGTGATCATAGGACTTTCCACCTCCAAGATGGGTTTTAGTTATCACTAACTCCAATAATACAATTACTCCTTTTTCGTGGAATTGTCAATACCTTTACAGTTCATCTACGATTTCGATCTTGTTTACCTCTTCATCATTTTCATCTTTCTCATGCTTATAACCTACGGTTCCAGCAACTACATAGTAGTGAAATCTGGGCTCATAGTAAAATTCCTTGATCAAAGAAAAGTTTTCAATTTTCCCTGTACTTTCCACATGCATCAGAGGACCTGTACAGTGCATGACATAGTCTCCAATTTTGATATGCTCTTCATCATAAGGGACAATAGGCAGATCCTGCCGGATCAGATCCAGGACTTTCCCTTCGATCTCCTCCAGGTCAAATTCCGGCTTTTCCTGATAATTAATGGCAAAACCATGACGGATATCTGATCGGTGATACTCCGGTCTCGGAATATCCTTCACACAATATCCGAAAAGATCCTCCGCGCTGTGGGCCATTTTCCGATAGATCAGAGAACTAAAGGCGATCTTTGCGATATTATCCGGCAAAGGCCCGAAAAGAGAAGGTCTGGTAACAATGACCTCCTCTCCGATCCCGATGAGAAGATCCGCATTGCGCTTCAGCGCCGGATACAGGATCTCAAAATGCTCTACAATCACTCTTTTATGCTGGGAAATCACGTGGAGGACGGCCTTTGAGATCTCCTCCAGGGACACATATTTCCTGGCCGCCCTAACGTCAACATGAAAGGTTTTGGGAGTATAAAACCCCACCTCTTCGGAATTTAGAAGAGGCATATTCAGGATATCAAATTCATCATCTGACTCTACCGTCTGGATCCCGGGAAACATCCCCTTGATCAGCCAGCTCTTTCCTGAGTCCTTTGCCCCGATGATCCCGATGATCCGGTCAAAAGGATTCAGGTACATCTGGGTGATCTTCATCCCCAGCTCCATCATCCGCTTATTTCCTCTGGGAGCAAAGAAAAAATTATACAGATTGCATTCATGCCTTACATTGTTATAAACCATAGAAACACCCTCATTTACAATACTTGTTTACCGTTGTTTCTATTTTAGCAGAGAAAGAGTCTAAAATACGTCTGATTATTTCAGGAAGCCGCTGATGATCTGCTCTTCCGCTTCCTCTTCTGTAAGTCCCAGCGTCATCAGTTTGATGATCTGTTCTCCGGCGATCTTTCCGATAGCCGCCTCATGGATCAGAGCCGCATCTGAATTGTTGGCTGTGATCTCCGGAATAGAGCTGATCTTGGCGTTGCCCACGATAATGGCGTCGCACTCTGTATGGCCGCTGCATTTGGCGTTTCCGTTTAATACAGACTGGAATAACTGATAGGAATCATCTCTTGCAACAGAACGGGAGATAATATTCGCTCCTGAATCTTCTCCGTTCATATCTACGATAAAACGGCTTTCTGCTTTCTGATTTCCATGAGTCATCAGTCTTTCCATAACTTTAAGGCTGGCATGCTCTGCCAGTTTTGCAGTAGTCTTACGGATCGTAGAATCCACGCCTTTGATCTGGGCTGTATCCATTTCCATGTAGCTGTTTTCGCCCACCTCGATGATAGTCTCCGGATTCATGATCTTCTGACCCTTTCCATCGCCGGTTCCGTAATGTTTCTCCACATATTTTACTCTGGAATTTTTTCCGATGAAAAAGCTGTGGATACCGTCGTGCTGGCTTCCGTCGTCTGTACCGCAGTGGATACCGCAGCCGGCGATAATGGTCACATCACAGTCGTCTCCGATATAAAAATCATTGTAAACAGTCTCTTTTAGTCCTGCCTGAGAGAGCACTACCGGAATATGAACGCTTTCATTTTTTGTTCCCGGTTTGATCTTGATGATAATGCCGTCTCCGCTTTCTCTTGGCAGGATCTCAATATGTTCTGTGCTGTTTCTTGCCTCTGTCTTACCGTTGGTACGGATATTATAGGCTCCTACCGGGATCTCATGGAGTCCGGAAACCGCCTCTAAAAGTTCTTTCTGTATTGTATCCATCAGTTCAGTCCTCCTTTTTGCCAAATGGCGCAGTTTGCAGTATCTTCCGGAGCGTCTGCCGCATTTAACAGTCCCGGCAGCACTTCCTCTCTGGTTCCTCTCTTCACCAGCTTGCCTTCTGCGATCACAAGGATCTCATCTGCTGTGTTCAGGATCCTTTCCTGATGAGAGATGATCAGAATAGAACCGTGTTTTTCTTTGTGAAGATTTTCAAATACATGGATCAGGTTCTGGAAGCTCCACAGGTCGATCCCTGCCTCCGGCTCGTCAAAAACAGACAATTTGGTATTTCTGGCCATAACAGTGGCGATCTCAATACGCTTCATCTCTCCGCCTGACAGACTGGCGTTTACTTCTCTGTTGATATAGTCCTTTGCACACAGTCCTACCTCGGAAAGATACTGGCAGGCGTCAGAAAGGGAAATTTCTTTTCCTGCCGCCAGATTGATCAGATCGAAAACTGTCACGCCCTTAAACCGTACCGGCTGCTGGAAAGCATAGCTGATCCCGGCTTTTGCTCTGTCTGTAACGCTCCAGTCTGTAATGTCCTCTCCGTCAAGGAAGATCTTTCCTTCTGTAGGTTTCAGGATACCTGCGATGATCTTTGCCATAGTGGACTTTCCGCCGCCATTAGGACCTGTAATGGCAACAAACTTATTATCCTCCAGGGTAAAGCTTACATGCTCCAGGATATCTTTCTCCTTGTCCTTCTCGTCATCTACACGAAAAGAAACATCTTTTAATTCAAGCATTGTTTTTCCTCCGTTTATATATGAATATAGATATTTTTTGTCCGGTTTCTATTATATACGTCCGCCCGGCAGTTGTAAACTCTATTTTTACTTTTCTTTCCATAAGAAAAGCAGGCTATCTTGGAATATAGATTGACAGACCCGCAGTCAGATGATATATATAAGACAGTTTCGGATCTTTCCCCCGGCATTGGACTGACACAGATATTCTATAACCGGCCACTGAAATCAGAGGGTGATAAAATTGAAAAAAACACATACTTTTTATATTGCAGTCTTTCTTTTCCATGCTGTTTTTTATTTCACAGCCTTTTATTTGAGACTATTTACTTTCAGGGGATACAGCAGAGATTATCTGCTGTCCTGCCCCTTTACCTGGTTTTATGTTCTTTGGGGGCTGTGGATTGGCCTGAACCTTTTTATCCTTATACTTTTGATCCTCAAGAAAAAACATCACGGTACCTTTTTTATCCTTGAGATCATTTTTACCTCTGTTTCCCTGGGACTATTGCTGCTTTCCCTGATTTTCTACGACTTTGCTTCTTTGTCCATAGTCAGCAACTGAACATAAAGAGGGCATAAAAAGCTTTGTTACTTTTTCTAAGCTTTTTATGCCCTTTAAGATTTTCTAATATTTTTTATAGATGTCTCCTCTGTTTCCTGAATCATCTGAAGATCCCATTCATCTGGTGGAATCTCCTCTCCCGCATAAACCCTTACAGCTTCCAGTATATCCACTATATATACCAGTCTTCTGTCAGGTATCCCATCTATCAACTCCATAATACGCTCTTTATTACTCATGTAATCACGCCCTTTCTTAGCGAGCAGACTGTTAATTATTATACACAAATATCCCGCCTTATGCTATACTAAGATATCGGAAAATAATCCGCCGCTATATCGGCTTTAGTAAATTTTAAGGAGTTACTTATGAACGTTAAAAATCTGAATCTCAGTGTAGAAGAATTAAAGATCCTGGCAGAAAACGGCCAGAGAGATTTTATTTATGGAGTAGGCTATTACTATGAAAACGGAATCCGCACCTCTGTAGATCTGGCCCAGGCCGCCGTCTGGTATGAAAAGGCGGCAAAGAAAGGGCAGGCCGAAGCCGCCATGCACCTGGCGCTTATGTATTTTCAGGGAAAAGGTGTGGAAAAAGATGAGCGGAAAGGCTTCCGGTATATGGAACAGGCGGCCAAAGACGGAAATGTCAACGCCCAGTTTAATATGGGACGGTGCTATGAGGAAGGTCTTGGCACAAAACCGGATCCTTCCAAAGCTTTTGACTGGTACAAAAAAGCTGCAGGCCAGGGAGATTTCCGGGCTATGTGCTGTATGGGTGGCTACTATCTCTCTGGCAAGCCTGTTCCCTACGATCCGGCCAAAGCTTTCCAGCTTTTCGAAAAAGCTGCCAATGCCAATATCCCCGCAGCCCAGTACAACCTTTCTGTACTCTACCGTTACGGAGAAGGCGTGGAAAAAGATGAGGAAAAGGCGGATTTCTGGCGGATGAAGGCCGCCCAGAACGGCTTTAAGATTGCCATAAAAGAACTGGAAAATCCGGATAAGGATCCGGAGGAACTGGCGTGAAAAATTTAGCATCCACACTCTAATGATATTTAAAACTACTTCTTTATTAAATTCGAGGTAACATAAATGCTTGTATATAAAACATTGGACATAGGAAATATAGATAATTATTGGCATCTTCTAATACTCTCGATATTGAAACAAATTATATGATGTATGAGCCACAAGAACAAAAACAACGCACAAATATCCCGGATTTGTATTTTTCATGTAGACTTAGAATTTAAAATTCTAATTTTCTAGTTGATTTTTTTACCATAGGTGCATATAATACATAATAACAGAACCCAACACGCCTCTCAACGATGCGGACCACGTTGGGTCTTTTAACTTTAGGGAGAATATTATTGTATGGGAGAACAAAAAACACATCAGCCTCCTATGACAATTAATGAACAAATAGAAAATTTAAAAAGCATCGGACTGATTGTCAATGACGAGGTATTTGCCAAACAAATATTAAATGATATATCTTATTTCAGGTTAATTAAAGCTTACAGCCTGAATTTAAAGCCCAAAAATGGGAATTATTATGATGGGGTAACTTTTGAACAGATTGTTGATTTATATCTTTTTAATTCAAATTTCCGTCAATTGATATTTCCGGAAATAGAAAAGGTAGAAATTAATGTGCGATGCCGGATTTCAAATTTTTTTGCGGAAAAATATGGTGTTTTAGGTTATTTGGATCCAGATAATTTTACAAACTCAGAATACCATAAAAGTTTTCTAAATGACATAAACGCAGAAATACATAGAAATTCCAAGGCCCCGTTTGTAAGGAATTTCCGAGAAAATTACAAGGGTGGAGCATTACCGATTTATGCTTTGATTGAAGTGTTCAGTTTTGGAACACTGTCAAAATTTTATAAAAATATGAAAAACGCAGATAAAAAAATAGTAGCAAAATCCTTTGACATTGGATATACATATCTTGAAAGCTGGCTGGAGAGTATAGCATATGTTCGGAATATATGTGCACATTATGGACGTTTATATAATGCAAAATTATCAAAGACACCCATATTATATAAAGAATATTCAAAGGCCGGAATTAGAAACAATAGGATATTTGGAGTATTATTGTGCCTAAAGCATCTATTAATGAATGATAAACACTGGAATATATTCGTAGAAAGCCTTGAAGCATTACTTGAGAAATATGAAAGTGTTGAAATAAAAACTATGGGTTTTTCTCAAAACTGGAAAGAACTATTACAACATGATGTATAAATGATAGTAATATCCCGGTCTGATGCCGTGGAGAATGAAGTATCTGTAAAAAGCAGAGGTTTAACCATATATATAAATTTCCAAGGCTCTGCCTGCTGTATTTTGTTTTTTTCAACCACAGCAGGCAGAGCCTTTTCCTGTCTTTCTTTATCCAGCTCCTGCGTCGGACCCGTTTTTCCTTTATTTTATTACACCAGATTTCCCTCTTTTAAGATCCTGCGGATCTCTTCTGTCTCTTCCTCTGTAGCAGGCAGGAGAGGCTGGGCGCAGACAGGTTCCATCTCAATGCCTCTTAACACCATAGCTTTCTTGATAGTGGGGATAAACTGAGGCGCCACATCATAGATAGCCATAAGGCCGTCCACCTGCTGCTGGCACTGCTCCATTTTCTTCAGATCATCTGCTCTTGCCGCAGCGGCATAGGCAGAGGCTACATCCGGGGCAAAGTTAGACAGTCCCGCCACGCAGCCGTCTCCTCCGGAAAGGACATTGTGGCCGAAAAATTCGTCAAAGCCGGAATATACCATAAAGTCCGGATATTCTTTCTTTACCTTCTGGATAATCCCTCTGGTATGGCCCATGGTGGCTACCGTATCCTTGATCCCCACAATGTTTTTATGCCTGGACACCAGGGTATAGATCAGGTCCGGAGACAGATCATGTCCCGTCCTGTCGGGGAAATTATATAACAGCAAGGGGCCGCCCACCCGGTCTGCCAAAGTAT
Organism: Candidatus Blautia avicola; assembly: GCA_019120515.1. Lineage (GTDB taxonomy): Bacteria > Bacillota > Clostridia > Lachnospirales > Lachnospiraceae > Blautia > Blautia avicola. The sequence goes on along the minus strand of DWUY01000150.1, from coordinate 7,689 downwards.
CGTAGAAATTCAGCAGGGCACTGTCTGGAAGGCTGAAATAATAGGGGGAGATCACCATCACTCCGTCTGCTCCTTCTTTCAGAGCATAATTGGACAGTTCCACACACTGCTCAAACTCCATGTGACAGGTACCTACATACACGGTAACCCGGTGGTTAATATGCCTGACAGCTTCCCGGATAAGATTCTTTTTCTCTTCCATGGAAATAGCAAAGAACTCTCCGATACTGCCGAAAAGCAGGATACCGTCCATTCTGTTTCCGATCAGAAAATCGTAAATCCGTTTGTTTGCCTCCACATCTACATGTCCATTTTTATCCAGCGCCGTTACCGCCGGTGTGATCCATTTTGCTTTCATATCCTTCTCCTTTTCCTAGTGCAGTCCTCTTTAAATGCCTGACACTAACACTCATAGCCTGCCCCTTCCATGGCGGACAGGGCCTGGCTGGTATACCTTTTTAACAATCCTTTTCTCTCAGGTCTTGGAAGGATCCCTGCTTTCCTTCTCTCCCCAAGTATTTCGTCTATTTCCTGGGGAGACTTCTCTTCACCGTGGATTCCTACAATATCAAGGCTCCGGTTTTTCACACTATAAGCCAGGATATCTCCATCCTCCACAAAGGCCAGAGGGCCTCCTGCCGCCGCCTCAGGAGATACATGGCCAATAGCCGCTCCCCTGGTAGCGCCGGAAAACCTGCCGTCAGTGATCAGGGCCACTTCCCCGTTTAGGGTTTCATCACAGACAATGGCTTCTGTAGTCATCAGCATTTCCGGCATACCGGAACCTCTCGGTCCTTCATACCGGATGATCAGCATATCCCCGGGAACCACCTTTTTATCCACTACTGCCTGATAGGCGTCTTCCTCACAGTTAAACACCCTGGCAGGTCCCTTCCGTTCCCGCATGGCTTCTGTGCAGGCTGAATACTTGATCACTGCCCCTTTGGGAGCCAGATTTCCCTTTAAAATGGCAACAGAACCCTTTTCCCTGGCTTTTTCCACCGGGAAGATCACCTGTTCTCTCTCCAGGCCGTAATTGTGGAGATAACCCAGATTTCTCTGGAAAAAGTTCTCTTTCTCCAGATCCTCCAGATTTTCTCCCAGGGTCTTTCCTGTAACTGTCATCACATCCAGATGGAGCATGTCCTTTAATTCCAGTTCTACCATAGGAATTCCCCCTGCAAACCAGAACGCCTCGGTAAGGTGTTCTCCGCTGGGGGTAATATTTCCCAGATGGGGCACCTGATGATTGATCCGGTCAAAAAGCTCCGGCTCCAGAAGGATCCCCAGTTCCCTGGCAATAGAGGGCAGATGTATGGTGGCGTTAGTGGAGCCTCCAATGGCGCTGTGAACGATCACTGCATTTTCAAAGGCTTCCCTTGTCAGGATCTGGCTGACCCGGACCCCCCTCTCTGCCAGCTCCATGATCTTACGTCCTGCCTTTCTGGCACAGCCCAGGATATCCCGCATAGTGGCCGGCATAAGGGCCGATCCCGGAAGGGCAAGGCCCAGAGCCTCTGCCATACACTGCATAGTGCTGGCAGTTCCCAGAAATGTACAGGCACCACAGGAAGGACAGCCGGTAAGCTTATAGTCCCGGACTTCCTGAGGGGTAACTGCATCCTTCCTCTTCTGCCGCAGGGAAATATCCCCTGCCACCAGAGAAGTGGTCATATCCGGCCCCGGCCGCATACTTCCCCCGGGAATAAAAATCGTAGGAATATCCAGCCGGGCCGCCGCCTTTAACTGGGCGGGAATGGATTTGTCACAGGAAGCCGCCAGGATCATGCCGTCCCAGGGATAGACCGATCCATGTACCTCGATCATGTCACAGATAGCTTCCCTGGAAGCCAGAATATAGTTCATACCGTCATGACCCTGGGCACAGCCGTCACAGATATCTGTAGTATGATACTGGGCGGGAAAGCCTCCTTTTTCAAAAACCCCGTATTTTGCCTGTTCCATCAGGCCTCCCAGATGAATGCTTCCCGGATGGCTGTCTCCAAATACATCCTCCAGAAGGATCTGAGGCTTTGTAATGTCTTCTTCCTCCCAGCCGGAACCCATCTGCAAAGCGTCAAACTGGGCCCACAAAAGCCGCTGGGGCGCGCTTTTCTGTCTGTTTTTCATTTTTCCGATCCTCACTTTTCATTGCTGGTTTCATTTTATCATGAAGCCCTCTGCGCCTCTATACAGTATTTGCTCAATTACCGCAAAAAACGGGGCATGAAAATGCCTTTCGTCTCTTTTCGGCCGTCCATGTCCCGTTTTCTTCTCTTTTATTCCATATATCCGCCTTTCATAGGAGATACCGCTCTTTCTGAAAAGATCTTCAGAACCCCTTTCTGATATTTGGCTGGTTTGGGAGTCCAGCGGCTTTTTCTCTCCTTTAAGATCTCATCGATTTCTTCCGGAGACTTTTTCTCCCCGGCTATTCCTACGATCCGCAGGATACGTTTTGGGATGTTTACCTCGATCAGGTCGCCCTCCTCTACCAGAGCAATAGGGCCTCCCTGGGCCGCCTCCGGTGAGATATGGCCGATAGCCGGACCTTTGGAAGCTCCGGAAAATCTGCCGTCGGTGAGAAGCGCAATAGAAGCCCCCAGCTCTTCGTCTGAAGCAATGGCCTCTGTTGTATAGAACATCTCCGGCATACCGCTTCCCTTCGGTCCCTCGTAGCGGATGATCACTGCATCCCCAGGCTGGATCTCGTGTGTCAGCACTGCATGGATGGCGTCTTCTTCGCAGTCAAAGGGACGGGCTTTCAAGGTAGCCTCAAACATTTCTTTTGGCACTACCGTATGTTTCACCACCGCTCCCTCCGGGCAAAGATTTCCGTAGAGGACAGCAATGCTTCCATCGGTTCCAAAAGGTTTGTCGAAAGGACGGATCACATCTTCTCTTTTTAATCCCACTTTTTCAAGGTAGGAATCACATTTGTCATAGAATCCGTTCTTCTTTAAATCTTCCAGGTTTTCACCCAAAGTCTTGCCTGTGACGGTCATTACGTCCAGGTGGAGCATGTCTTTGATCTCTTCCATAATAGTGGGAACTCCTCCTGCATAGTAGAAATACTGGGCAGGCCATTCTCCTGCCGGGCGGATATTCAGGAGATAATGGGCTCCTCTGTGCAGTCTGTCAAAAGTATCTCCGTCGATCTCAATACCGAATTCGTGGGCTATAGCCGGGAGATGAAGAAGAGAATTGGTAGAACCGGAAATTGCCGCATGGACCATGATGGCATTTTCGAAAGATTCCATAGTCACGATCTTGTCCGGGGTAAGATCATGAAGAGCCAGCCATACAGCCTGTTTGCCGGCCTTTCTTGCTGCTTCTCTTAAATCCGGACTTGTGGCAGGCATCAGAGCGCTTCCCGGAAGCATCAGTCCCAGAGCTTCCGCCATGATCTGCATGGTGCTGGCAGTTCCCATAAAAGAACAGGCCCCGCAGGAAGGGCAGGCGTTATGTTTATAATAAGTCAACTGCTCTTGTGTGATCTCTCCTCTCTCACACATGGCACTGTACTTTCCGATCTGTTCCAGAGTGAGAAGATCCGGTCCGGCATCCATCACCCCTCCGGTAACGATAATGGAAGGAATGTTCACTCTTCCCACGCCCATCAGATGTGCAGGCATTCCTTTGTCACAGCTTGCAATAAAAACCCCTCCGTCGAAAGGCGTGGCGTTGGCGTGGATCTCGATCATATTTGCGATCATATCCCTGGAAGCAAGGGAATAATTGATCCCGTCATGTCCCTGGGCTTCCCCGTCGCAGATGTCCGTGGTAAAGTATCTGGCCCCATGTCCTCCGGCCTGGGCCACTCCTTTTCGGGCCTCTTCCACCAGTTCCAGCAAATGTCCGCTGCCCGGGTGGCTGTCCCCGAAAGTACTCTCGATCATGATCTGGGGTTTTGAAAGGTCCTCCAGTTTCCAGCCGGTTCCCAGACGCAGAGGGTCCAGTTCCGGCGCGATCTTTCTCAGTTCCTGACTTCTCAGCTTCATAATTCTTCTCCTTTACTTTTATAATATCAAGTTCAAAACTTTCTGCATTCCATGACTGCATTACTTACATGAAAAGCAGCCTGTAACATATGACGTATGATGTCTTGTGATAAGAATAAACCTTTTATCCTTTTCCGTCAATAAAAGTTTCTGATTTATCCTCCCAGATCTTTTCCTGTATTCTTTCCTGATTCAAGAGGAGATGTTCCTTCATCGCCTCCCTGGCCTTCTGAGGATCATGCTCCTGTATGGCCTCTACGATTTTCCGGTGGGTTCTCAGCGTCTCTTCCGCCAGAGAAAGTTCCGTAACCTCAATGAACAGGGAAACGCCTTCCTGGATAATAGGCACTAATCTGGGCATTACAGCGTTTTGGCTGATCCGGGCCAGCAGTTCGTGGAACTCCATATCTTTTTTCAGGTAAGATTCTCCCTGCCTGCAGAGTTTTCCGATCTGTTCCTGGATCTCCGCCAGTTTCCGGATCTCCTTTTCCCCTGCTCTTTGGGCGGCCAGAGCCGCCAGTTCCGGCTCCAGGATCAGACGGACCTCGCACAGATCCAAAGCCAGCCGCCCCTTGTCTTCCACCAGAGCAAGCCCCAGGGGATCCTCCATCTGTCCCGGATGCTCGCATACAAAAGTTCCTCTTCCCCTTCTGATCTCCACGATATTTCTGGATTCCAGGATCTTTACAGCCTCCCGTATGGTTCCCCTTCCCACAGAAAGCTGTCCGGCCATCTCAAATTCATTAGGCAGCTTCTCACCTGCCTGGAGCTGGTTTTCCCGGATCAGTTTTATGATCTGTTCCGCAGCCTGCTTGGGAAGGAGCTTTTTATTGTTATTTAATGATTCAAGCATATTGTTCACCTTGCCTTTTTATCTTCTGATCCTTATTCTTCCCACATTATAACAAAGGGAGCAGGTAAAAGTCTACCTGCTCCTATAGATAATACATCTGTATGTTTCCGGTAAATCCTGCAAATTCCCGGGATCAGGAAATACTCCAAAAAACGCTCAGGCCTTCTATAAAGGCCAGAAGAAAAATAATACAAAAGATGGTAAGATAATATTGATTCTCATTCCCTTCCAGTCCCCGTTTATTTGCCAGGCACCACTGTTTTACCCCAGGAAGCTGGCTTGCAAGCAGGATCCCTGCCTGCAGGGCCGGGAAGAGAAAAACCGCCCATTTCCCGGCAAACCCGTCTGCCGCAGAACCGCTCCAGTGTACCGGAATCTGGGCCGGCAGAGAAGGAAAAGCCGCCGCTGCCGCCAGAAGCGTGATCCCGCACAGGATCCAGGATCTTTTGTTATTTAAAAACAGCATCGTACATTCCTCCCTATTTCACATAAAAGCCTGCGCATTTCATATCTGTGTCAAAGGAAATGGTAAACATGACTTTTCCGTCTTCATAGGCCGCCAGGACCATCACTGTGGCATAAGGGGTTCCCGTATCCCTGTCTGTGATCCCCCGGACCTGGATCTTGTCGAAATCCTGGAACTCTCCTTTATCCTTTAGATAATAATCAATATTTTCCTGAAGTTCTTCCGGATCTGTCCCATTCTGCATCACCACATTAAAGGTATCTTCCCATACCCCTTCCAGTTCCCCGGCATTGATTCTTTCTACCATTTCTTTCGCTTCCGCAATGACCTGATCTTCCTCAAACTCCTCGGACAGGGCCTCCTGGCAGCCGGACACTCCTGCCAGCATCAGAATCCCTAAAAATCCTGCAAGGATCTTTTTTCTCCATTTTCCTTTTTTCATAACCCGTCTCCTTTCTGCTCCTATTCCAGTCCTGAGGCTTCCAGGATCTTTTCATACAGCTTTCTGGTCTCTTCCGGAGTCTTTCCGTTTACCGCCACCACGCCTTTTGTTGTTTCCATCACCACAAAATCCTCACATCTGGCGTAGCTGTAAATGGTATACTCCCCAAACTCCCTGTTTTCAAAGGTTCCCTCATTAAGCTGCAGACTGTCGACCCCCACCCTCTTGCCGCCTGTTTCAAAGTCCTCCCGATAAGTGACGGTCTGAATTTCTGAAAGAGGAATCTCATAGTCTGACCAGAAAGACCCCTGGATCTCCAGCCTGTCATTCCGGATCAGGACTTTTACATCTCCGGTAAAAAGGAGTACTGCTGAAAATACCATGGCAGCTATGGTAATAAGCACAATAACCGCAGTTTCTATGTTCCGGGTCTTTTTCCTTTTTAATTCCTTTTCCGGGTTTTCCTCCAAAGGAATCTCTTCACCCGGTTTTATCCGACAGCCCAGGTTGGCGTAGAGAAGAGTAGGGATCAGCCCGATAAAGACGCCGCCCATAACAAGAGCCATATACCAGTCCGGTATATTCTCTCCCAGGATCTCTGCTCCCAGGACCAGGACTGTGATCAGAGCCATATATACGCCTACGGTCCTGCACAGCTTTTTCTCATTATATTTTCTTTTTTCTTTTTCTGAAGCTGTATTATACCCTGCTATCAGGAAACTTCCTTTCCCCATCAGTAAGGGCAATGAGATTCCCCCGCCGATCAGGATTGTCAGCAGGATTATGATCTTTTCCATCATTTTCTCCGCGCCTCCTCTTTTTTCTCTGTATTAGGGATGAGGATCACTGCCTGAAACCTTTTTTCATCATCTGCAATGGTACAGGTGCCCTCATATGGTTTTAAGGCCTCCCTTACATTTTCCAGGCCCAGTCCCTGATGTCCTTCTCCCTTTACAGGCTGTCTGGCTTTGGAATTTTCTATCTGGATCATAAGAAATTCTTTCTCACTTTTTGCCAGGATCTTCAGATATTTTTCACCCTTTTCTTTTCCTATAGCTTCAATAGCATTGTCCAGAAGATTGGCAAAGATGGTGGTAATGTCGATCTCCCGGATCCTGTCCAGGCAGTTCTCCTCTATGTCCAGTTCCAGTCTGGCGTCCCGGAGATTTTCATGGCAGAGTTTTTCGTTGAGGATAATATTCAGCATCCGGTTCTCCGTATACCAGGTGTGACTGGTCTGATTCAGGAGATGGAAAACTTCTTCTTTGTATTTCTCTGCCTCTTCTATCTGCCCTTCCTCATAAAGTTTTCCCAGGGCCTGGATATGATTCTTCACGTCATGGACGATCTTCCTGGACTGGCGGTAGCTCTCCTCCAGCTTCTGATAATGCTGATACACCAGCACTTCCTTCTGCCGGTAAAGCCGGAATTTTTTTTCTGCCTCATTGCTCCGGGCTGCCGTAATGTAAAAATACACCACAAATATATTCAGGAACAAAAGGAGCAGTACATTTACCAGCACCAGCAGATAGCCGTTCCAGCTTGTATAGTAGTCACTTAAGATCAGGAAAGAAGTCATCATCACCAAGGAGAGCAAAGGCATGACCAGGCAGATAAAAAACTGGCCTTTGTTCAGATGTCCCCTCCTGCCCCTTTTCAGGATACTGCCAAGGAACCAGGCCCAGGCTCCCTGGACCGCCCACCGGATGACTCCTGCGATCAGCTGGGCATTTCCATAGGGATCCAGAGTCGTGTTAAATAAGGAAAAGTTCAGCATATATCTGGTATAGATCTCATAAAGCAGTACCTGAGACAGGGCCCAAATCAGAACGATCCCGGACAGATACAGCAGTCCGCTGAAAGCATAATAGCCTTTGGATCGGACATTTTCCTTCCGGATACAGAATATAAACCAGACAGAAACCCC
>DWUY01000149.1 GCA_019120515.1 Candidatus Blautia avicola | reverse complement strand
CCGATTCCTTTCTCCACCTGATATTCTTCGATCTTCTCCCCTACCAGATGGACACGGAGGATCCCTCTTTTTCTGGCATATTCCAGAGTTTCCTCCAGGGTATCAAAAACGCTGTTCTCTGTCATAATGCCTTTTTCTCCCAGCTCCTTGCGGTACTTGACGCTGGCTGGGATATATTTCAGATCCTGCGTGAACACCAGTATCTTCGGCACAGGCTCCGGTACCGGCTCTTTTCCCTGACTGGCAAGATCTACGTTGAAACCGAAACCAATGGCGCAGTGGTCTTCCCCAAACTGCCCCAGCAGTTTATCATATCTTCCTCCTGAGAGTACCTGTTCTCCAAGTCCGCGGAAATATCCCCGGAAAATGATCCCTGTATAGTATTCCGCCAGATTTACCAGACCCAGATCAATAAGGACTTTATCCCCAAGACCCAGGGCCTGGAGATATTCATAAATCTGTTTTAAATAATCCAGACTTTCTTTAGCCCCGTTTTCATCAAAAAGTTCATATGCCTCCTGAAAGACTTCTGCTCCCCCGAAAAGTCTGGGCAGCTTTCTTAAAGCTCTTGCCGCCTTATTATCTTTGGCTTTTCCAAGGGTATCAGACAGCGCCGCATAATTCTTCTGCTCTACTAACTGCCGGATCTCCTCTTTTGTATCGTCATCTGCATCCAGGCTGTCCATGATAGCCTTAAAATAGCCGATATGACAAAGCTCCAGACGGTATTTTCCTTCACTGACTTTATCAAGGCTTCTGGCAGCCAATTCTACTACTTCCAGATCGCCTCTGAGAGGAGAACCCCCGATCAATTCGATGCCTACCTGATTGATCTCTACGCTTTTACTCTTTCTCTCAGGGAATCCCCGATATATATTATGGTTATAGTATAATCTTAATGGCTTTGGCAGACCCTTCAGCCGCGTAGCCGTCAATCTGGCCACAGGGGCTGTACAGTCCGGGCACAGCACCATCAGTCTTCCCTTGGCATCTGTCAGCTTATACATAGATTCTTTTGGCAGGTATTGGGCCGCCTTACCAAAAACATCATAAAACTCCAGGGCCGGTGTCATTACACGCCGATAGCCCTGGGATACAAATAAATCCTTTAATGTTTTTGTCACCTGAGAACGCTGGTCACACTCTCCGAAAAGGAGATCCCTGGTTCCGTCCGGTGTTATTTTGTCATAATATCTCATTTTTCTGTCCCCTTCACTTTAACGTGCTACCATATTACCATTATGGAGTTTTTATGTCAATAATTTTCACACAGCACATATACTTCATTATAGCAGAATCCGATTTTCTTGTATAGCAAAAAAGGGCTGCCGTATGAAACACACATCCGGAATGTTTCATACGGCGGCCCCGTTCCCGGTGCGGCCTGTTGCTTTTTATACCGGAAAGATCTTATGGTTTTCTATATATCCAAAGCTGCGTGATATCCCCAGTATACTGCGTTGGTGATGGTAGATACTTTTGCCGCGTCTCCGATCACAGCCACATAAGGCGCCGCGTCTCTTAGTTCTTCCACCATGTCTGTCCTGGACCGCTGGCCCAGAGCGCAGACCACCGTAGTACCGGGAACAAGATGCTCCTTCCCTTCTTTATCCTCGCAGAGGATCCCCTGATCTGTCACCTGTTTGCCTTTATAACCTGTATGAACGGTTACATATTTATCAATCTCTGCCATAAGAAGAGGACGGTGCCTTACATTGGCGTCAGGGGCCAGCTGATCCCGCATCTCTACCAGATGGACTTCTTTTCCTTCCATTCCCAGATGAACGGCGCACTCACAGCCTGCCAGGCCGCCGCCGAATACCACCACTTTATCTGTAACCTTATCTTTCTCCAGATAGTAATTGTTAACGATCACTACATTCTCTCCGTCCAGGCCGGGAATCGGCGGCACAAGCGGTCTGGATCCCACGGCAATGATCAGGGCGTCTGCCCCTTCTTTTTCCGCATACTCTCTGGTCACCTCTGTATTTAGACGGATCTCCACGCCGGCTTCCCTGGCAAAAAGAGCATAGGTCTGGGCCAGGTCGTACATTTCTTTTTTGAAAGGGATGGCCTGTTCACTTTTTAAAATTCCTCCCAGAGCATTTTCTTTCTCACAGAGGATTACCTTATGTCCCCTTCTGGCCGCTGTCCAGGCTGCGTAAAGGCCTCCCGGTCCACCTCCTGCCACAAGCACTTTTTTCTTCACCGGCGCAGGCTGTATCTCCACACCGTCCAGCTCCCGGCCGATCAGCGGGTTCACCGTACATCTTCTTGTAGAAGTAGCCGCTCTTTCCGCCATGCAGGTAAAGCAGCGCAGACAGTGTACGATCTCCTGCTCCCGGTTTTCCGTTACTTTTCTTGGAAGATAGGGGTCAGCCAGAAGGGCTCTTGCCATATACACGATATCCGCCTGTCCCTCAGCGATGATCTTCTCCATCTGTTCCGGGCTGTTCAGCGCTCCGATGGTAGCCACCAGCACAGATACATGTTTCTTGATCTCCGCCGCCAGGTAAACATTACATCCATGTTCTTTAAACATAGAAGGATGGGTGTCTCCGAAACCTCTCTGGTAAGTTCCTGCAGACACATGGAGAAGATCTATGTAAGGCTCGATCTGCTTTGCGATCTCCACGCCGCCTGCCAGATCATATCCTCCCTCAAAAAGCTCGGATCCGCTCATCCGGAACTCGATAGGAAATTTGTCTCCCACTGCCTGGCGCACAGACTTCAGCACCTCTATAGCAAACCGGCACCGGTTCTCCAGACTGCCTCCGTATTCATCTGTACGCTTATTAAAATAAGGAGAGAGGAACTGATTGATCAGCCAGCCGTGGCCTCCATGGATCATCAGCATTTCAAATCCCGCCCTTTTTGCCAGAGCCGCTGTTTTGCCGTAGGCCTCCACGATCTCCCGGATCAGTTCTTTTGTAAGAGCTTTTACCGGAACGCCGTCAGGCCTTACTGTGTCAGAGGGTCCCCACTGGTTCATGGAATGCTGCCGGTTCTTATCTGTCATATAAGTTCCTGCGTACATGCCGGAATGGGACAGTTCCAGACTGGGAATGGCTCCGTGACGGCGGATAGCGTCTGCCGTATAAGTAGCGGCCGCCAGGGAATTCAGGATAGAAGTATCCAGATGATAGGCATGGGAACCATCGGTTTTAGGGTGTACCATACACTCGCTCACCGTCACCGCCCCGGCGCCTCCTTTTGCCCGAAGTTCATAAAAAGCCGTAGACTTTGGTCCGATACATCCGTCATTGGTAATATCTGTTCCGCCCATGGGCGCGGAAAACATACGGTTGCGGAATGTTACATTTCCTATAGTGATCGGCTTTGTTAAATGTGGATACTTTCTCTCCATTCTTTT
>DWUY01000148.1 GCA_019120515.1 Candidatus Blautia avicola | reverse complement strand
TTCACAAAGACACAGTTTTACCAGTTGCTCTTCTTCCGGTTCCGGTTTTCTATGCAGGCATTGATCCAGGTAAATATTGGCTTTCATTATCGGCTGTTTAAAAGCTTGTTCGTCCGGAATAATCTGGCCTGCATAGGTTTCCATGTAAAACTCATAATCTATCTGGATCATCTCACACCTCCTTAGGCGCTGGCCATGATCCCTGCTGTTTTGAGGGAATCCAGAAGAGCCTTAAACTCTTCCGCTGTCACATTCGCTCCTGCTGCCTCTGCAACTGTTGCGGCCTGCTTCACAATACCGGCCTTTGCAGTCGTCGCTGTTACAGGGATCCCCTTGTTCGCTGTTTCTACGCCAGTTTCCAGGTTATTCATTTTTTCTTTTGTAATGACATCCCCGTCATTCCATGTATTCTTTGTGTAAGCCATCGCATTTCCTCCTATTCTTCTTTTCCGATCTTTGCTTTTCCGATCTCTCCGGTCCCGATCAGTGCGCTCTCGGCAGGATCACTCACGCTTTTTTTTTAATTACAGCGTAGTTCTTGTCACCCAAACGATAGCCGGATACGATCTCCACCTGTGCCAAAGTTCCGTTGAAATTCTCAGAATCTTTCAGACGGGCCATATCTAACAGGTCAACAATATGGAAGCCTCTCCAGTCATACATGATATACTCGATCTTGGTAAGGTCTTCTGTCTGGAGTGTACCGGTATAATCATAGTATTTTGCAGCCGCAGTCAGATCAAGCATATTACACTCTACCCAAAGCATACCCAGATACCGTCCAACCTGTCCGGTCTGGAACATCTGATCATTGGTAACTGGTGTAAATTTATCCCCGGCCTCTTCCAGCATTGCACTGTAAGTATCCACAGAAGCCAGCACCACATTGGCAGAAGCTTTCTGCTTTCTGATTTGTTTTCGTCCTGCAATGATCTTGCTCTTGATATTTGAGGCTGTGATCGCTGTAGTGTCACTCAGGGCTGTTCCTTCATGGACCAGACACGCCAGCCCGGACTGCTGCCAGCCTTCCCGGCATACCTGGGTAGACTGGGAAAGATGTGCATCTGCCATATCAAAGGGCACCGCCTGGCTCTGCACATTATAGATCTTCGTAGATTCCTGCTGTGCATTGTTCAGCAGCAGTGGAATCAGGTCATTATCTGCTTTTCCGTGTTCAAAATCAGACGCCGGCTGTTTTGGGTCCTTGGCACTTTTCGCCGCCAGTCTGAATACTTTTACAGATCCTGCACCTTCTGCATCTCCCTGGAACTGATCACTGTAAGTCAGGCCAGGCTGAAAGATTGCATCAAAATAAAAGTTTGGTGCAACAATGGAGCTGTATTTTTCTGATACGTTATATCCGCCATATTCCATAGTTTTTAATCTCCTTTACTGATTTGCATACTTGTTGTTTCCATACTTCTTTTTCAAATAAGCTTCTTCCTCAGATTTTGTCTGAGGCTTATAGGTTCCACGGGTACCTCTTACCCAGGCTTTCTTCTCCGGTTTCTCCTCTTCCTGTTCAAACTCATCCGGATATTTCTCTTTTACAGTCTTCATATATTCGTCTGCTCCTACGAAGGCACCGTCTTTAAACTCCAGATCTTTTGCCAGGAAGTCCTGCAGGATCGCTTTTCTGGACAAAGGGGATTTGATCTTCTGTCCGTCCATGAATCTCTCTGCTGCAAACTTTTTCCGATCATCCTCGATCTGCTTATTCAGCTTCTGGGTCTCTGCATTATACTTCTGTTCCCAATCAGCAGCTGATTTCTTAATCCCTTCAATATCCATATCTTTGTAGGATTTGATGGTGCTGTTTGCGTCTTTCAGCTGTGTTTCCAGGCCTCCGATTTTCGTGTTCAGTTCCTGGTACCTCTCCTTGCTCACATATCCACCTTCAGATAAGTCTACAAAGCGTACCTGCTGCACCTTATCTTCAATGCCACTGTTATGCTCCTGGATTTTAGCATCTACCTGTGAAAAAAGCTCATCTCCTAAAAGTTCTCTTAATTCCATATTCTTTCCTTTCTGACCACTGTTTTTATCTGCGGTGCCACCGCTGGCCACGGCAGTTTATCACTCATGCCGCTGGAGTTATTCCTCACAGTTTAACCGTCATAAGAGTTTTGGACAAAAGAAAAGCACCCAGAATGTCTGAGTGCAAATTACTATTTAACGGATAGCTCCGAGATATAGGATCACCGCCTTTCTTCATCATCTAATAGAGACTCCAAAAGTAAAGCAATAGCCAGGACGGCTTTTTTTCATTCGTTCATTGCCTTCTTGCTTACCATTTTCCCTTCCCTGCCAGTATGCTTTCTCTCTTTCGCAAGCCATCAATTCATCCAGTTCTGCTTGTTCCATTTCTACTTTAAGTTTTTCTCCTGCATATGTCTTTTCAATCATATTTTCTCCCTTTCTTAAAAATGGGTATAAAAATACCACTCACTCCGAAGAATGGGTGGTATCTCAGTCAATATTGATTTTAAATCCGCACTTGTCACAGTAAAACCCGTGCGTAATTTTATGATCACCAACTGGGAGAATAACTCCTTTATTGCACTCCGGGCAGGCAACCTTTTCTCCTTTTCTCAATTTTCTTATCATGACTCCTATTTCTTTTGGGCTCATATTTTTCGCCTCCATCTATACTCAGGATATCTTTCTTTTACTGATTTTATTATATCCCGGATATCGTCTCCCGTCAAACTTCCTTTTGTATGCAATCTTGCATAATAATCACACACTGCCTCTGCGTGCTGATCATAACCGATATCCAATCGAATATGTGTAGCCTCATGTATAATAGTCTCAGCAATCTTTTGAATGCTCTGTGCGGCCCGTCCATTGATATAAATGTGATTGCCCATAGCCTGTCCATATGAACCTTCTAACCCTGTATCCTCAATAGTGACTTTATTATAGTACACATTTACAGAAGTTCCATTCTTTCGGATAAAATCCAAAACCGTTTTTCCTACTTCAGATTTATTAAG
>DWUY01000147.1 GCA_019120515.1 Candidatus Blautia avicola | reverse complement strand
GAACTTCCGAAAGAAAAAGTAAGATCAGCGAAACCGGCACTTACGTATCAGGCACATGTCCAGAATGAGGGCTGGCAGAACTGGAGGCAAGAGAGTGAACTGGCCGGTACTGAGGGAAAATACAGACGGATGGAAGCGCTCCGAATCAAACTGCAGGGCGGAGAAGATGCTGTTCAGGGAAGCGTGGAATACCGGGCACATGTACAGGATTACGGCTGGATGGATTGGAAGAAAGATGGAGAACTGTCTGGAACGCAGGGACAATCGAAGCGGATGGAAGCGATTGAGATTCGCCTGACGGGAGAGTTTGCCGAGCAGTATGATATTTATTATCGTGTACATATCCAAAATTATGGATGGCTGGACTGGGTGAAAAACGGCGCTCCGGCAGGAAGTTCTGCACTGAGTTCACGGATGGAAAGCTGTATGATCCGGCTTGTGGAAAAAGGCGATCCATCACCGGCAGCAGGAACAAGGGGATTTATCAAAGCATATACGAATACGGATTTGAGTTATCGCGGGCATGTTCAAAAGATTGGAAATACAAATACATCCGTCAACGGGCAGATTATGGGAACAGTTGGAAAGAGTCTGAGGCTGGAAGCTATGACCATGTGGCTTGATACAGCGGATTCACAGAAACTTTCCGGCGGAATTGAATACTCGGCACATGTCCAGAATATAGGCTGGCAGGGATTTAAGAAGAATGGACAGCAGGCAGGAACGCAGGCCAAAAGCCTGAGAATGGAGGCGGTTAAGATTCGCCTGACCGGAGAGGCTGCGAAGTGCTACGATATTTATTACCGGGCGCATGTCCAGAATTTCGGATGGCTTGGATGGGCGAAAAACGGACAGGCTTCTGGAAGTGAAGGATATGCTTACCGTATGGAAGCACTTCAAATTATGCTGGTTCCAAAAACAAAGGGAGCACCGGGAAGTACAAGTAATGCTTTCAAGAAAAAGCAGACAGTACCGGTGAAGAAGACAAAGTCTTTTTCCGAAGCACTTGGATTTGACGGAACAAAGATTGTAAAAGAACTGAGTGCACACCAAAATGATTCTTATTATCTGGGAACTCCGTATCAACCAATGAAAAACCCGTTGAATATGCACGAGATTCTTTACCCGAATGGTGACAGACGGGCTGATGGCTACAGTGGAATGAACTGTACCGGGTTTGTTGCCTATGTTACGCAGAAATGCGGAGGCAATCTTGCGCCAATTGGCAAGATGGGGCTGTGGGGCGGAGCATGTAACGCATCAAACTGGTTTCGTTATTTCAAAAAAGCCAATGTGGAGTATTATACATACAATTCAGTATCTGCTCTTTTGAAATCCGGAAAAGCAGAACAGGGGGATATCATTTACTGTGAACCTGTAAACTGGAATCAGCCGGGAGCAGACTGCCACATCGGATTTTTCTGGGGAAGAACATCAAGTGAAAACCGGTTTTGGCATACATCGACATCTCCGAAAAATGGAAACCAGATTTCCAACATTGTTCCGGGAATTTATCCGTCCTATTTTCATCTGGTGAAGATGAAATAAAAAGCAACTTTCAGGCGGATGAAATAAAGACTTCAAAAAAGAATAGACAGTCCCAGGGAGAGCATAGTACTTGAAAAAGTCCAGACTCTCCGGGGCTGTCTTTTCTTATCAGAAAATAAAAATTGATATTAACCACCAACTGCTCTAATTAAAAGATCAGTTTTTGAAAATCTTCTGTCGACATACCATATGAGGATGCTGCCTGCTCCAGGTTAAGGAGACCTTTTTGATACAAATCGATAATCGCATCTTTACGTCCCTGATCGTGGGCAACGTCATTCTGTGCATGAGCCTCTGCGAGCTGTTTTTGAGTTTCAGAGAGTTGTTCCTGAGTTTCAGAGAGCTGTCCCCGAGTTTCAGAGAGTTGTCCCTGAGTTTTGGAGAGCTGTCCCCGAGTTTCAGAGAGCTGTCCCTGAGTTTCAGAGAGCTGTCCCTGAGTTTTGGAGAGCTGTCCCTGAGTT
Source organism: Candidatus Blautia avicola (assembly GCA_019120515.1). Taxonomy (GTDB): domain Bacteria; phylum Bacillota; class Clostridia; order Lachnospirales; family Lachnospiraceae; genus Blautia; species Blautia avicola. The sequence continues at coordinate 538 of DWUY01000147.1, read as the reverse complement.
TTGGAGAGCTGTCCCTTGGTTTCGGCAAGTGTGTCCTTAGCTTTATCTAATTCTCCTTGTACTTCTGCGATCTGCTGAAATATTTTTTCAGTCTGATGCTGCAAGGCGAGCTGATCGCGCAGGGCCCGTTCCCGGGCTTCATATGCCAGGCGTTTTTTCTCATCCTGACTCATCTCCATAAGATCTTCGTAGGCCGATTCAAGGTATGCATTTCCCTTTGCCATTTCTTCCATCTCCTTCTTATTGCCGCCGCGGAAGAATTTCATCCATGCAATAATGCCGTCAGGATGGTGGTACTCTTTTGGAATTTTGGGAAGTTCCAGTATCTGAAGCTCCAGCTTTTCGCTGTACAGATCTCCGGTTGCTTCATCATAGAACCGGACCCTTCTGTGACAGAAATTGTCTTTTTTAAAATAGGTAAAATTCAGGACGCCAACCTGTATACATTTTTGAAGTTTGTCATAAGATTCGCCCTTTTGGAGCTGGCTGGAAAACATTTTACTTAAATAAAAAAGACTTCGATCATCCCAGTATTCTA
>DWUY01000146.1 GCA_019120515.1 Candidatus Blautia avicola | reverse complement strand
AATATCCTGGTATACAGCCAGCTCCTGGAAGAGGACTGCACAGATCCCCAGATGAGAGAATATGGGACCGTGATCCGCCAGCAGGGAGAAAAGCTTCAGTTTCTCCTGGATTCTCTGGTGAAGATATCCAGGCTGGAAAACGGGATCATACAGACAGTCCCTCAAAAAGGAGAGCTGAGAGAACTGGCCTGCCAGGTAAAAAGCCTTATGGAACAGAAAGCCAGAGAGAAACAGATATCCCTTGAGGTAAAGCCAGGGAAAGAGAAGGCTTATGCCTGGTTTGACTGGAAGTGGACCAGGGAAGCCCTGATGAATCTGGTGGATAACGCAGTGAAATATACGCCGGCTGGTGGAAAAGTTACCCTGGAAGTGGTTTCTTACAGCCTGTTTTCCAGGATCGACGTCCGGGATACGGGGATCGGCATAGAAGAGGAAGAACTGCCGGAGATCTTTCACAGGTTTTACCGGAGCCGGGACGTCCTTTCAGAGGAAGGGGTAGGCCTGGGCCTGTATCTGGCCAGAGAAATTGTCAGAAGCCAGGGTGGGTATATCAAGGTTTCTTCAAAAAAAGGGGAGGGAAGCGTTTTTTCCGTATTTCTTCCCAGTGAAAAAAGAGAAAATGTCTCCAGACTGTGATATTTCAGAAACGGTCTGGAGATTTTTTTCTGCTATCCTCTCTTTAAAGAAAATCCGGTCCTGCGGGTTTGAAGTTTGAACAGGGGACCGGGGAAAAGGAGGCATTATGAAAATACTGGAAGTAAAAGATCTGAGAAAAATATACGGAAAGGGAGAGACTCTGGTGAAAGCCCTGGACGGGGTCAGCTTCTTGGTGGAGAAAGGAGAATTTCTGGCAGTGGTGGGCACCAGCGGCAGCGGAAAGTCCACCCTTCTCCACATGATGGGAGGACTGGATATTCCTACCGGCGGAACGGTGCTGATCGATGGAAAAGACCTGTCTTCCATGAAGGAGGAAGAGCTGACTATTTTCCGGCGGAGAAATATCGGCTTTGTATTCCAGAGCTATAATCTGGTCCCTATGCTGAACGTTATGGAGAATATCACCCTGCCCCTGGGGCTGGACGGCAAAAAGCCGGACAGAGAGTATCTGGAAAATGTGATCGGTATGCTGGGTCTGGAAAAGAAGAAAAATAGTCTTCCCAGCCAGCTTTCCGGAGGACAGCAGCAGAGGGTGGCCATTGCCAGGGCTCTGGCGGCAAAGCCGGCCATCCTGCTGGCTGACGAGCCCACAGGGAACCTGGACAGCCGGACCAGCCAGGATGTGCTGAGTCTGCTTAGGATCACCTGCCAGCAGTTTCACCAGACCATGGTGATGATCACTCATAACGAAGAGATCGCTCAGACAGCGGACCGGATCTTGCGCATTGAAGACGGAAAACTGGTGAAGGGAAGTGATGACTATGGTATTGGTGAATAGCAGAAAGACCATCTGGCTTCTGACCAGGCGTTTTCTGAAGATCAACCGGGAGAGAAATATCATTGCGGTCCTGGCGGTGGTCATGACTGCGGTAATGTTTACCGCTTCTTTTACGGCGGCAGTTTCTGTGCTGCGCTCGACTATGAATCAGGAGATGCGGACCAGTATGGATTCCAGCCAGCTCTCTATCCAGGATCTTACAGAAGAACAGTTCCGTCAGATCAGCCAGTATGACAAGATCAAAGAGATGGGCTACACGATTTTCCTGTCAGTGGCGGAAAATGAAGAGCTGCAGACCATCTCCACAGAAATCCGTTATGCAGATGAAAACGGGGCCAGGAGTTATCAGTGCCTGCCTACCCAAGGAACACTCCCCCAGGGGGAAAAGGAGGCGGCTGTCAGCACGATTGTTCTGGATCTGCTGGGCGTACCCCATAAGATCGGCAGCACCGTGACGCTTACCTATAGTGCTTCAGGAAAACAGATTACCCAGGATTTCCGGCTCAGCGGTTTCTGGGAAGGAGATCCTCTGCCAAGGAGCCAGATGGTGTGGGTTTCCAGAGATTACTGTCTGGCTCATATGAAAACCGCCACAGAGGAGTCCATTGCAATGGGAGATTTTGAGGGGAGCTATAATCTGAGCCTGTGGTTTGACAATATCTTTAAGCTGAACCAGTATAAGGAAGAGATCGAGGAACTTTATCATGTGTCGGATACTCCCGCCAGGATGGATATTCCTCCGGCTTATGACAAGCTTTTCGGAGAAGACGGTTTTCCTTTTGCCACGGTAGGGGCAGTGGTTTTTCTGGTCTTTCTGTCCGGTTATCTGATCATTTATAATGTGTTTCAGATTTCGGTAAAAAATGATATCCGGGCCTATGGCCTTCTGAAGAATATCGGGACTACGGGAAGGCAGTTAAAGGGGATCGTCCGAAGGCAGGCCCTGCTCCTGTCCGGGATAGGGATTCCCATTGGCCTGCTCCTTGGGTGGCTGGCCGGCAGGGCCATGGTGCCTTATCTTCTGGAATCAGATCTGGGAGCAGAACCCCCGGAAGTTCTGGTCAGCGCCAGTCCCTGGATCTTTCTGACTGCCGTTTTTTTCTCCCTGGCTACGGTCTATATTGCCTGTATGCGTCCCTGTCATATCGTAGCGAAAGTGTCTCCTGTGGAAGCGGTGCGGATGACGGAAGGATCTGCCCGGAACCGGGAGAGAAAAGGCCATAAGGTCACTCCGGGGATCATGGCCCTGGAAAATATGAAAAGGACCTGGAAGAAATCTGTGCTGGTGGTGTTATCCCTGACCCTTCCTATTTTCCTTCTGAACTGTATCTATACCATACAGAAAGGGTTTGATTTTGATATTTATATAGATACTTACATCTCTTCGGACTTTAAGATCATAGGATCCGGAACGATGGCTCAGTATGCCGATATGAATGCACTGACTCACGAGATATTGGGGGATATCCGGAGCCAGGAAGGCATAGAAAGCCTGGCCTGCGTCTATGACACAGAGGAACTCCATCTCTTAAGCGAGAAAGAGTATAAGATTCTGGAAAATATGATGGATCTTGCAGAAAAAGAAAAAATTTATGACAGCGCCTGGGCCAAAGAAGAGAGAAAGCGCCTGGAAAGCAGACAGATACCCTCCCATGTATTGGGGATCAACCAGGCGGCTTTTGAAAAAATGGAATTTCTGGACAACTCCTGTACCTGGCAGGAATTTACACAGGGAGACTATGTGATTGTTTCCGCCAGTACCTACGGTTTTGGGGGATATTCAGAACCGGAGGACAGGATCACCCTTGAGATCGAAGGACAGAAGAGAGAGTTCCAGGTCCTGGGGGTGGGGGCTTTGCCTTATGATCTGGAGTATCCTTTTGGAGCAGGTACTTATTATGATATTTCTTTTTACCTTCCGGAAGAGACTTATCTTCAGATGGGAGGAAATCCGGGGGCGATGACTGTAGGGATCGAGGCAGAGGAAGGAAAGGAGAAAGCACTTGGAAAATGGCTGGAAGACTATCTGGCTGATAAGCCCCGGCTTCTCATGGACTCCCGTATGGAACTGGAGCAGCAGTGCAGCCAGTTTGCCGGAAAATATATGTTGATCCTGGGCCTTTTGTGCGGGGTGCTGTTTGTGATCGGCGTACTGAACTTTTTCAATACTTCGGCAGTGTCTGTGATCAGCAGGAAAAAGGAGCTGTCTTTGCTGGAAGCGGTAGGAATGACCAGAAAGCAGGTTCTGAGGATGCTGTGTACCGAAGGCGGGGTCTACTTCCTGACAGCCCTTTTGCTGGCGGATACAGCAGGGATACCTCTTATGCGGGCGGTGATCGCAAGGACCGCAGGCAGGAGTTTTTTCTTTTCCTATCACCCTTCCATAACGGTCAGTCTTCTGGCCGTTCCCCTTCTGGCCCTCATAGCCTGGGGAGTTCCCAGATATCATTACCGGAAAATGTGCCGGGAGACCGTTGTGGAGCGGATCAGGGAAGAGTAGGTCCTGTAGTTTTTCCGCGCTTGGCATGACCTGGATCTTTTGTTATACTTTTATACAGAGTGCAGATTTTGCAAAAGTTTTGGCAAAGTATGCTGCAGCAAGGAAAAACAGGAGGAACTTTGAAAATGAAAGAAGACAGTAAAAATGACTTATTTGAAAAGACGCCTATTCCCAGGGCCTATTTCACCTTTGCTCTGCCGGTGGTGTTCAGCATGGTGGTCTCCCTGGTCTATAATATGGTGGATACCTTTTTTATCGCCCAGACAGGGAATACAGACCTGGTGGCGGGAGTTTCTTTAAGCGCTCCTGTTTTTACATTGATGATCGCTCTGGGAGATATTTTCGGACTTGGGGGAAGCTCGGTGATCTCCCGGCTTTTCGGTCAGAAGCTGGATAAAGACGGGAAGCGTCTCAGTGTATTTTGCTTTTACGGCGCGATTGCCTGCGGGATCCTGGTGACGGTGCTTCTGCTGATATTTAGGGGGCCGGTGCTTACTCTTTTAGGGGCGGACAGCGATACCATGACCTATGCCTCCCAGTACTATACCTATATCGCCTTGGGCGCTCCCTTTATCATTGTGTCCTATACGCCCTTGAATCTTCTGCGTACAGAGGGGTTTGCAACCGCTTCCATGGTGGGAAGTATCCTGGGGGCTGTGGTGAATATTATCCTGGATCCGGTTTTTATCTTTACTTTGGGTATGGGGGCTGCAGGAGCAGCTATCGCCACAGTGATCGGAAATATCTGTACAGATCTGTTTTTCCTGTGGTTTCTTCTGAAGAAAAGCAGGAGGCTGTCTGTAGATCCTAGAGGATTTCATATCCAGAAGGGAGAACTTGGACAGATCTTTGCCATTGGGATCCCGGCTTCTGTCACAAATTTAATGCAGAGTCTGGGAATGGCTCTCACAAACCGCTTTCTCCTTCCTTATGGAAATGACGCTGTGGCGGCTATGGGGATCGTGATGAAGGTGAATCTCATAGCCGTGCTGGTACTGGTGGGACTGGCCTTCGGCGTTCAGCCGCTTATCGGCTATAACTATGGAGCGAAAAACAGTAAGAGACTGAAGGATATCCTGAAGTTCAGTTATGGCTTTGAATGCGGGACGGCGGCGGTCCTGGCGCTGATTTTGTCTGCGGCGGCTCCGGCGCTGATCAGGATTTTTATGCAGGATCCCGGGATCATTGATCTTGGGGTTCCCATGCTCCGATTCCAGCAGGCGGGAATGATCTTTATCGCTGTGGTACTGGTGACCACAAGTACCTTTCAGTCTGCGGGGAAAGCTCTGGGAGCCTTCCTCCTGTCTGTGAGCAGACAGGGCGTGATCTTCGCCATTGTGATCTTCCTGGCTTCAAAAACTTTTGGCTACAATGGCGTCCTGGCTTCTCAGGCGGTTTCAGATTGTCTCACAGCTATTCTGGCGGCAGTGCTTCTGTTCCAGTGGATACATAAGGAAAAGGGAAGTGTCTTTTAAAAGAAATATAGCCAAAGAAAAAAATATCTGTTATACTGTATTCAGAAAGTGAAATATCCCGCTGAGGGCGGGAGTCAAGGATTCAGCAAAGGCGCTGACGGAGAGAGCTCTGTCAGCGCCTTTAATTTTTAGCAGGAGGTTATTTATGGGAGCCTTTGACAGAGTTTTAAGCGGTATACCGGGGCTGGACGATCTGCTGGACTATATCCGAATGGGAGACAATGTAGTGTGGCAGGTGACAGATCTGGAAGAATTCCGGTATTTTATGGAGCCTTTTGTGGAGCAGGCTATTCGTGATAAGAGGAACCTGATCTATATGCGGTTTGCAGACCATGAACCCCTTCTTTCCCCCAGAGAGGGATTGAAGATTTTTGAGTTTAATCCGGATAAAGGATTTGAGGCTTTTACTGTGGATATTTACAACCGGATCACTATAGAGGGGAAAGACGCTTTTTACGTGTTTGACAGTCTTTCTTCCCTTCAGTCAGTGTGGTACACGGACCTGATGATGGGGAACTTTTTCCGGGTAACCTGTCCCTATCTGTTTAAGCTGGATACAGTGGCCTATTTCCCCCTTCTCAGAGGAAGACATTCCTTTGACGCGGTGGCCAGGATCCGGGATACTACCCAGCTTCTCTTAGACGTTCATACAGGGGATAAGCTGTATGTCCATCCTCTGAAGGTGTGGAACCGGTATTCTGCCAAAATGTTTCTTCCTCATTCCTGCAGTATGGATCTGGAAGACTTTAAGGCGGTAGACGGCGGAGTGGCTTTAAGCCGCTACTATCAGATCCTGGAAGAGGAAGAGACCCAGAAGCAGGACCAGAACTTTGACAGCCACGACCGGTTCTTTTCCATGGCAAAGCTGGAGTACCAGCAGGGAAGGTTCCGGGAAGAGACGGAAAACCAGATTTTGGAAAGCACTATGACCAAGGATAAACGGCTGCAGGAAATGCTGAAGAAATATTTTAAGCCCCAAGATTATTTCAAGCTCCGGGACCGGATGATCGGCAGCGGCGCTATTGGAGGAAAGGCCTGCGGTATGCTCCTGGCCAGGAAGATCGTCCATACCCTTCTGCCGGAATACCGGGCCCACAGGGAAGCTCACGATTCCTATTACATTGGTTCAGACGTATTTTATACCTATATTGTTTCTAATAACTGCTGGGAGACCAGGATTGCCCAGAGGACACAAGAAGGCTATTTTGAAAAAGCGGGACAGCTTCAGAAAGCTCTGCTTTCCGGGGAGTTTCCTTCCAATATCCGGGAAAAGTTCCGGTCGGTCCTGGAATATTTCGGCCAGAGTCCCATAATCGTCCGTTCCTCCAGTTTCCTGGAAGACGGATTTGGCAATGCCTTTGCAGGAAAATATGAGTCTGTGTTCTGTGTAAATCAGGGAACTGTGGAAGAGCGTCTGAAGGTCTTTGAGGACGCAGTGCGGAGGGTATATGCCAGTATCATGGATATATCCGCTTTGGAATACCGAAAACAGAGAGGCCTGGAGCACCAGGATGAACAGATGGCTGTGCTGGTCCAGCGGGTTTCCGGCTCTCACTGGGGAGACTATTTCTTCCCTGCGGCGGCAGGGGTGGGATATAGCTACAGCGCCTACAAGTGGAGTAAAGATATGGATCAGAGTGCCGGAATGCTCC
>DWUY01000145.1 GCA_019120515.1 Candidatus Blautia avicola | reverse complement strand
CACAACCACAGATCCTGAAGCATCCGTAGGCCTGCCGTTGAGCATTGCCTGGGAAGGATTCTTCACTTCCACTAATCCTTTATCCTGCATCTCGAAAACGCCGATCTCATTGGTAGATCCGAAACGGTTTTTTACACTGCGGAGGATCCTGTATGCTACCTGTCGATCCCCTTCAAAATATAAAACTGTATCCACCATGTGTTCCAGCACTCTGGGCCCGGCCACACTTCCGTCTTTCGTTACATGGCCCACAATAAAAACGGAGATTCCCAGGCCTTTGGCGATCTGCATAAGGATTCCTGTGGATTCCCGGACCTGAGAGACACTTCCCGGCGCCGAGGAAACCTGTTCATTATACATGGTCTGTATGGAATCGATCACTACAGCTTCCGGCTTTATCTCTTCGATAGTATGACGGATCGTCTCCAGATTCGTCTCGCACATCAGCAGGAGCTGATCATTAAATTCTCCGATACGCTCTGCCCGAAGCTTGATCTGCCGCAGAGACTCCTCGCCGGAAATATACAGGATCTTATGCCCTTTTCCTGAAAGCTGTCTGCAGACCTGAAGAAGCAGGGTGGATTTTCCGATTCCCGGATCTCCTCCTACAAGTACCATAGATCCCTGAACGATTCCTCCTCCCAGAACCCGGTCAAGTTCTTCAATATCTGTTTTGATCCTGTCATCTTCTCTTGCCTGGATCTTTGTCAGAGCCACCGGCTTATTTTGCACGCCGGAACCGGAACTGTGGACAGAACTCCCTTTATTTCCCGTTGATACGGTTTCTTCTACAAAAGTATTCCACTGCCTGCATCCCGGACATTGACCCATCCATTTCGGGGACTCGTATCCGCAATTCTGGCAGAAGAAAACTGTCTTTTTTCCTTTTGGCATATTTTCTTAATCCTTTCCTTTGCTGCAGACAGTTCCGCCTGACTCGCTGCTCACAGGAATAAGAGGATGCCGCACCTTCTGTCAGAGAAGTTCTGTGCTGCACCCTCTTTTCATCACTATAACAATATTCTGATATACTGTCTCATTCACTTCCAGTCGAACGGACTCTTAACTCTGCAAAGATTTCTTTACAGTTTCTCAATTTTCACAGACACCTGTTCCGCCTGCTCCAGTTCTACGCTGAAAGATAACTTTCCGCCCAGATTTGTCTTCATCTCTCCGGCCTCTACTCCGTCAATGACTACTTTATAGGAAGTATCCTCTTCCAGTTCTACTGTGATCTGAGCATCCTTGGGGCCTTCCACCACAAAGCTCATTCCGTTTTCCTCTGCATCCAGATTCAGTACAGTGGTTCCGGGAACAGACTCATAGACGAACATACCGTTCCGCTCCAGCTTTGTGATTTCATTGTATGTTTTAACTTTGTACATATCGCCATCAAATTCAAAATCTGACAGCTTGGATTTCACAGCTAATTCATAATTTCCAAAACTGATCGTGCCATTTTCTTCTGTACGGATTAATTCTTTTACTACTGACATTTCCATGTCCTCCCCTAATGTCTTTGGTTTCTGTTACTTTACAAAAATCTTACCATAAAATCTGATTTTTTGCCAGCAAATCTTTATTTTTCTCTCTGTACGGTAAATCTGATCTTTTCTTTGCTGATCCCTACCGATACTTTATCTCCTGCGTGAATCTTTCCACCCAGGATTTCTTCTGCCATGGCGTCCTCGATCTTATTCTGGATCGCACGTTTTAAAGGCCGGGCGCCGTATTTTGGTTCAAATCCTTCTTTAGCGATCAGTTCTTTGACCCCGTCGGATACTTTTACTTCTATATCCATCTGGGTCTTGCAGCGCTTGATGAAATCTTTCAGTAAAAGTCCTACGATCTTCTTGATTTCTTCTTTAGACAACATATGGAAAACGATAATGTCGTCGATACGATTCAGGAATTCTGGCTTAAACAGACGGCGGACTTCCTCCATGACGCTTTCCTTCATCTTCTTATAATCCGCCTCTTTATCTTCCGCGCTTCCGAATCCCAGGCGCTTCGGCTCCACAATGGACTGTGCTCCCGCATTGGAGGTCATGATGATAATGGTCTCTTTAAAATCGATCTTACGCCCCTGGGCGTCGGTAATATGTCCGTCATCCAGAACCTGAAGAAGGATATTAAATACATCAGGATGAGCCTTTTCAATCTCATCAAAAAGGAGAACGCTGTAGGGATTCCTTCTCACTTTTTCACTGAGCTGTCCTCCCTCTTCATACCCTACATATCCCGGAGGGGATCCAATCAGTTTTGAGACACTGTGCTTTTCCATATATTCGGACATATCTACCCGGATCATAGCGTCCTCGCTTCCGAATACAGCCTCCGCCAGAGCTTTGGAGAGCTCCGTTTTTCCCACTCCTGTCGGCCCCAGGAGAAGGAAGGATCCAATAGGCCGTTTGGGGTCTTTTAATCCCACCCGGCCTCTTTTGATAGCCTTTGCCACAGCATTCACTGCCTCATCCTGTCCTATCACTCTTTTATGAAGAAGACTTTCCAGTTTTGCCAGCCGTTTGGACTCTCCTTCTGTCAGTTTTTTCACCGGTATTTTGGTCCATTCCGCTGTAACCTGGGCGATATGTTCTTCAGTAACCGTCAGTTTTTTATTCCGGGACTGTTTTTCAAAACGTTTTCTGGCCTTTTCAATAGCAGCCTCTGCCTTTTTCTGCTCCTCCTGAAGCTCACTTGCTCTCTGGAAATCCTGGGCCATCACCGCAGCTTCTTTCTCTTCTGAAAGGGTATGAAGACGCATTTCTTCTGAAGCCAGGCCTTCCGGAGTCTTATAGCCTGCCAGCTGTACCTTGGAGCAGGCTTCGTCTAAAAGATCCAGGGCTTTATCCGGCAGGAACCGGTCGTTGATATACCGGATCCCCATTGCCACAGCCGCCTTCACTGCGCTGTCCTCGATCCTGACGCCATGATGCTCTTCATAATAAGGCACTAGTCCCCGGAGGATTTCCTCAGCCTCCTCCCTGGAGGGTTCTTCCACCATAACCGGCTGGAATCTCCGTTCCAGGGCAGGATCTTTTTCTATATATTTTCTGTATTCTTCGATGGTCGTAGCGCCGATCAGCTGGATCTCCCCTCTGGAAAGAGAAGGTTTCAGAATATTAGAAGCATCCAGCGCTCCCTCTGCTCCTCCGGCGCCGATCAGTGTGTGAAGCTCATCCAGGAATAAAAGAATGTTTCTGTCACTGGCTACTTCCTGAACTACTTTTTTAATTCTTTCTTCAAACTCTCCCCGGTACTTGGAACCTGCTACCATTGCGGAGAGATCCAGGACCACGATCCTTTTATCCGCCATACTCTCCGGCACCAGTCCGTAAACGATCCGCTGGGCCAGCCCCTCTGTTATGGCGGTCTTTCCTACTCCAGGCTCACCGATCAGACAGGGGTTATTTTTCGTCCTTCTGCTCAGGATCTGGATGATCCGGTTGATCTCTTTCTCTCTGCCTACCACCGGATCCAGCTTTCCCTGGGCCGCTGCCTCAGTAAGATCCCGGCTGAACTGATCCAGCATAGGCGTACTGCTTTTTCCCTGACCTCTCTGCCCGTTATTCTGAAAGTCCTCTCTGGATATGGCGCTTTCTTTTCCCATGGCTTTCATGATTCCGGTATACAGCTGCTGGATATTAACCCCCATGGTATGAAGCAGTCTGGTTCCCACACAGTCATACTCCTTCAGCATGGCGATCAGGATATGCTCTGTTCCGATTTCTTTGTCTCCCAGCTTTTCTGCCTCAGATCTTGCCCTCTCCAGAACCCGCTTTGTTCTGGGGGTATACTCCTGGGATTTTTCAATAGTGGCCGTCTGGGAAGGGGCTACTAATTCATCTATAAGCTGGAATAGTCTTTCCTCTGTCACTCCCGCTTCTGCAAGCATAAGGCCGGCTGTACCTTCCTCCACGGCCAGAAGCCCTGCCAGAAGATGTTCTGTTCCTATATAGTGGCTGTATTGTTTTGCAATTTTTTCTGCATGTTTCAGGGCTTTTTTTGCCCAAACTGAATACTGCTCTTTCATCTATGTCTCCTGTTCTACTTATATTCGTCAAAAATCTCGTCAATCAAAGCATGGACTTCTTCCCTGGAAACATTCCTGCAGCATCCTCTGGCAAGGACTACCAAAAGCTCCTGCTTCATTTCCTCCAGGGCTCTCATCTTATCAGCGTCAATGGAGATCACGGCGCCTTTTCTCCGGTCTATCGTCAGAAATCCTTCCTGCTTTAATACTGAATAGGCCTTATTTACTGTATGCATATTAATGCCTATAGTATCTGCAAGCTGACGTACAGAGGGAAGTGTCTCGCCATCTTTTAACTGATCTGTTGCAATTCCCATAATGATCTGATTGCAAAGCTGTACATATATCGCTTCGTCACTGTTAAAATCAATTTCAATAATCACAATGTTCCCTGCTTTCTTTTGTTTTTTGTTATACATAGAATAGCACAATAACGTCTTTGTTGCAAGGTAATTCTTCCCGCCTCTGTCTGACTTCTGTCCATAAAATGACAGCCAAAGGATTCCTCAGAAGTTCAAAAAAGCCAGACTCCAGGCGACTGTCTGTCTTCCCAAAGTCCGGCTTTTTAAAAGGCTTTGCTTTATCCAGAGCAATTATGCCTCGTCAATGGCCTTTCCGATATCATGACGCATATATTTGTTTTCAAACTGGATCCACTCCGTAGCCGCATAAGCGTTCTTTCTGGCCTCTTTCAGAGTGGCCCCCTTGGCTGTCACGCCCAGGACACGGCCTCCGTTTGTGACGATCTTTCCGTCTTTCAAGGCTGTACCTGCATGGAATACATAATATCCTTCTTTGCCCTCGAAGTTTTCCAGTCCTTCAATCGGGAATCCCTTTTCATAAGATACCGGATATCCGTCAGAAGCCAGGACTACACATACTGCCGCATTATCTTCAAACTCCAGATCGATCTGGTCCAGAGTTCCATCTATACATGCTTCGCAGACTTCTACCATATCATTTTTCATTCTGGGGATCACCACCTGAGCCTCCGGATCGCCGAATCTGGCATTATATTCCAGGACTTTCGGACCCTTTTCCGTAAGCATCAGACCAAAGAAAATGATCCCTTTAAACTCTCTGCCCTCTGCAGCCATGGCATCTACTGTTGGCTGATAAATATTTTTCTGGCAGAACTCATCAATTTCTTTTGTATAAAAAGGACTTGGAGAGAAAGTTCCCATACCGCCGGTATTCAGTCCCTGATCTCCGTCTTTGGCTCTCTTATGGTCCTGAGCGGAAGTCATAGTCTTGATGGTCTTTCCGTCTACAAAGGAAAGAACTGATACTTCTCTTCCTGTCATGAACTCTTCAATAACCAGAGTATTTCCGGCTGAACCGAATTTTTTATCCAGCATGATAGTCTTTACGCCCTCTTCGGCCTCTTCCAGAGTATTGCAGATCAGCACGCCTTTTCCCAGCGCCAGTCCGTCAGCTTTCAGCACAATAGGGAACTCTGCCTTTTCTTTCAGATAGGCAATGGCTGCTTCCGGATTATCAAAGTTTTCATAAGCTGCTGTAGGAATATGATATTTTTTCATCAGATCCTTTGAAAAAGCTTTGGAGCCTTCCAGGATAGCCGCGTTTTTCCTTGGACCGAATACCCGGAGTCCTTCCTTTTCAAATACGTCTACCACGCCGCCTACCAGCGGATCGTCCATTCCTACGATAGTAAGGTCGATCTCTTTTTCTTTGGCAAAAGCTGCCAGTTTATCAAATTCCATAGCGCCGATGGGTACGCACTCCGCTACCTGACCGATTCCTCCGTTGCCCGGGGCACAGTAAATCTTTTCTACTTTCGGGCTCTGAGCCACCTTCCAGGCAATGGCATGTTCTCTTCCGCCGCTTCCGATAATCAATACTTTCATTGGTTTCTTCCCCTTTCTCTTATTCGCTGATCTTTACCAGGCCGTCTACTACCTGTACTTTATGATTTGCAATTAAATTAATGGCTTCCGGCATGATCTTCCATTCCGCCTCTTCCATCACTCTTCTCTGAAGGATCTCAGGGGTATCGTCCTGATGGACTTCCACCGCTTTCTGAAGGATAATAGGACCGGTATCTGTTCCTTCATCTACAAAATGCACCGTAGCTCCTGTTACCTTTACGCCCCTTTTCAGCACGCCTTCATGAACCTTCAGCCCATAATATCCTGTACCGCAGAAAGAAGGGATCAGAGCCGGATGGATATTGATGATCTTATTTGGATAAGCCTTTACCATGATCTCAGGGATCACTACCAGGCAGCCTGCCAGGACCACCAGATCCACCTGATAAGACTGGATCGTCTCCAGAAGCTTCTGGTTAAATTCTTCCCGTGAAGAAAAACTCTTAGGGGAAACACAAAGAGCCTCAATACCATGCTGTTTTGCCCGCTCCAGGGCATAAGCATTAGCATTATTGCTGATCACCACAGAAATCTCTGCGTTAGTAATTTTCCCGCTTTCAATGGCGTCTATAATAGCCTGAAGATTTGTGCCTCCTCCGGAGACCAAAACTGCCATTTTCATCATATTCTGCCTTCCTTTCAGACAGGAAAAGGGCTGCCGCAGAAATCCCTATTTTCTTTTTCTGCTGCAACCCTGTCCTTTCTTTTATACTAATTTTACGTCTTTTTCTCCCTCTTCGATCTTTCCGATCACATAAGGAGTCTCTCCTGCTGCCTTGATGGCTTCCATGGTCTTCTCCACATCTGCCGGATCTACAGCAACTACCATACCGATACCCATATTAAAGGTATTGTACATCATATGTTCCTCGATATCTCCTTTTTTGGCCATCAGATCAAAGATCGGAGGCACCGGATAACTGTCTTTTTCAATAACTGCGCAGACTCCGTCCTTTAACATTCTGGGAACATTTTCGTAAAATCCGCCGCCGGTGATATGGCTGCAGGCTTTTACTCTTACGCCTGCTTCTTTAACAGCTTTCAGAGCTTTTACATAGATCTTTGTGGGAGCCAGAAGAGTTTCTCCCAGAGTCCCGCCAAGCTGGTCATAATAAGTGTTCAGAGACTCTGTGGTCATCTCAAACACTTTCCGTACCAGAGAAAATCCATTGCTGTGAACTCCTGAAGAAGCCATGCCGATAAGAACATCTCCCGCTTTTAAATCTTTTCCGTCGATAAGATCTTTCCGCTCTACCACGCCTACAGCAAAACCTGCCAGGTCATATTCTTCTTCCGGCATAAGTCCCGGATGTTCCGCAGTCTCTCCGCCGATCAGGGCAGCGCCGGACTGAAGACATCCCTCAGCCACGCCTTTTACGATCTGGGCAATCTTTTCCGGATAATTCTTTCCGCATGCGATATAGTCCAGGAAGAATAAAGGTTCCCCTCCTGCGCATGCAATATCATTGACACACATAGCTACTGCATCGATCCCGATGGTATCATGTTTATCCATGAGATAAGCCAGTTTTACCTTGGTACCGCAGCCGTCAGTTCCTGAAAGGAGCACCGGGTCTTCCATCTCCTTGATCTTTTTCAGAGAGAAAGCGCCTGAAAAGCCCCCCAGGCCTCCCAGAACCTCTTCCCTCATGGTTTTCTTAACGTGTTCCTTCATCAGTTCCACTGATTCATAACCGGCTTCAATATCTACGCCCGCGTTCTTATAATCCATTTTCTTTCCTCCATATATAGTAAGCTCTGTCTTTATCTTTGGCTCGCCGCTCCCCTTCATTAACTGCGGCGGAGTAAGTGCGCACTAAACTCTGTCTTCGCCTTCAGCTCGCCAATCGTTAAGTGGACCGGAAACTCCGCCTTTCTAAATTCAGGCTCCCTCCGGTCTCCTTCATTAACTGCGGCGGAGTAAGTGCGCACTAAACTCTGTCTTCGCCTTCAGCTCGCCAATCGTTAAGTGCTTACTTATAATTTTTGTATCCTACTTCCTGAAGTTTTTTGTCTTTGGCTACTACCTGGTCTTTCAGTTCTTCTTTGTAGTCTTTTAATTTCTGCAGAAGTTCCGGATCGGAAGTTGCTAAAATCTTGGCTGCCAGAATTGCTGCGTTTGCACCTCCGTTAATGGCTACTGTGGCGACAGGGATACCGCTTGGCATCTGTACGATAGAATACAGAGAGTCCCGTCCGCCTAAAGATGTGGTGTGCATGGGGATACCGATCACCGGCATTGGGAAGATTGCCGCGCACATGCCAGGAAGATGTGCTGCCATGCCTGCTCCTGCGATGATTACTTTGAAGCCTTTTTCCTCAGCTGATCTTGCATACTCAAAAAATACATCCGGCTCTCTGTGTGCAGAGATAATGGTCATCTCATAATCAATCCCGAATTTTTCCAGCATATCTGCCGCTTTGCTCATAACAGGCATATCAGAGTCACTGCCCATAACAATTCCAACTTTTGCCATGATAAATCTCCTTTGTTATTTTATTTAAATTTAACTTTTACAGCACAATTTTACCTATAGTTACAATTCTTGTCAAGAAGTGAAAGCTTCATTGAGAGTTTCTGTTCCAGGCAGCACAAACCGTCCCTCCCGGATAATGTAGATCTCACTGCCGTCCAAGGCTTCCACGCAGATAGAATCCAGCTCGTCATAAGGAATGGTGATATCTGTATGGCATCCAAGATAAGCCTTGCTGATATCCTGCTTTCTCTGTATGGACACTTCATTATCTCTGGCTATGATCTCTCTGCCGTCAGGATTGTATACAGGAGTATCCTCACACCAGCTGTAACAGGTATCTCCCACAGCAAAATGAGGCCCCATCTTTTCTGCGATCAGAATAGGCAGCAGAGGACCGATCTGATATTTCTGCGCCATCACATAAGCAGTGGTATTTGTTCCGATAGCGAACTCGCCCAGAGGAAGGGTATCGTGGTGATAAAGGATATTTTCTTTGATAAGCTTTCTGTTTTCCTCTTCATCCTGAAAGTTTCTGCAGGAATACTCTGCGATCTTTCCATCTTGGAAGCAGATTTTCAGATCCTTGTATTCCAGTCCGTTTAAGAATACCTTGGAAACGAAAAGGACCCCATCTGTTCCCTGAAGCACCGGAGAGGTAAAGACTTCTCCTACAGGAATGTTCACATCTGCCACACAGTTTTCAAAATTTGTCTGTTTCTTCGGATCGGCCAGATGATGGAGATGGACTCTCAGATCTGTCTCATTTCCTTCTCTTCCTTTTATCCTTACATATTCTCCCTTATCAAGAGCTTCTATGATATTCTGCTGGATCTGCTGATATAACTGATTATCCAGAGTATTGATCTTTACTGTTTCCCGGAAGATCTCTTCAAAATTTTCTCCGATCTCTTTTACCGGGTATGCAATAATGGTAAAGCTTCTCTCTTCCCCTTTAATATAGCGGTTCACGATCTGCCCGGACTCGTTGTCATAGCTTACCTGAAGTTTCTGCTGATGAGGAGACAGGGCGCAGGCCTCTTTCTTGGATACCGGCACAAAAGGCTTCTCTCCGAAAGTTTCAATGCAGGCCGGTCCTCCATGGGTGTTTGCCAGTTCTTTTACCTGCTCATAAGCCACCTGAAGGACCCGCAGCTTTCTCTGGACAAACTCATGATCCAGATAAAGAGCCGCGTCGTCTTTATGGTCATAGTCGAACTGCTGATTCGGAATAGCCCCGTAATAGCCGATCCTATGAGCCTGTTTTTTATTCACACTGTGGACAGCGCTTCTGTAGATCACAGGAGCCAGTCCCATTTCCCGGAACTGTTCAATAGCTGCCTTGACCATTCTCTCAAATCCCAGCTGGAAGCGGATATTTACAGTTTTTTTCTTTGTAATATCCTTTCTTCCCTGGATAAAGCCGATCCGGTATCCTTCTGTATAGGTCCTGGCCATAGCCTGGATCTCTTCTTCCGGCAGAGTATTCAGGAAAGCAGCCATAGCCAGTTCGTTTTCTGTTACATATTCCCCATACTTATATAGATACCGAAGATCGGTCAGATCGCTTTCACAGATGATCCGCACAGCAAAATCAAGAGAAGGATCTACCCCTTCCCGGACACGGTATCCTGCCATTTCATCGCTGTAGTCGCTGACATACCAGTAAATAGCATCTTTCACATCTTTTGGGGAAACTTCCGGATCTTCAAAAAGATTATAAATCTGGACAAACAGCTCCATTGCCACCGTCATATCAAAAAGTCTGTCCTCATAGGCGAAGACGATCATCCCCCTTACTTCTGTGTAGAGGAAACTGAGGAGCTGACCAAAGTCCCTGCCCAGGATCTTCCAGGCATAAGCCGGATTTCCATAAGACTCTTCATAGTGCTCCGGAAGGATATCTTCATACATTTTATGATTGTTTTCCTTCAGTTCTTCCATAGAGGCTTTCTCCAGCCATCCTTCCCGGATCCTGTCATGTATCCGGCAGATCTCCAGGATAAAATCACCTGTTTTTCTGAAAAAATCCCTATACGGATCTTTTACCAGTTCTTCCTTCTGGATTTCACTGATCCTTTCCCTCATCAGAGAAAAACGTTCCTGCATTAATTCATCACTCATCTTTTAAATTACCACTTTCTACATTTTTATCTAAAATTTTATTGATATATTCCATCATCACTTGAGAGCCTTCCCCGGTGCGGCTGTTTCTCCGGAGTACCTGGGATTTTTTCACATCATGTTCTCTCCAGGCCAGGCCGTCTGTGGCGTCATTGAGCATTAACGGCTGGACATTGTCGCATACATGGGCAAATTTTGCCTCCGGCGTCTCATAGGCCTCAAACTCCTCCCAGAGCTGACGGAACTTCTTCGCCTGATCCTCGGGAAGGATATTAAAGATCCTGTCTGCGGCTTTTACCTCCCGCTCTCTTTTGGACTGATTTCCTACAGCGTCATATGCATAGGTATCCCCTGCGTCTATTTCCACAATATCGTGGATCAGCACCATGGTGATCACCTTTATAAGATCCACCTTTTCATTGGAATACTCTGACAAGAGCACTGCCATCAGCGCCAGGTGCCAGGAGTGTTCCCCGTCGTTTTCTTTTCGTTTTCCATCAGACAGATACGTCTGCCTGGTGATAAATTTCAGTTTATCCACCTCCAGCAGGAAATCCATCTGTTTTTTCAGCCGTTCTTCTTTTTTCTCCATCTTCTAACCTCCTGATCAAGAAAGCCCTACCAGAAACAGAGCCAGCCAGATGACCATGATCACGCCGTTTGCCATGGCTCCGATCTTACAGAATCTCTGATTTTTATGTTTTTCCGAAAAACTTCTCAGGCCCATTATAAATCCATATATGGAAATTCCCAGGGCAGCCAGTCCCATAGCTCCCAGATATATGCCTCCATTGCCGTGATAAGCCAGAGAGCACAGGGAAGCCACGCAGAAGATTCCTGCAGAAATCCCCGCGCAGGCAGTAGAAACTACGCCCTTAGCCGCATGGTTTTTATTTGCAAAAGAATATTTATATCGTTTTACCGCCATTATTTACGTCCTCTTTTCTTATCGTATATACCATGGCACACCGCAAAGATCAGATATCCTGCCGCTGCCCCCAGGGTGTTCATTAACAGATCATCTACATCAAAGCTTCCCAGTTTTGTCATAAGCTGGGTCACTTCCACACACAGGCTCAGTGTAAATCCAGAGAAAGTGATGAAGAAAAATCCTCTTGCATTTCTGCAGATCAGCGGAAGGATCATGCCAAAAGGCATAAATCCTACAACATTTCCCAGAAGATTGGCCGCCACTGCCAGGAATCCCAGCTGCTCTCTGTAATTCCAGAACCTCCGGATTTCCGTAAAGAGCACCAGGTTATAGTGATATTCTCTCTGGGCAAAAGCCATCTGGCCGTATCTGTCCGCAAAAAAGAGAAAATATATCAGCGCAAGAATATACAGCACAAACAAAACCGCTCCTGCTGTCTTTATTTTCTTCTTAGTCTCTCTATTCAATTTTCTGACCTCTTTTATCTATACTTAAAGCCCGCCCTCCAGGCGGGTCATGTTTTCAGCGCAAAGCAGGCCGCCCCACAGACAGAGCCCCTCAGGCCTCTGCTGTCGCGGGCAGCCCGGATTATTAATTAAAATGTAATTTCTGATTTTCTTTTCAGCAGTTTAATGCCGTTTATCAGCACTAAGATTCCTGCGGCAACGCCGCTTACCAGTACAACGATCCCTAAAGCAATATTTCCCGCGCCACAGCGGGCCATAGTCTTATAAACTTTTTCATTCATGATCTAACACTTCCCTAAATGATAACTCTTACCTTTTTGCTCCGTACTGTTCATAATATGCATCGATAGCGCTTTTCAGCTTGTCATCTATAATTACTTTTCCTTTGTATTCTTTGTTATATAAGTGTTCTACCACTTCTTCCATAGTAACGATTGCGTTGGTCTCAAATCCATAAAGATCTTTTATTTCCTCAAGAGCGCATTTCTCTCCGCCCTTTCCAACTTCCATACGGTCCAGAGATACCATCAGACCTACGATCTCCACGTTAGCGGCTCCTCTTACCTTAGGAACGGTTTCTTCCATGGATTTTCCGGAAGTAGTCACATCTTCAATCATAACTACCCGGTCGCCGTCCGCAAGCTTGCTTCCCAGGAAGCTTCCCTTATCCGCGCCGTGATCTTTCTCTTCCTTTCTGTCAGAGCAGTAACGGATCTCTTTTCCGTACAACTCACTGTAGGCAATAGCTGTCACTACGCTGATGGGGATTCCTTTGTACGCCGGTCCGAAGAGTACATCAAAATCATCTCCATACTTGTCATGAATGGCCTTTGCATAGTATCCCCCCAGACGTTTTAACTGGGAGCCTGTAACATAAGCCCCTGCATTCATAAAGAATGGAGACTTTCTTCCGCTCTTTAAAGTAAATTCTCCGAATTTCAACACATTGCAGTCTACCATAAATTCAATAAACTCCTGCTTATACTGTTCCATATCTGCGTCCTCCTGTATCATAAAACTTTTCAGTCTGGTTCATTCATTTGTAAATTCCTTTTTCATTCTAACATAAGTGCCAGGTATTTTCAATTAAGGAATAGCCAAACGTTTTTCGGTTATTTTTCTTCATAATGTTCCAGTTCCTCCGGAGGATATGCATGGCACCAGTGATGAGGCTGCATTTCCTTCAAAGTAACAAACAGCAGAGAATTATCCTCCGTAGTCACTCCTACCTGCACATCTTCTCCCCAGTACCGCAGTCTTTCCTGGCACACTCCACAAGGTGACAAGACCTTAAATGGAGAATTTTCATCATCTCTTACCACACACAGACAATGTGTCACCTTCTCATTATATTTGTGTGCCTCGCACATAGCCCCTGCTTCTATACACAGCAGCACAGAGGAATTGGCGCTTTCTAAGGCAACGCTTGTAAAATAGCTTCCCTGTTTGGTGTGTATCACAGCGGCCCCTCCCCAGCCTGTAGGATATCTTTTCTTGATAAACTCTGTAGCGATTTCATACATTTTATTTTCAATTTTCAAGTCTCTCATCATATGCTTCTCCCTTTTCTGCCAATCTTATGACCCTTCACAGGAAAAATACAGCCCGTCCTCTGTAAAATGAACGGTGATATTTTTCTTTCTATAATAATCCTGAATGCATTCCAGTGTTTTTTCTTTTAATTCTTCTGTCTGACAGCATTCCCCCGGCGGCTCTATGCAGGCCGTTTTTTCATTTTTATAACTTACATGATATCTTAGGTTTTTTCTTTTTAATTCACTGTTCAGGACTATGATGTCCCCATAATTTATATCCATTGTTCCCTCCGCTTTTATTGTTTCCAACTGCTGATCCAGTCAGAAATAAACTCCTGAATGCTATTTTCATATTTAGAGATTAGATAACTCAGGAAAATTCCCGCTATACCAATCAGCAACAAGGCTAAGGCAATGATCAGGATCCCTAAAACCGGCCATTCTGTAATATAATCATTGGCATTTGTATGGCAGCTCCCCCAGGTTCTGAATTCTGACTGCTGATACATACTTGCGAAAAGGGGCAGCAGGCAGCAAAGTATTGCTCCGCTTCCTGACATAAGACCGAAAATTATCCATTTCACTTTTTTATAAAATCGGTTTTTCTGAGTTTTTGTATCTTCACCATACAGAATATAATCTGCGGTCACTCCATACAATTTGCACAATGCCCCAAGGTTATCTAAATCCGGATAACTTTGTCCCGTTTCCCATTTTGAAATTGCCTGCCTTGTAACATGGAGCTGTTCCGCAAGCTTTTCCTGGGATATCCCTTTTTCTTTTCTCAACTGCTGCAGACGTTCCCCAATCCCCATATCCTCACCCCACTTTTCTCTTCACTAAAAGAATAGCAGTTTTCATCTTTCTGTACCATCCTCAAAGGAAGACAATCCGTCAACTTCTGGTTGCGTTCTCTGTTTTTCCTGCATATCCCCCTGTAACAGTCCGGTCGGACTATAGTTTTGACTGTATTATACAATAGAACCCTCTCTTTGAGAATAGACCGGACTGGATTCTATATTTTATGAAAATATTTTTGCTCCTTATAAAAACCTTAAAATTAAATGTTACCCTTTCTATATCAAAAGCAGAAAGGAAACGATTATGAGAAAGAAAAAACACAAAATTTTACGCACCGCTTTATTATGCCTCTTTGCGTCACTGCTCCTGGCTCTTTCGGTTTTTATGCATTTTGGAGGTTTCGGACCAGGGAAAAGCGCAGATCCAAAAGAATTTGCCTCTTATGCAGGCAACATACAGGATATTTCCATACCAAAAGAAGCCCGGATCATTGCCCTTGGGGAAGCTACTCACGGAAATGTGGAATTCCAGGAGCTGAAACTAAAGGTATTCAAACTTCTGGTGGAAAAATATGACGTAAGGGCTTTTGCCCTGGAAGGAGACTATGGTGGCTGTGAACAGGTAAACCGTTATATACACGGCGGAGAGGGAACCGCTCTGGAAGCTGCCAGGGCCATTGGCTTTAAAATCTACTGTACCAAAGAAATGGCGGAACTTATCTCTTATATGCGGCAGTATAACGAAACCGCTGCCCCGGGAGAAGATCTCCGTTTTTACGGCTTTGATATGCAGAGATATGTATACAGTTTTCAGTTTTTAACAGAGGGCTGCAGAAAAGCCGGAATAGATTCGGAAAGTCTGGAGTCCCTTATGGATGGTGAAAACTGGGCCGCCGGATACAGCAATGAGGAACGGATCCAGACATTATCTCAGATAAAAGCTCACCTTGAAAAACAGGAAAACACAGAGCAGGCTGTCCATTTTGCCGACGTGCTGCTGCAATATCTGGATTTTCAGGGAAAACTGGATACCGGCCGGGACGATCCAGTGGTATTAGATGCTCTCGCCGTATTAAGAGATAAGTTTTTAGCAGAAAATATCAGCTGGATCGCCGCACAGGAATCCAGGGCTGGACATAACCGGATATTTGTGACAGGCCATAATAAGCACGTGGCCCGTTGGGAAAGTTATGATTCTATGGGAATGCTCCTTGCAGATGAAATGGGGAACGGTTATTATGTCATTGGCACAGACTTTTATAAAACCTGTTGCAATGTTCCTGACCAGGTTTCCGGCAAGCGGACAAATCAGGTATTTTATTCCCACGACCCTCTGGCAAATGCTGCCAAAAAGGCCAGCTTCGGCATCTGCTGGCTGGACTTTTCCAAAATACCGGCAGACACTCCCCTGGGAGAATTGTCCAGGGATTATGTATATCAGGGAAATCTGGGGGAGAGCTATGTCTGGTATATGCGCCTGCTGCCTCCAAGCTATCGGTTGTTCCAGCCGCCGGCAACGCTCTATGATAGCATGATCTTTGTGTCAGAGGCCACGCCTATCCAGATACTGGAGGAGTAAATAATATTTCGGGACACTGAATTCTTAAAATTAAAACTGGAGGAAATATTATGGCAAAACTATTAGTGATAGATGATGATCCGGATATACTGAAGCTGATACGGAAAACCCTGGAAAAGGACGGTCATCAGGTAGATGTGGAAACAGACCCTGCCCCTCTGTGCCCGGACCGGTGCAGGCAGTACGATCTTATACTCTTAGATGTAATGATCCCCGGTGAAGACGGCTTTTCTTTCTGCCGCCGTATTCGTCAGGAAGTGGACTGTCCTATATTATTTCTCACCGCCAAAACAGAAGAGGCGGCCCTTGCAGAAGGTTTTGGTCTGGGAGGAGACGATTACATAAAAAAACCTTTCAGCCTTACGGAGCTCCGGGCACGGGTGTCGGCTCATCTGCGAAGAGAAAAACGTCAGCCAACCCATACGCTGAACCGGGGAGGTCTCCGCTTTGACATGCAGGCAAAAACTATTTCCACACAAGAACATCTCTTGTCTTTTACCAAAGGGGAATACGGGATCTGCGAATATCTGGCTCTCCACCCCGGCCAGGTCTTTACCAAAGAACAGTTATATGAATCTGTTTTTGGCCTTGACGCTGAAGGGGATTCCTCTGCGATCGCAGAACATATTAAGAACATCCGGAGCAAACTGAGAGCTGAAAATTTAAATCCCATAGAAACTGTCTGGGGGGTGGGCTATAAATGGCGAAAAGACAACCTTCTATAACTCTTTCTTTTGTTCTTCTCCGCTTTGCTGTCCTTATGCTTGGCTGTATGCTGCTATGTGGTCTTCTATGGATGGTCCTGATAACAGGGCTGCAGACCGCAGGATTTATTTACCATGGTTCGGTTTCCAATCAGCAGGCAGAAGAAATGCTGAAAGACCATCCGGCTGTTTTTGCAGCTCCTGATGAAAATTTTCTGCCGGAATATGCTTTATTTGATACAGAGGGAGCTGTACTTAAAACCAATACCAAAGGCAGGGAACTGGATCCTCTCCGGGAATTTTTCCAGACAACCCCTGAGGATCTGCATATTATCCGGTATACGTACCAAGATGGAAGTACCCTGGTCCTCCGCTGGCATTACCGGAGGGAATTTACTGACCCGGGGCTCCGGGCGCTCCTGCCGCCTTTTGAATACTTATGGTTTGCCTCCCTTGGAATAGTCCTGGTTCTCTGTCTGATCCTGAATACCCTGTGGCTTCGCAGATATCTGGCCTCCAGGCTCCGTCTCTTTGGAGAAGTAAGCCAAAAAATCGGAGCCAGAGAACTGGATTTTATGATCCCTCATGCCGGCATACGGGAATACGACCAGGCCCTGGAAGCTATGGAGCATATGCGGGAAGCCCTTTACAACTCTCTTTCCTCTCAATGGGCTGCCCGGCAGGAACGGGAAGGGGAAATCGGCGCTCTTGCCCATGATCTGAAAACCCCTCTTACGCTGATAAGGGGAAATGGAGAACTCCTTCTGGAGGAAGATCTTTCAGAAGACTGCCGGGAAATGGCAGAGACGATCGTGTCCAGCAGCCGCCGGGCGGAAGGCTACGTGGCCGGGCTGCTGGAAGCCTGTGCAGGAGCAGAAGAAGAATTCCAGAGCTGTGACTTAAGCCTGATCTTTAAGGAAGCCTTTCAGAATGCCCTTCCCCTTGCAGCTTCCAAAGGAATTCTTTTGAAAAAGGAATCCGACCTTCGGGGTACTGCCTCTCTTCAAAAAGAACATTTTCTCCGGGCTGTGGGAAATCTCGTGGATAACGCCATAGAATATACCCCTTCCGGAGGCACAGTCTTTCTGAAAGGTTCCATGACGGAAAAGTCCTGGCAGCTCACCGTTTTCGACCAGGGGCCCGGATTTACGAAAGAAGCCCTGGCCCACGGCACCAAACGTCTGTGGAGGGGAGATACCGGCCGCAGTCTGGACGGTCACAGAGGACTGGGACTCTGGATTGCTGCACAGGTAGTAAAAAGTCATTCAGGGGAATTGGAATTGAACAACTGGGAAAGGGGAGGCATGGTTACAATCCGGATGCCGTAATTCCTCCTTTTCCAATCAAATGCCGGGAAAACTGCAGTCTGCGTTCCAGCAGGCTGCCTGTTTTTTCCTTAACCGCAGGATCATCTAAGTAACTCCATTATTTTCTGATTAATTTCCGACAAAATATCAATAACAGAATCTTCTCCAAAGGACCGGCACTTCTCAAAAGCGTATCTTCAATCATATATGGATTATCAAATTACCGTTTTTCTGATAAAAAGTATTTGAACCGAAGAAAAAGCACAGAACAACGTCCGGTTAATATCTATGAGATCCACGCCGGTTCATGGAAAAAACCGGAAGATCATGAACGCCCTTTCTACAGCTATCGTGAGCTTGCGGATCTGCTCATACCCTATTTAACAGAAAATCATTATAACTTTGCAGAGCTTATGCCTCTGCATGAATATCCCTGTGATGAATCATGGGGCTACCAGGCCACAGGATTTTTCAGCCCTACTTCCCGATATGGCACTCCTGATGATCTGCGGTATTTCATTGACAGATGTCACGAGGAAAATATTGGTGTGATTTTAGATTTTGTCCCTGTCCACTTTGCGGTTAATGATTATGGTTTGCTGAAATATGACGGAACCGCCCTCTATGAATACCCTCACAGTGATATTGGCATAAATGAATGGGGCAGCTGTAACTTTATGCACTCCAGAGGTGAGGTGAGAAGTTTCCTGCAATCCTCCGCCTATTACTGGCTAAAAGAATTCCATTTCGACGGCCTGCGTGTTGACGCTGTCAGCAACCTGATTTATTGGCAGGGAGATAAAGAGCGCGGAGAAAACCCGTCTGCTATCCGATTTATACAGACAATGAACGCCGGTTTGAAAAAAAGATGTCCGGAGGGGATTCTCATTGCTGAAGATTCCACTGTTTATCCCGGCGTTACGGCCAAGGTGGCAGAAGGAGGATTAGGCTTTGATTATAAATGGGATCTGGGCTGGATGAATGACACGCTGTCCTATATGCAGACTGCTCCCGCCGAAAGGAGAAAACAACATGACAAATATATGCTTTCCTGAGAAAATCGGACAAAGAAGAAATTTTAACAGTATTAAATTTTGACAGCATTGATCTGCACAATTATGAAATACAGCTTCCTAAACATAAACATGCCGTTTTGCTGCTGGACAGCAACAGCAAACTTTTTGGAGGTCCAGGTACAAACCATTACACTTTCAAAAATGGTTCTTTAGAACTGCAGATCGGGCATTTTTCAGGACAATACTTTCTGCTAAAATAAGTCCGGTTTCTTTTATCAATGTAATGTTTTTGCCTAAACTGAAAGTTTTCAAAATTGCAGAAAAGCCCGGGTATAATCACTGGAAAAGCTGCTGTACCTTTTCTTTTATCTTGTTACAGGTATAGCAGCTTTTTTATTCTGTCTCCGCTTTCATTCCGGCAGTTCCATTTCATGTTCCATTTTCACAAACCCATATTTCTCATATAAAGGCCGGCCCATGTCCGTGGCTTCCAGGGAGATTGCTGTGATCCCCCTGCTCTTTGCTGCTTTTACCAGAAGATCCAAAGTTTTATAGGCAATGCCTTGTCTTCTGTACTTTGGTTTTGTATATATATTCATTATATAGGCTTTC
>DWUY01000144.1 GCA_019120515.1 Candidatus Blautia avicola | reverse complement strand
CGGCAGGAATCTACATAATTGATCACGCTCCAGGGGTTATAAACTTCTGCATTGCCAAACTGATATCCGTCATACCACTGGCGGACTGTCTCATAATTTTCTGTTAACCCGTAAAAATCCAGCATCCTTCTTACTTCTTCCGGGGTAAAGCCAAAGTATTCCCCGCAGTCCTTAGAGGTAACAGACATGATTTTCAGATTATTCAGTCCTGTAAAGATAGATTCTTTGCTGATCCGCAGACAGCCGGTGACCACAGCAAATTCCAGGTTTTCATTTGTCTTGAAGGCAGATTCAAAAAGAGAACGTATAGTATCGGTCATCCGGTCATAAAAACCGCTAAAATAGGCGTTCTCCAACGGCACATCATACTCGTCGATCAAAATGACAGCCTTTTTTCCCGTACAGCTGTACAGACATTCTGAAAGGAATTTTAGAGCGTCTGCATAATCTGCTTCTGTTCCCTCCAGATCCCGCAGCCTCAGATACCTCTTCTGATCTGCTGCGGTAAGTCTGCCCCTGTCTGACACCAACTGCCAATGGCGCTGAAATTCCCCTCTTAAGGCCTTTTTCAGCATTTCAAAAGCCAGTTCATAGGAAGGCTGCTTCATAGACTTTAAGGAAATCATGATAACCGGATATTTTCCCATATGATCCAGATATTTTTCTCCGGCCTTCATAATATCCAGCCCCTGGAATATCCGTGAAGCCTTTTCTGGATTTTCCTCAAAAAAATACCGCAGCATACTCATATTCAAAGTTTTCCCAAAACGGCGGGGACGTGTAAAAAGGTTTACTTCTCCTTTTATCTCCAACAGTTCCTTAATAAAAAGTGTTTTATCTACATAAAAGTAATCCCCTGTTACTATTTTTTCAAAATCATCAATTCCCACCGGCAATGGTTTCCATTCCATAAAAAACGCCTCCCTTCCCAAGGTAGTTTCATTTTACTACCTCTGGAAAGAAGGCGCAAGACGGCTTCAGGAAAATGCCACCAGCATGGTAGCGATAAAGTTTCCCGCTCCGTGAAGCACAATGCTGGGGATAATAGAGCCGTTATATATTTTTTCATTGAGCCAGCCCAAAAGTAAGGCTCCCATTCCTGTAAAGATAAAAGTCAGTATATGATACCACAGACCTACATCCAGTCCCACCAGCATATACAGAACATTGTGCATAAGGCCGAACAGAACAGCCTGCAAAACAATTCCGGCCGCAGTTCCCAGTTTTCCGCACAGTCTTTTACATAAGAAACCTCTGTATAAGATTTCCTCTGCCACACCGTTTGCTATAAAGTTCTGGATAAGAGCCGGCAGGATAGCGGCGGCGCCAATCCCGGCAAAGGCGTTGGCAGATACTGCATCGCTGTTTTCCACATATTCTAAGGTTGCCGGATCTATCAGCTGCGTAAAGTCAAAGTTATAAAAGAAATAATATAAGACCGCAAAAATCACCAATACCCACCATTTGCTTTTCAGCCTGGGCCGGTAAAATCCCAGCCACTGGAAAAATCCCGTCTCTTTTCTATGCCTGAGCAGCCACCAGAGAAAGGGGATCAGTGAAAATACAATAAGATTTACTATAGCTGTAGTAATACTTGAAACAACCAGTTCCATATTCAAATCCTCCCTGTCACATTTGTTCCGGGTAACATTATACTACAGCCGGTTCCCGGGGAAAAGAATAAATGCAGACTATAATCATAAACCTTACCCGCAGAGACAGCTTTCCCGAAATTCCCGACAGGTCCTTTCTGAATCACTCTTTAGTTTTTCTCACCGCAAATACAGCGATCAGTAAAAGAACGAAAGCTCCGGCTGCCATGCACAGGAAAGAGATGTTCATACCATGGACTAAAGCCCTGTCGCCATATGAAACCTGAGAGGCGGCGCTTACCGCTGTCATGATCCCTACAAACAGGGCGGAGCCAACAGAACCTGCAATGGTCCGAAAAGAGGTCAGCAGTGAGGAAGCGTCCGCCACCTTGCGGAAGTCCACGTTGCTGGTTCCCCAGGTCAGCAGTGGCATCATCAGGCATCCTATGGAAATATTCCTTATAACATTTAAAACTGCCGCAACCCAGAGAGGGGTCTCCAGGCTCAGGAAGAACATGCCCAGATTACTGATCAGCAACACTGCAGAACCCAGGACAAAAATCTTTTTGATCCCCATCTTGTCGTAGATCCTGCCTGCAAAGGGGCTGATAATAGCGGTAGCGGCAGATCCGGGCAATGTGACCAGACCAGACACCACGGCAGAATATCCCATAACACTCTGAACATACAGGGGCATCATAACCGAAGATCCCATCATGACCAGATAGAGGACCATACTGGCGATAACGCTTACCGCATAGTTTTTATTGCCGAGGATCTTTACATCCAGGAATGGAGTCTCCAGACTACACTGGCGGGTAACAAAGAAGATGCAGACCAGAGCGCCGATCACCAGAGGCACCCCTGCCTGAACACTGAGCAGGCCGTAAGTGGTAATATTTCCAAGACCCAGGGTTATGCCGCCGAATGCAAAGATACTTTCCACGAAGGAAATGACGTCGAACTTCTTGTCCTGAAGCTCCAATATATTCTCAAATACCATGCTGGACAATACAAAAGAAATTACCATGATCGCCAGGACCACATAAAAGATCGATTTCCATCCAAAAGCATCGATGAGCAGGCCTGCAACAGTCGGGGCAATGATAGGCGCCGCTGTTGTAGCCAGTCCATAGGTTCCCATCATGGTACCTTTTTTCTCAATGGGATAAACCGTAAGGATCACAACCTGAGCTGCCGCCATAAGGATACCGTTTCCGCAGGCCTGAAGGACCCTTCCCACCATCATGATCCCGAAATTGCCGGAGAAGATACTGAGAAGCAGTCCCAGGATAAAAATCCCGATGCCGGATAAATACAGCCTTTTCGTAGGGAACCTGGTAATGAGAAAAGCCGTAAGCGGCATGATCATTCCCATAGCCAGAGAATATCCGCTGGTGACCCACTGTCCCAGAGAGGTACTGACTCCGAAATATTCTACCAGATTCGGCAGTGCTGTCGTCATAGCTGTTGATAAGGTGGAAGAGGCGATTCCGGACACTACCAGACAGATAAATATCATTGTCCTCTTTCCACTGGATATTTGCACACTTTCTTTATTTCCCATGATGTTCCTCCATTCTGTGCCATACTTTCTTGTTAATGTTGTCTGCCATGCGGCGCAGGGTGTTTTCCGTTACAGTCAGTTCCTCCCTGGAAATCCCCGCCTGGAGATCTTCAAAAAAAGTGCCGTGTATTTTCTTGATCTGTTCTGCCGCCGGAAGAGCTTTCTCTGTCAGATACAGATGTTTCATCCGCCGGTCTTTTTCATCTCCTTCCACCCGAATATAGCCAACCTCTGTTAGTTTCTTAATGATTTTCGATAAGGTCGCCTTATCTACCCGGATGCATTCCGCCATTTCCTGGGGAGAGGCGCCTGGGTGCTCATAAATATACTCCACATAAAACTGCTGTCCCCAGCCGATCTCAAAAGCAGACAGGCCATGATCATAGTACATTTTCATAAGTCTGTCAAAAATAGAGACATATCGTCCCAGGTCTGAAAAATGTTCATTCATGCTGTTTCATACTTCCTTTCTGATTCCAACGTTTCACACTATAGCACAAAATAGTAGCGCAGGCAACTATTTTTTTATAAAACCTCGCTGTCCGTTACCTGGCAAATGCCTGCTCGTGCAGGCACAGTGGTCGCCCGACCGGCGTATCGCGCAAAAAAACACAGGCGGAATCCTTTGATTTTTAGGCATTCCATCCTGTGTTGTCAATGATTTTATATCCTTTTTACTGCTTATTCCTTTTATGAATGTTCGGCAAAGGGCCTTCCAATAACACCTTTTTTTCTAATCCTCCTTCAGTCCCCACTCTCTGATCAGTTCCAGGATCCGGGTTTCATCTTCCTCCAATTCTTCCGCAATCTGGGAAATATCCTTTCCCTTGTCGAGTTTTTTCCTGATCATCTCGCTAAGCTGAGTATTTCTTCCACGAAGTATCCCTTCCTTTATCCCTTCCTTCAGTCCTTCACTTTTTCCCGCCTGCATTCCTTCCTCCCAGGCTTCCTCTCTCTCCATCCGTATATGTTTTTCTTGGTCATATTCGTATATACTCATCTTCTTCACCTCCGCCCGGTTCTTTTCCAGAAACTCCTGCAGGATCTTCTCCCGGATGCACTCTTCGATAGCACGGTCTACAGCTTCTGACAGAGGATAATCCCTTGCATATCTCCGCACTCTGTCTACATACTCTGCATAATCTTTAAGATCTTTGCAGGCCTCCATCAATTCCTGGTTATGATCGCGATTTACATTCAGCATTACTGCCGTCAATTCCAGCCCCGTCTCTGCAGTTTTTACTGCATAGAGATCTGACAGATGCAGGATCTGCCTGTCCGGCTGAGTCTCTGCTCCGTTATAAAAGATCACGAAACAGGGGCTGGGAATAGTCAAAGCCTTTTTTCCATAAATATTTTCTTCCTTGGTCATACCGGAATACAGATCTGAGATATAAAACAAAAAGCGCAGCGGCATATTGGGATTCACCGTGGACTGATGTTCATAAAGGGAGAGCTGTTCATCAATTATAAAGGAAAGGTCATTTTTCATTCCAATATAGATGGCATTATCCAGCGTATTGATCTCTAAGGCTTCCGGTTCCTGATAGTTCTTCCCGCTTATGGCATTGTATAATTTCAACAGTCTTTCTCTGTCCCCGAAAAGCATGGCAAAGACGGTAGATTTGTAGTTGCGCTTTACCGATGCTTCCCCTGGCCTTTCTTTTTTCCTCTGGCCTGTACTTATCTGCTTTGTTATTTTTCCATTTTTCAAAGTTACTGCCCTATGCAGTTCCCGCAGGGCGTATATCCCTGGGACAGGAGAGCATCCTCGTCTCCTTTGTAAAAGGCCATATTGTCTTCGTCCATGGTCTTAACAGAGCTGCAGTCCGGCAGATGTATCTTCTTTGTATGGATATTTAAAATATAATCACAGTCCTCTCTGGTGGAATTGCTGAGGGCTGTTCTGGTATCCTCCAGAGCATCTTCTTCCTCCTGGGAGCTGTCTCCCGGCGTGTAATCATTACAGGGTTCCTGGTCAAAAGTAATCCCCTGTCCATGGCTTACTGCAGTGATAGTCCCCTGTTTGTCTGTGCGGAACAAGGGCACCTGGAATTCCTGTATCAGCTCTACCGTATCCTGCCGGGGATGGCCGTAGCTGTTTCCCGCTCCGCAGCTGATCACCGCCCAGGAAGGATTCACTGCCTGAAAGAATTCCCGGCTTACATGGGACCCGTGATGGTTCATCAGCATGACGTCCGCCTGTATATCCACACCGGCTTCCAGGATCTCTTTTTCCCCTTCCAGGCCGATATCTCCTCCGATAAAGAAGCGGTCGCTGCCGTTTTCCAGGATGATCCCTACAGAATCTTGATTTTCATCTTCATGTCCATAGCTTACCGGGGAAATGATCCGGAAGCTGCCGCTGCCCAGGGAAAAGGTATCTCCCAGGGAAGGATGTATCGGCGCATACCCCTTTTCTTCCACCGCCTCTTTATAAGAATCATAAATGGAAGAATCGGTTTCATAGTCTGCTGTGATCAGGGTTTCTACAGGGAAATTGTAGAGAGCACCGATCGCTCCTGCCAGATGGTCCTCGTCAAAATGGGAGATCAGTACATAATCCAGTTTCTGGATTCCCTGCTGCTTTAGATAGCTGACTACAAAGGAAGAACTTTCTCTTGGACCGCCGTCAATGAGCATGGTCTGGTCTTCCTGGCGGACCAGCACTGCATTTCCCTGTCCCACATCCAGATAAGTGACTGACAGCTCTCCCTGGCTGTCTCCCCTCTGATCTTCCGGGCTGCCAGCCTCTTCCTGTACCGTTTCTGTCTGTACGGCTTCTGTCTGTTCTTCCCCGCTCTCCAAAGCTCCTGCCTGGAGTATTCCCTGGCTGCCGCAGCCGGAGAGGAAAGTCCCCCCGGCCAGGAGCAGGCTCAGGAAAAGAGCCGGCAGTCTTTTACTCTGCGGCTGCCATCTGGTTCCAGACTTCCACATCTTTGTCCACAACATATCCGCTTCCACCTCTGCCTTTCACGTCTTCTACCATATTCAGCATCAATACTGTGTCCTCATCGGAGGCCCCTGTATTATAAACTGCAAACCATCCCAATTCTGTCCCTTCTGTATCATCCTGAGATTCTTTGATCTCCGCTGTACCCGTTTTTCCCGCCAGGGTTACTCCTGATACAGAAGCCGCATCATGTCCGGTGCCGCCCGGATCGCTGACCACTTCCTGAAGGTCTTCATAAATGGTCTGGGCCGCCTCCGGAGTAAAGGCATCTTCGATCCAGTAGGAAGCTGTCTTTCCTTCTGCGTATTCCAGATAAGGAGCGATCATATTTCCTTCATTGAAAAAGGCCGAATAGATACATGCCAGATGAAGGGGATTTACCAGGATCTGGCCCTGACCGTATCCTGAGTCTGCCAGCTGGATTTCCGTATCAATTCCTTCCGTATTGGAATACTGGGAAGAAGTCATGGAAATCTCAAAGGGGATCTCCTGGTTAAAGCCCAGTTTGTCTAACTGCCCGGCCAGAGTATCTGCTCCTATCTGGAGAGCTGCCTTGGCAAAATAAATATTATCCGAATACACCAGGGCATTTCTCAGATCCGCCGCTCCGCTGTATTCATGAAGAGTCGTCACATAGTAGTCGCCCCAGCTGCTATCCTTCTGCCAGGACAGGCCGCTGGCTCCCAGATCTTCATCTGCTGTGAGTGTTCCCGTACTAAGGCCGATGGCACCGATCACCGGTTTAAAGGAAGAGCCGGGTACCCAGGCCTGCCGGAACCGGTTGTAAAGAGGCTGTGCCTCATCATTATTCAGAGCGTCCAGCTGTTCCTGGGACAATCCCAGGATATAATCCATACTGTCATAGGAAGGTGTGGACACAAGAGCCAGAACCTCTCCTGTCTTTGGATTCATTACCACAGAACAGCTTTCATCTTCCTGATAAGCCTCATATAGTTTCGTCTGCCAGTTGACGTCAATAGTCAGGGTAATATCCTCTCCATCCTGGGCCGGTTCCATAGTCAGAGCCTCTTTTTCATTACCTTCTGCGTCTATGATAGAAATCTTATGACCGTCTTTTGCCCGGAGCCGGTCCTCATAAAGACTCTCCAGACCGCTTCTGCCAATGAGGCTCTGGGCGTTATAGCCCTCATCGGCCAGTTCCTCCAGCTCCTCTGCGTTTATGGGCTGGATATATCCGATAAGATGAGCCGTGCTTTCCCCGTAAGGATATACCCTGCTTTCTGTCTCAGAGATCAGAACTCCCGCATAGGACAGAAGGGCTTCCTGGATCGTCTGTCCGGTTTGTTTTCCCTCTGCATCTGTGTATGGCTGGTCCAGCTGATCCTGGGTCATCTCTTTCAAAGGTACAAAACTGTCTGTCTGTACCCAGGAGGCGTCCAGGCTGGAATGAATAGAATCTTCCGAAATTCCCAGGATCTGGCCGATGGCCTGGATCTCTTCCTGGGGCTGTACCTCCATTTTCCCCGGCACCAGACCTACAGACTGTACCGTGCCCTGACCGGCCAGCAGATTCTGATTTCTGTCGTAAATGCTTCCTCTTTTTGCTTCAAGAGTGGCCACGCTTACCTTATCCGTTTCGCCCAGTGACGGAAAGATCATAGAATCTGTCCAGACGATCTTCCAGTCTCCGTCCTCCCGTTCAAAGGCAGTGGTATTATCATAGGAAATTTCTCCCCCGATGGTATCCATTGTCACACTGTAAGACAGCGGCTTTCCCCTGTCCTGGTCTTTAGGGATCTCCAGCTGGATATCAGAAACCTCGATCCCTTCATAGATATTCTGATTTCTGGTAACAAAGTCCTTCTGAGAAACCAATTCCTGAGAGCTGCTGTCCAGAAAAGTATACAGTTTTTCATAATCGCCTTTTTCTATACAGGCCATATACTCTTCCAGCACATCTTCTCTGGATCCTGAAAAAACATTCTGATACAGCAGAAATCCTGCGGCCCCTGCCGCCGCCAGCACCAGTACCCCTGCGGCTGTCAGGATCAGGATCTTTTTCTTCTGATTTCTTTTCTTTCTTTTTTTCTTCTTTGCCATTTTCTTCACCCCTTATTCCTGTTGTTCATGGCATTAATTTTTTATGCGTCTTTCAAATTTTTACTGAGCCGCCTCTTCTGTCTGATCATCTGCCGCTTTCTCTGTGATCGTAGCAGTTTCCATGATCTTATCGCAGGCCACATTCCACAGCACATTATTCTTCAGTATCTGGATATCCCCATAATTACTCTCTATTTCCTCTCCGTCTTGAAAACCGCTAAGCTTTGCGAAATCGTCCAGGGCTTTCTCATAATCAGCTTCCGTCAGGGAAACTCCTTCCGCATCTAAAACCGCCTGAGTGACCAGATACTGAGCCATGTAGCTTTCGGCCATACTCTCAACGTTCTTGCCGGCTTCATCTTTGGATATGCCCTGGGCCTCCATGGTCTCATAAAATCCCATTCCGTAGGCGGCTGTATACGCCTGGTCCATCTGGGTCTCTATAGAGGACTTTAAATCCTCCAGTTCTTCCTCAGGATAATCTTTGATCTGGGAATTATTCATCACCTGCTGAAAAAGATCTGATTTCACCTGGCTTTCATAATCGCTGTCTGCCTGCTGGACCAGAAGTTCTTTCTGGGCATTTTTAAATTCTTCCGCAGTAGGGTAATCCGTATTGGCTGCCGCCCACTCATCAGTAAGTGCCGCCGGTTCTGAAATAGAATTGATAGTCACCTCAAAAGTCACGGGCTTTCCGGATAAGTCAGGATTATTCTGATAATTTTCAGGGAAAGACAGGTCCAGGGTCACAGTCTCGCCTTTTTTGTGTCCGATAAGTCCATCTTCAAATCCATCAATAAAACTGTCGGAGCCAATGATCAGGTCCTGGTCCTGAGCGCTTCCTCCGTTGAAAGTTTCCCCGTCCATATACCCGGTAAAATCAATATTTACTGTATCATTTTCCTGTACGGCCCGGTCCTGGGTGACTTCTAC
>DWUY01000143.1 GCA_019120515.1 Candidatus Blautia avicola | reverse complement strand
TATAGTTTTTCTATTTTCAGTCTTTTTATCTGTTTTCTAATAATTCCTTCATTAAGTAATGTTTTCGTCTTTTCCAGACTATTTTATTATTTTATACGCAAAAAGGAGCTTCCACAAAACAGAAAGATAGTGTTTTATGAAAACTCCCTGAGTATTTTAGGCGATACTGTTTTCCAGTGCTTTTTCTTTTGGTTTCATCATCACATAGCCGCACTGTTTGTTAGAACATACCAGCTTATTTCCCTTTTCTACCATATAGCTCTGACAGGAAGGACATTTCTCTTTGGATGGCTTCTGCCAGGACATAAATTCGCAGTTCGGATTGTTTTCACAACCATAATAGACGCGGCCCTTTTTACTTCTTCTGATCACCACATCCTTACCGCACAGCGGGCAGGGAACGCCGATCTTTTCCAGATACGGTTTGGTATTCTTACATTCCGGGAATCCCGGACAGGCAAGAAATTTCCCGTGAGGTCCGTATTTCACCACCATATTTCTTCCGCACTGCTCACAGATCACATCGGTGACTTCGTCCTCGATCTTTACCTGCTCCAGTTCCTGTCTGGCCTTTTTCACTGCTTCCTCCAGATCCGGATAGAAATTGCGGATCACTGTCTTCCACTGGACTTTTCCTTCCTCTACACCGTCCAGAAGCTGCTCCATGGTAGCGGTAAAGTTTACATCTACTATACTTGGGAAGGCTTCTTTCATGATCTTATTGACCACTTCTCCCAGTTCCGTCATATAAAGATTTTTATTTTCCTTTGCCACATATCTTCTTGCGATAATGGTTGTGATCGTAGGAGCATAGGTGCTTGGTCTTCCGATCCCCAGTTCTTCCAAAGTCTTGACCAGGGCCGCTTCTGTATAGTGTGCCGGAGGCTGGGTGAAATGCTGCTGTTCCTTCAGGCCTTTCAGACCGATCTGTGTGTCCTCTTCCAGATTTCTGGCTAAAAACTGATTCTCCTGTTTCTCCTCATCTTCCTGGGTGTAAACCGTCATAAATCCGTCAAATTTCCGTTTTGAAGCAGAGGCAGTGAAGTAGTATTCTCCCCCCTGCACTTTTACCGAGGTAGTCTCATACCTGGCCTGCTGCATCCTGCTGGCGGTAAACCGTTTCCAGATCAACTGATACAGACGGAACTGATCTCTGGAAAGAGATTCCTTGATCTGGGCCGGCAGTCTGGCAATATCCGTGGGACGGATGGCTTCATGGGCATCCTGGATCCGCCTGCCATTGTCGCTTTTCTTTTCTGAATCTGCCACATACTCTTTTCCATACTGAGCCGCAATATATTCTCTGGCATTCTGATCAGCCTCTTCTGAAATACGGGTGGAATCTGTACGCAGATAGGTGATCAGACCTACCGTCCCGCTCCCTTTGATATCCACACCTTCATAAAGCTGCTGCGCCAGCCTCATAGTCTTCTGTGTAGAAAAATTCAGCACTTTAGAGGCTTCCTGCTGAAGGGTACTGGTAGTAAAAGGCATAGGCGCCTTTTTGCTCCTTTCTCCTTTTTTCACTTCCGCGATCCTGTAGGATACTCCCTGAAGCTCTTTTAAGATCTTATTCAGTTCATCTCTGGAATGTATCGCGATTTTTTTATTCTTGTTTCCATAAAATTTGGCAATGAGAGGTTTTTTCTCTCCTTCTATATTGAACTCGCCGTCCAGGGTCCAATATTCTTCAGGGATAAAACGGCTGATCTCCTCTTCCCGGTCGCCAATGATACGGAGGGCCACAGACTGTACTCTTCCGGCGCTTAATCCCCGCTTTACCTTTTCCCAAAGGAGAGGACTGATCTCATAACCTACCATTCTGTCCAGGAGCCTTCTGGCCTGCTGGGCATCTACCAGATTCATATTGATATCTCTTGCTTCCTTGATAGAAGCCTTTACTGCGCTTTTGGTGATCTCATTAAAGGTGATCCGGCGCATTTTCTTCTTGTCCAGTTTCAGGGCATAGGAAAGGTGCCAGGATATTGCCTCTCCCTCCCGGTCAGGGTCCGTCGCCAGATAGACTTTATCCGCCTTTTTCGCCGCTTTCCGAAGAGCCGCCAGGATATCTCCTTTTCCTCTGATCGTAATATACTTAGGCTCATAATCATGTTCTACGTCAATACCAAGCTGACTCTTGGGAAGATCTCTCACATGACCATTTGAAGCCATTACCTCATAATTTGCTCCCAGAAATTTTTTAATTGTCTTTACCTTTGCCGGTGATTCCACAATTACCAGATATTTTGCCATGTCAACCTCCTGCTCTGGCATAGTAATTCTTAACTGGCTCTGTAATAAGCCCGTCAAGCTCTAATTTCAATAAAACTTCTGCTATGATCCTTGTATTTAAATCGGTTTCCTGATGAATTTCTTCTATATTCTTTGGTTGGAAATCCAGACAACTATACACCATTTCTTCCTGGCTTGCAAGTCTTATCTTTGAATTTTGCCTGAAATTAACCTTTCTTTCACAGCTTATTCCAAGCTCTTCCAGGATCATTTCCGGGGAACAGGCGATCCCCGCTCCGTCCGCGATCAGAAGATTACACCCTTCGCTTAAGGCATCGCCCACTCTTCCCGGCAGAGCATAGACTGTCTTTCCCTGTTCCAGTGCGAAACCTGCTGTAATAAGAGATCCGCTCTTTACTCTGGCTTCAATTACCAGTACCAGATCTGCCAGGCCGCTGATGATCCGGTTCCTTCTTGGAAAATTCTTTCCATAGGGAGGAGTCTTCCCGGGAAATTCTGACAGGATCCCTCCCCGGCCGTCTTTTATTCTATCATAAAGGTCCCGGTGTTCCGACGGATAGCATATATCGGTTCCGCAGCCCATAACTGCAAAGGTCTTTCCCCCTGCGTCTAATGCTCCCCTGTGAGCCATGCCGTCGATCCCTCTGGCAAGTCCGCTGATAACCTGAACACCGTTTTCACTGAGGATCTTTCCGAACCGATATGCCTGCTGTTCCCCGTATCGGCTGCTGGCTCTGGCTCCTACCACTGCCACCGCCGGCCTTTGGGGATCCGGAAGCTCTCCTCTGATATAGAGCACCTTTGGCATAGATTTATAGACTTTCAGCTTTTCCGGATAACAAGTATCTTCTCTCCTGCACTTCCATTCTCTGCTTCTTTCTTCCATCATATGTATCCCCTCCTCTTTTATTTCCAGTATTTTTTATCCAACGCCCGATAGCAGACGGCTTCGCCCACATGGTTTTCCAGTATCTTTTCACTGCGGTCCAGATCTGCGATGGTCCTGGAGGTCTTCAGGATCTTATGGTATCCTCTCACACTAAGTCCCAGCTTTGCGTATGCTTTTGCCAAAAGTCTCTCTGCCGCTTTCTCCATCACACAGTATTTCTCTGTCTCTTTTCCTGAAAGCCGGCCGTTAAATCTTATCTTTGTCCCTTTGTATCTTTCTTTTTGGATTTCATGGACCTGCCCTACTTCTCTGCGGATCTCCTCTGAAGTTTTCCCGGATCTTCCCTTTCTTATTTTTTCTCCGGGAACCTCCCGCATTTCTGTACAGATATCAAAACGGTCCAGCAGAGGTCCGCTGATCTTTCCCAGATAAGCCTCTACCTGATGGCGGGTGCAAGAGCATCGGTTCCTGTCCGGATAATAACCGCAGGGACAGGGATTCATAGCAGCCGCCAGTAAGAAATCCGCCGGAAATTCATAGTTCCCATGGACCCTGGAAATACAGATCTTCCCCTGTTCCAGAGGCTGGCGCAGTATTTCCAGTGCCGTTCTGGAAAATTCCGGAAGTTCATCCAGGAAAAGGATCCCCTTGTGCGCCAGGGTAATTTCTCCCGGAAGAGGATAAGCCCCTCCTCCGGCCAGAGCTTTCGCCGTAGCTGTATGATGAGGATTCCGAAAAGGCCTTGTCCGGATCATAGCTCTTTGCTTTCCCAAAAGCCCGGCTACACTGTAGATCCTGGACAGCTCCATGCGCTCCTCTTCATCAAGAGGCGGAAAGATGGATGGAAGTCTGCTGGCGATCATCGTCTTTCCTGCTCCTTTTGTTCCAATAAAAAGAATATTATGAAAACCGGCAGCCGCGATCACTGCAGCCCGTTTAGCCGCTTCCTGTCCGAAAACATCTGCAAAATCCTCCTGATATCCTTCCTCTTCTTCCTGTCTCCCTGCCTCTTCCTCGGTCTTTTTTCTATTCTTTTCCCGCAGGGCCGGCGGTTCCGGGATCCCCCAGTCCTGCAGTTTTGCCTGTTCCATAAATTCTGCAAGGCTTCCCACTCCCAATATCCGGATGCCGGTAAATTCCCGGGTTTCTGAAAGATTTGCGGCAGGAATAATGCAAAACCGGCAGCCGTTTCTCACCGCTGTATCCACAATAGGAAGGATCCCGCGAACGCCTTTGATCTGTCCGTTAAGCCCCAGCTCTCCTGCCATACAGACTCCCCGGAGTTTATCCGTTTGCAGATATCCGAAAGCCCCCAGCAGAGCTGCCGCAATGGGCAGGTCAAATCTGGTTCCTTCCTTTCGTATGTCTGCCGGGGAAAGATTTACCGTGATCCTTTTCGGTGGGAAGGACAGTCCTGTATTTCTCAGAGCTGTCCATACCCGTTCCTGGGCCTCCCGGACTCTTGATGAGAGATATCCAACCATAGAAAATACCGGCAGACCATTGCTTACGTCTGCCTCCACCAGTACCGGCACGCCTTCTACGCCGGAAATCGTGGCTGATAAAACACTGCTGTACATAGTACCTCCTTTCCAGGGAACGTGATTCCACACAAAGCCAGCAGAACTTTCTGTGCGGAAGCGTTCTGTCCCCCTTAGTGTGCTGTATTCTTTTCCGTTTCTGATTTTGGGAATTCTTTCGGCAGAACTGCCGGATTTTAAAGAATTTGCGTCTGAATTTTAATGAAATAATTTTGTATCTGCAATACAGTAATTATATCTTTATTTTTGTATCCCTACAATACTCATTTTGTACAAAAGTAAATTTATGGTGGAAAAGCACAAAATCCTCCGTCCTTACATAAACTAGAATTAAATTCCCCCGAGGTATGCTTGTGTGAAAACATTTCTAAAGCCCCTGACTCCGGAAGAAGAAAGATATTATCTTCAGGAATACAAACAGGGCAGCCTGGAAGCGAAAGACATTCTGATCCAGAGAAATCTGCGTCTGGTCGCGCATATTGTCAAGAAATATCAGGGAGCTGGGGAAGAATTAGATGATCTGATCTCCATCGGAACGATCGGCCTGATCAAAGCCATACAGACCTTTGATCTTCAGAAAGCAAGCAGGCTCTCTACCTATGCGGCAAGATGTATTGACAATGAGCTTCTGATGCTCCTTCGTTCCAAGAAAAAATCCAGTAAAGAGGTTTCTCTTTACGAGCCTATCGGTACAGATAAGGAGGGAAATGAGATCAGCCTTCTGGACGTGATCGAAACAGAACCGGTAGATGTGGTAAAAAACTATTCCCTGAAACAGGATATCGACTATCTCTATCAGCTTCTTCCCAAGATCCTCTCCTCCAGAGAGCAGGAAATCGTCACTCTCCGCTATGGCCTTTATGGCAAAGAAGAGCTGACTCAGAGAGAAATAGCAAAGCGGCTGAAGATCAGCCGCTCTTATGTGTCACGTATAGAAAAAAATGCGCTTCTGAAACTGCGTGAATATTTCTGAACAAGATCTGTGCCGGATACATCTGATATATCTTTCAGGAGTTCATTTGTATCCGGTCTGAAGTACGTCTATTCGTCTTCTTTTCTTCTGAGGATATCGTACTTATCCGGCACCTGGCTCAAAGCCACGTAAAGGATCTGCTGAGGATGGGGAGCGCTTTCCTGTTCCTTACCTTCCTCGTTCAGGATCTTTTCTACCTTCACCGACAGATTTCTTCCGTCCGGTTTCATGATCTCTATGGTCTCTCCCACAGAAAACTTATTCCGCTGTTCGATCCTGCACAGTCCGTCTTTCAATTCCCAGACAATTCCCAGGTAGGTATAGCCTTTCTCGTAGGTATTATTGTCATAGATCTGGCTGGTCTCATCAGGCTTTCCGTAGAAAAATCCTGTTGTAAACTGACG
Organism: Candidatus Blautia avicola; assembly: GCA_019120515.1. GTDB lineage: Bacteria > Bacillota > Clostridia > Lachnospirales > Lachnospiraceae > Blautia > Blautia avicola. The sequence continues at coordinate 2,511 of DWUY01000143.1, read as the reverse complement.
GTAGGTACAGCTTCTGATCTGCTCCTGATACCAGGACATATTTTCCCGGTACTTAGCCGGATCTTCCAGATAGTCATCTATGGCCTTCCTGTAGGTTCTGGCTACTGTAGCCACATAAAGGGCGGTTTTCATACGCCCCTCGATTTTCAGGCTGTCGATGCCGCTGGCAAGGATGTCATCCATATGCTCGATCATACACAGATCCTTGGAATTAAAAATATAGGTTCCTCTCTCGTTTTCATAAACAGGCATATATTCTCCCGGCCTGGTTTCTTCTACAATAGAATATTTCCAGCGGCAGGGATGGGTGCAGGCTCCCCGGTTGGCGTCTCTTCCCGTGAAAAAATTGGAAAGCAGACATCTGCCGGAATAGGAGATACACATAGCTCCATGGATAAAAGTTTCTATCTCCATGTCGTCCGGGATATGGGCACGGATCTCCCGGATTTCTTCCAGGGAAAGTTCTCTGGCGCTGACCACTCTTTTTGCTCCCAGGTTCCACCAGAACAGATAGGTCTCATAATTGGTATTATTAGCCTGGGTACTGATATGCCGCTCGATCTCCGGACATACTTCCTTAGCGATCATATAGATCCCCGGGTCAGATATGATCAGCGCATCCGGCCTGATCTCTTTCAACTCCTGAAAGTATTCCCGTACTCCCGGAAGATCCTGATTATGGGCCAGGATATTGGCAGTAACATAGACCTTTACCCCATGGGAATGGGCAAAAGCGATGCCTTCCTTCATGTCCTCCATAGAAAAATTTTTTGCCTTGGCCCGAAGTCCGAAAGCTTCTCCGCCAATATACACCGCATCTGCTCCGAAAATAACTGCGATCTTCAGCACTTCCAGGCTGCTTGCAGGTATCAGCAATTCCGGTTTATCCCTCATGGTTTTCCTCCTGCTGCTCTTTCTTAACACTAAGGGCCACCCCGTCTCCCAGAGGGAGTATGGCCGTTTCCAGTTCTCCGCTGTTTTTCAATACGCTGAGATATTCTCTCATACGCTTATAGATTGTCCGGTTTCTTCTCTCAACTGCAAAATGAGATTCTATAATATCCCCGCCCTGGAGGACGTTATCGGAAACCAGCAGACCTCCCTTGTCCAGAAGCCGGAGAACCTCCGGAAAGAAGTGGATGTACTGGCCTTTAGCCGCATCCATGAAAATAAAGTCATAAGAGCCCTCCAGGGTTTTCAAAATTTCCTGGGCATCTCCCTCTAAAAGAGTGATCCGTTTGTCCGCACCGGCCTTTCTGAAGTTCTCTCTGGCAATAGGAATCCGCTTCTCGTAATTTTCAATAGTCGTGATCTGACAGTCTTCCGGCCCGTAAGTGTACATAAGGAGCGCGGAAAAACCTACCGCCGTCCCTACCTCCAGGATCCTGGAGGGTCTTTTGAGCTGAAGAAGCATCTTCAGAAGACTCTGGGTTTCCCTGCGGATGATGGGTACATGATCTCTCAGAGCCTTCCTTTCCAATTCGTTCAGAAAAGCGGTATTTCCCTTATCCAGAGAATTGATATAGGTAACTAAACGCTGGTCTACGATCACTCTCCGGCTCCTCCTGTCTGCGCATCTTCATCCTGGCTATCCTCAGACTGGGCATCCGGACTATTTTGAAGCTCTGAACTTCCTTCCTGCGCCGTTCCGTCCTCCTGAGTCTGGTCCGGCTGTCCCTTTACATTCTCCCTTGCAAGAATTTCCATCATTTCATCAGGTGTCATACTGGTATTTAGAATATATGTGCCCGGCTGAAGCTTGCCGCTGAAATTCGAAAGTTTTTCCTGGACTACAAAAACCTTTGCATCCCGTATAAGCCCCCGGCTCTCCAGGGTTCTTCCTATCTGGTATACAGAATCGCCATCATCTACTACCACTGTAACATCTCTGCCTTCCTCTTTTGCGTCCATAGGCTGCTGATAAAAGATATCATACCCGAAATCATAGGCAGCTTTTCCCACATAGATCACGGCAATGGTCACAATAAGGTAAAGCACAAAACGCAAAAAACCGCCTGCTACAATGGAGGACTTTTTCTGTTTCCTGATTTGTTTTCCCATAGTACTCTCCTTGGTTTACGATAATTCCGGGACATCCAGATTGATACCCTGATGAATGGCTGTGCTGATCCCCTGAAGCTGTTTGCACAGTGCCAGTTCCGCCTCAAGAAACTGGTTTACCTCTTCAATTTTACACAGTTCTTCCATTTTTACATCTAAATCATCGATCACTTCATAGAGGTTTTTATCCTCATATTCATTCTGTACCCTGTAATTCATACGGCGCAGATCATCCACCTGCTCTTTCAGGCCGGGAATTTTATTCACCGCCTCAAGAGCTGTGCAGTACTGTTTGTAAACACTGCCGTTTTTAATTGCGGAGATCAGCATTTCTGTACAGGTATCAATAAAGCTCATTCTCTACGCCTCCATAATAATCGGCAGGATCATAGGATTTCTCTTGGTCCGTTTCCATAAAAAGTCTCCCAGGGAATCTTTGATGATATTCTT
>DWUY01000142.1 GCA_019120515.1 Candidatus Blautia avicola | reverse complement strand
TGATAATCATCACCCCATCTTTCATTTTACTGATGGAATAATCATTAATCAGATACTTTGTCTGGTTTTTTATTGTAATATAATTCTCAGAATTTGTCAAAACATGAAAGAACTTCTAGTGTATTTTTTCTTTAACTTCATATACTACCACCGTAACAAAAAACAACTTTCAAAGGAGGAACTAAAAATGTCTAACAGTAATTCTTCTAACAAAGCAGCAGTGCCAGAGGCCAAAAGCGCATTAAACCGTTTTAAATATGAGGTAGCCAACGAACTGGGAGTACCCCTTACAGACGGTTATAACGGAAACCTGACTTCCAAACAGAACGGTTCTGTCGGCGGCTATATGGTCAAAAAGATGATCGAGGCTCAGGAAAGACAGATGTCCAGCGGCGGAAGCATGCAGCAGTACTAATCTCCGGACCAATCATATACCCTTGTCTGTTTAGTTTATAGTACAGATGGGAAAAAATCAGGGCAGAAGATATTTCTATAAAATATCCTCTGCCCTGTAATATTTTTAAGTGTTAGGCAAGGGGAAATGCAAGCATTTCATTTCCCACTGCCCGCATAAGAGCCAGCGCCAAAAGGGGTCCGGCCCATGGGTAGCAACAGACCGGAGGAAACCGGACAGCTGCCGCATTTACAACATTTATATTGGAATTATAAAAACTCTACTTATAACTCTACTTTTCTTCCGCCTTCTACGAACTCGCCGTTGACTACATAGTAAGCAGCATGCTCTTCAGGTTTCACGTAAATCTGGATATCTTTGATATCGCTTTCCTTTTTACCAGTCTCAGCCATCCATGCTTTTTTCACGTTGGCCTTTACATCATCTAAGTTATACTCTGCTCCTGCGAACTGAAGGAATACAGTCTCTTTTACTTCTGTCTTCTCTGCAGGCTTTTTAACAGCAACTGTCTTCTTAACGGTAGTTGTCTCTTTCTTCACTGGTGTTACTTTTTTTGCTGGTGCTTTCTTGGCAGCAGTAGTTTCAGTTTTAGGTACTTCTGTCTTCACTGGAGTTGTCTTCACGGCAGCTTTTGTTGCCTCAGCTGTCTTTGCTGTTGTCTTTTTTCCTGACATAAAATTCTCCTCCTTTATACTTCCAACTCTAAATGTCCCGTTTATCATATACCTTTTTTTTTAAATTTTCAAGTTTTTCCCGGAAGTTTCTGTTTTTTTACAGAAACATAACGGTCATTCTGAATCCGAAATCCCTGAGAAATTTCCGGGATTTTCCTCCTTCTCACAGACTTTACTCATAAGCCGGGAGATTCTATCTTATCCTTTCCATAACTCAGAAGCCGGTCTTTCAGGCGGCTGTTCTGTTCCAGTTCCAGCCCGGGGTCCAACAGCAGGATCGCCCCTGCTGCTTCACTCGCCTTCTTCAGGATATCTGCATCCTGAAAGATATCTCCCAGACGGAATTCCAGCATGCCGCTCTGGCGGATCCCCAGCAGTTCTCCCGGTCCCCGAAGCCGCAGATCCTCGCCGGCTATAAAAAATCCGTCATTGGACTTTACCAGGATTTCCAGCCTTTTCCTGGTTTCTTCATCATCCCCTCCATAGACAAAAATACAGTAAGACTGATATGCCCCTCTTCCTACTCTTCCTCTTAGCTGATGAAGCTGGGCCAGACCAAAGCGCTCTGCATTTTCTACCATCATCACGGTGGCATTAGGTACATTAACTCCTACTTCAATAACCGTAGTGGACACCAGCACCTGTATCTCGTTTTCAGCAAAAGCCTCCATGATCTTATTTTTTTCAGCAGCTTTCATACGTCCGTGGAGATAAGCCACTTTTATCTGGGAAGGCAGCGTCCGGGAAAGCATCTGACTGTAATCCAGGACATTCTCTGCCTCCAGCCCTTCGCTTTCCTCCACCATAGGACAGATCACATAAACCTGACGGCCCTGAAGGACCTGATTTTCAATAAATTTATAGGCTTTGGGCCGGTAGGAAGTATCCACCACGCAGTTTTTAATAGGGAGCCTCCTGGCCGGAAGCTCATCCATAACGGATATATCCAGATCGCCGTAAAGAATGATCCCCAGGGTCCTTGGAATAGGGGTAGCGCTCATGACCAGCACATGGGGATTTCCTCCTTTCTGGGACAGATCTTCTCTCTGGTTCACACCGAACCGGTGCTGTTCATCGGTGATCACAAGGGCCAGATCCTGATAAAAAACTTTTTCCTGGATCAGGGCATGGGTGCCAATGATCAGCTTTGCCTCTCCCTCCCGGATCTGCCTGTAGATTTCTTTTTTCTCTTTTCCTTTTGTGGAACCGGTAAGGAGGACTGCAGGATAGGATAATCCCTGTTCCTCAAGAAGCTGACACATACCTTCATAGTGCTGTCTGGCCAGTACTTCTGTAGGCGCCATAAGGGCCGCCTGACAGCCGTTTGCCGCAGCCAGGATCATAGCCAGAAAAGCAATGATCGTCTTTCCGCTTCCCACATCTCCCTGTACCAGCCGGGACATCAGATGTTCTCCCGTCATGTTGGTCTCGATCTCATTCCAGACCCTTTTCTGGGCATTGGTCAGGTCATAAGGCAGATTCTCTATGATATTCTCCGTTTCCCATACCGGTTTCAGATGAAAAGTATTTTTTCTGTTCTGGTTCTTTTCTTTCATCATACGGACCGACAGGATAAAAAGAAGGAATTCATCAAAAACCAGCCGCTTTCTGCCCTCCATCATATCTTTCCTGTTCTCTGGAAAATGGATATGTGTCAAAGCATAATTATATTCAGCCAGATGGTAATGGGTACGGTATTCTTCCGGAAGATACTCTTGGGTCATCTCTCTCTCATCCAGTATCTGCTTCATGGTCTTTGCCATAAACTTATTGGTCAGGCCTTTCGTCAGACTGTAGATCGGATAAAGTACGTGAAGACGCTCTTCATACTGTTCCCTGGAAAAGATCTCCGGATGTTCCATGATGCGCCTTCCTCTTTTTTCCACCACCATCCCACGAAAAATGTACATTCCTCCCGGGCGCAGTGTACTCCGGAGAAAAGGCATATTGTACCAGGTAAACCAAAGCGTCTGTTCTCCTTCCCTGGCGCTGGCAGTGATCACAGTAAGCCTTCCTGTGTTCTTTACCCCTACTTTTCCTGAAAGCCTTGCGAAAACCGCGTTTTTTTTCCCGGGAAGGGCCTGGGAAACCGCCACCGGCTCCTGATATTCATCATAATCCCTGGGATAATACCGGAGAAAATCCCCCACTGTAAAAATCCCCAGCTTTCCAAGCAGTTTCTCTGTTTTTTCACCAATACCTCTGATCGTCCGTATACTGTCCTGTTCTTTCATTCTTCTGCTCTCCCATCGCCTGTTCTTCATCCTTTTCGATATCTGGCAATCCTGTCCTGGGCAAACAGGAAAGCAGAATTCCTGTTCATCCAGGATACGGCAAAAAGGCTGGAAAAGATCTATGACCTTCTGTCATAAAATCCCTCCAGCACTTTCAATTCCTGAAATCTTCCTATTTGCTTATTCTACAGAGATCACATAATAGTAGATCGGCTGTCCTCCATAATTGATCTCAATATCATAATCCGGGTACAGTTCTTCCAGCCGGGAGGAAACTTCCTCTGCGTCTGCTTCTGTCACTTCAGCTCCGTAATAAATACTGATCAGCTCACTGTCTTCGTCTGTCATTTTTCCTGTCATTTCTACGGCAACCTTCTGGATATCCTGTCCTACTGCCAGGATTCCTTTATCACCGATCCCCATGATATCTCCTTCATGGATCTCCTGATCGTCGATCCTGGTATCCCTCACTGCATAAGTCACCTGTCCGGTCTTTACATTTTCAATGGCTTCCATCATCTCGGCAGTATTTTCTTCTACGGTTTTTTCCGGTACATAAGCGATCATAGCTGAAATTCCCTGAGGAACGGTCTTTGCAGGGATCACCACGATATTCTTGTCTTCTGTCAGATCCCTTGCCTGATTTGCCGCCAGTATAATATTCTTGTTATTCGGGAAAATGAAAATATTCTTGGCATTTACCTCAGCAATGGCTTCCAGCATATCCTCCGTGCTGGGATTCATGGTCTGGCCTCCCTGGATCAGGTAATCAGCTCCCAGCTCCTTAAAGATCTCTCCCATACCATCCCCGGCAGATACGGTGATAAATCCCACTTCCTTCTCCGGTTTTGCGGCTCTTTGGGCAGCCTGCTGAGCAGCCATTTTTTCAGCCTCTTTGATCACCTTTTCGTGATGCTCCAGCCGCATATTATCGATCTTCATGTTGGAAAGCTGTCCATAGGTCAGCGCCTTCTGAATGGCTTCGCCTGGATCATTTGTATGCACATGGACCTTTACAATATCCTCATCTGCCACTACCACCAGAGAATCTCCGATAGACATCAGATAGTCCTTAAACTCTTCCTCGTCCTTCTCTGTAAATTCTTTTTCCAGCATGATGATAAATTCTGTACAATATCCGAATTTAATATCGCTCTCTTCTGCAGGCACCGGCTTTGTTCCCGTGATCTTTGCCGCCGGCTTTTCAAAGTTCAGGTCGATCTCCTTGCCAAGATAACCGTCATAGGCGCCTTTCAGGACTTCAACAAGACCCTGTCCTCCGGAGTCTACCACGCCCGCTTCTTTCAGTACAGGCAGAAGTTCCGGCGTTCTGGCAAGGACTCTCTCCGCCTCTGCGATCACATCAGCAAAAAAACTTTCCAGGCTTTCACTGTCCTCTGCGATCTCCGCCGCTTTCTCAGAAACGCCTTTTGCCACAGTAAGGATAGTTCCTTCTTTGGGTTTCATAACCGCTTTATAGGCAGTTTCCACTGCTCTTTCAAAAGCTTTGGCAAAAATCGGCGCATCGATCTCTTCGTATTTTTCAATGACCTTTGTAAATCCCCTTAAAAGCTGTGACAGAATAACTCCGGAGTTTCCTCTTGCACCTCTTAATGATCCGGAAGATATGGCCTTTGCCAGGCTTTTCATATCCGGTTCTGACAGAGCGTTCACCTCAGAAGCCGCAGACATAATGGTCAGCGTCATATTTGTCCCTGTGTCCCCGTCAGGAACCGGGAAAACATTCAGCTCATTTATCCACTCTTTTTTCGCCTCCAGATTCTTGGCTCCTGAAAGGAACATCCGCCCAAGGATCTTTGCATCAACGGTATTGGTATTCACAACAAGTTTCCTCCTTATTAATCAATTACTCTCACGCCTTCTACAAGGATGTTGATCTTCTCTATAGTAAGACCGGTAAATTCTTCTACCTTATACTTCACATTACTTATCAGATTATCGGACACTGCAGAAATGCTTACCCCGTAGGCAACGATCACGTGGAATTCCAGAGTGATCTTATTATCCGCTATGGTCACATTAATCCCATGTTTCAGACTGTCCTTTTTCAACAGCTTTACAAGCCCGTCCTTCATACTCACCGCGGCCATACCTACTATCCCAAAACATTCAACCGCTACGCTTCCCGCATAAGTGGCAATGACATCTGTATCAATCGTAATCTTTCCTAATCCTGTATCAACAAATCCATTCATGCCGGACA
>DWUY01000141.1 GCA_019120515.1 Candidatus Blautia avicola | reverse complement strand
TCAGTAATCATTGTTATCTTTCTATTCTTTATATTTTGCAGTTGTTTCCACCCGCTAATTACTAATTTTCGGGTGGCTTGTTTGCCATACACTTTTTTGGTGGTTTACCTCTACTTCTTTGTTTCAAACTTTTCACCTTAATCTGCTCTTAAAATACTCGTTTAGAGTATAAAGCTTTCGGGGATCCCTCACAAGCCCCTTAGGGGGTTGTTTTTTTATTCCTGCGTTTTCCTCCCGATCCCCTCTTTTCAGACAGAAAAATACGGGGAGATAACCCCATCCCCCCGTTGAGATACTCTGCCGTTTTATCCTTTTACCGCAAAAAGGGCAAACAGCGCATCTGGATTATAAAATTCATCTTTTACTGTATAGATTTTCCTGCTGACACGAAAGTCCACGGACAGCTGCTCCACACCCAGGTTTCCCAAGGTCTCCACATCCCAGGCAGGGCGGATACGGCTGCTGATAGGCAGCTGCCGTTTGATCTCCTCGCATTCTGCCATCATATCCAGTCCCAGTTTATTGTGAGTATGGTTTTTGGGGAGTTTGGAGGTGTCTGCAAAATTCACCGCCCCGTAGTTGGCGTCAAAGTTCAGCAGGATCCCGCCTTTTTTCAGCACCCGCAGCCATTCTTTATAGGCTCTGGCTGTATCCGGCAAAGTCCAGGTAAGATTTCTGGAGATCACAACGTCAAAGGTCCTATCCTCAAAGTCCAGACTTTCTCCGTCCATGATCAGAAACTGACAGCCCGCCTTTTCTTCTTCCGCCAGTTCTCTGGCATAGCGGATCATATCCGGAGTCAGGTCTGTCCCTGTAACCTCATGTCCCATTTTTGACAAAAGAATGGTAAAAAAACCTGCCCCGCAGCCTACGTCCAGGATCTTCAGTTTTCCCTTAGGAAGGTACTTTTCGATCTCTTTTTGCCATCTTTGGGCAATAGGATCATGGAGCTCTGCCTTCCTCTGTTCTTTAAAACCGCTGCTGCGTTTTGTCCAGTAATTGGTGATCCGCTCCTTCCGGCTGTCCGCCTCCCGGGAAATCTTTCCATAGGCGATCATAGGACCGGATTCTTCTACCTGAAGACTTCCTGTCTGGTAAAGGATCACTCCGTCGTTTTCTCCGTAAGCTACTTCCAGGATATGGCCCTGATAGTCCTTGACCATTCCCAGGACCTCTCCGGCCCGGATCATATCTCCCGGCATTTTGTTTGGATACCACAGACCATTCTGGGAAGCAGACTGGTAAATGATGTCCCTTACTTCCAGGGGATAATAAATCCTGTAATCCTTCTGTCCCAGGTAAACTCCCAGATGGCAGAGGATATTCCGGACATCCCGCCTGGTAGAATGGGATTCCTCCCTGGTCCAGGCTCCCATACCTCCCCTTTCAATAAGGATACTGGGGATCCCGTAAGCATAAGCCGCATAATTATAACAGCCTCCCTTTGCCACTGTAGAGCAGACCATATAGGGGACGTCCACCTGCTGGGCCATCTCCCTGGATATCTTTACTGTCTCTTCTGAGGCCTGTCCCGCATAATATACATAGGGAGCAAGCTGCTCATAGCTGTCACCGCTGTGAAGATCAATATAATAGTCTGCCACAGGAAACAGCTCTTTCTCGATCCCCCAGGCCAGACGTTCCATCTGGGTTCCCTCTGGGTTTCCCGGAAATACCCGATTGAGATTTTTCCCGTCTTCATAACCGAAGCTTCCGCTCCGCTTTTCAAAGGCTTCTCTGTTTATTACTTTCACGATCACCACTGTTCCGGCGATCTTCTCCGTCTTTAACCGGTCAGCCAGCTCTACGGCCGCCTGGATCCCTACATACTCCTCTGCGTGGATCCCGGCGGTGATCAGCACTGTCTTTCCCGGTTCTTCTCCATTTAAGATGGTAACCGGAAGCTGAAACTCTCCATCAGCAAGAGAAAGGAAGCCGCTGACTCTCTCCCCTGGTTTTACCTGAAAACTTCCTAACTGAAAAATTCCATTTTCGCTCATAATTTTATCCCTATCTCTGTTTTTTCCTCAAAGGCCCCGCTGCTGACAGCAGATCCCCAGCACTCCAGGGCCGGGGTATCTGACCTTTGTAAAATTTCATTTTCTTTCTCAGGGGACATGTATGTCCCGTCTAACAGGGTCAGTTTATCAAAAATTTAACAGGCCCACAAGCCCGGCGGGGGGATATAAATTGTCTCCCGCTCAGATTGACACGATCCCAGAGGAAATTTCTGTGCAGATCAGTTATATAATCGGGTGCAAAACGGCAGCCTTCTTCTATCTTCCTTTAAGAAAAAAGGCCGACCCATAAACTGTGTCAGCCTTTTCTTTTCTATACCATTGCCTATTTTCTGTAAATAATATCTTCTCTGCTTGGTCCGTTGGAGATCATTGTGATCGGGAAACCGATCTTCTCTTCCACGAACTCAATGTATTTCCTGCAGTTTTCCGGAAGATCCTCGTATTTCTTAATGCCTCTGATATCGCATTTCCATCCCGGCAGGACTTCCAGTACCGGTTTTGCCTTTTCCAGAAGATGTGTAGTGGGGAATTCTGTGGTTACTTCTCCGTCAATTTCATATCCCACACATACAGGGATCTCGTCTAAGTATCCCAGTACATCCAATACTGTGAAGGCTACATCTGTAGTTCCCTGAATACGGCAGCCATATTTGGAAGCCACACAGTCGAACCAGCCCATTCTTCTTGGACGTCCGGTAGTTGCGCCGTATTCGCCGCCGTCGCCGCCTCTGCGTCTCAGCTCATCTGCCTCATCACCGAAAATCTCGGAAACAAATGCTCCTGCCCCTACAGCACTTGAGTATGCCTTGCATACGGTGATCACTTTTTTGATCTCGTAAGGTGGAACCCCTGCTCCCACAGCGCCGTAAGCGGCCAGAGTGGAAGAAGAAGTTACCATAGGATAGATTCCGTGATCCGGATCCTTCAGAGAGCCTAACTGTCCCTCTAAAAGGATTTCTTTGCCCTCTTTAAGAGCATTCCACAGATACAGAGAAACATCACATACATATGGCGCGATCATCTCTCTGTACTGACGCAGCTCTTCCATAATGTCGTCCGGATTCAGAGCAGGTTTGTGATATAAGTGCTCCAATGTAACATTTTTCTTCTCGCAAACATTCTCTACTTTTTCACGAAGCTCTGCCTCATCTTCAAAAAGCTCGCTGACCTGGAAGCCGATCTTTGCGTATTTATCTGAATAGAAGGGTGCGATTCCTGATTTTGTGGAGCCAAAAGAATGTTTTCCCAGACGCTCTTCCTCATACTCATCAAATTTAATATGATAGGACATTACCATCTGCGCCCTGTCAGATACTTTGATCTTGGGCATGGGAACTCCTTTTTCCACAATTGACTGAATCTCCTTAAACAGTACCGGGATATTCAATGCCACACCGTTTCCGATCACACTGGTAGTATGGTCATAAAATACTCCGGAAGGAAGGGTATGAAGTGCGAATTTCCCGTAATTATTTACAATCGTATGACCTGCGTTGGCGCCACCCTGAAATCTGACAATGATATCTGACTCCTGCGCAAGCATATCGGTAATCTTACCTTTTCCTTCGTCACCCCAGTTGGCCCCTACTACTGCTTTTACCATCTCTTATTCCTCCTGTTTTACGGGTTCCAAATTCAGGCATTTTCATGGATATATGAAATACATAAATTTTTTTACCCTGATATCATCAATTACTACAATATCATACTACATTTTACGACAGAAATAAAGTAGAAAACAAAATCTTTTCTAACTATTCGGCCATGGGCCCCGGAATGACGAAGAGCCGCTTTCGCTGTAGTTCTAAGCTTTATAACTGAATATATTTCCCGTCTCCGGCAATTTCACGAATTTTCCAGGCTGTATCTTTGTGCAAAACCGCCTTTGAAAAAAATCTTCCCAATTTTTATAATAATTATTAGAACGTGTAGCATTTCACTGCGTAAGTCCAGTTGAGATCTGCACCTTTTTTATTTTCCACGGAAAAAGCCAAGGAAATATGTTAACATGCACATTTGGCAACTGCCGCGGGATTATTGATTTCAATTTCAAAGGAGGTAGTAATTTATAAAACGGATCAAAGCAGCCTGCATATGTCAGACTCTGCACTTCATGCTGAAGGAAAACGTAGGACGCGACTATGCTTTGAAGCTTGTTCAGGAGGAAGCCGCACACTATAAACAGTCTCTTGAAAGGAACCATGTCCAGTATAAGATCCTGGAAGAAAACACCCTTGAGGATGGTTCGATCATGATCAAGATCATCAAACAGTACAACCAGAGTCCTGTAGGGGATTATCTGAACGTCTGATCCTTCAGATTTGTTCTAATACTTTACAATGGTTTTTCAGGAAAAATAAGGGGCCGTTATAGCAGTCCCTTATTTTTTTATTCAACAATCTTATAGAAACACTAAAT
>DWUY01000140.1 GCA_019120515.1 Candidatus Blautia avicola | reverse complement strand
GAGCTGTCGCATTAATCATGATTGAGAATATTTATACATTTTATTGCTCAGTCTGTGCCGCTTTGAGCCTATGGTCTCAAAACTATGCTCGACAAATTCGCATAAAATGTATAAATATTCCTGACATGTTTGATGCAACAGCTCCGTAGCTTTGTCTGATCATTCTGAGATTACAGAAAGAATGAGGACAATAAGATACAGATTCCCATGAGAATGGGCTGATGAAGTACATATACCCAGATGGTTTTCCTTCCGATAACTGACAGTAAAGGGATCCGAATGCTTAATAAGCTCCGGATTCCTTTGCTTTTCATAAGAACAGGATGCAAAAACCATCCTGTCCAGTACAGGAAGATCCAGGGCAGTACAGGAAAGTAATCACTGGAATAAAATCCCGGTCCCGGAAATCCCAAAATTGTGAAAATACCGGAGTACAATCCATCCGGGAGACGCAGGATTCCTCCTCCTATCTGCAGATATCCGCTCGGTATGTGATAAGTCAGAGCAAACAGTATCAGACAGATCCCGGCTCCCAGAAGAGGCGGGATCTTTTCTCCTGATTTTGAAAAAGGAATGGTCAGCAATACCCCGCAGCCAATGAAATTCAGGATACCGAAAAAGATCACTTCATCTGGAATGGCCAGCCAGGTCACCGCAGTGATCAGCAGGCCCAGGCCATTAAGGAGCAGGCCTCTTTTCAGACTGTTGGCAGCTCCAAATCTCCAGGAAAAACCGGAGATCAGGATAAAACTCCAGCAGATCCCCTGCTGCCAGAGGAAAGCAGCGGTCGATCCCAGCCAGTCAGGATTCTGCCCGTATATCACAAAAACGTCATAGGAAAAATGATAAAGGACCATGTTGATCAGCGCAAGACCCCGCAGAGCATCTACAAGATAGTATCTGGTCTTGGTTTTTCCTGTTACAGATTCTGTCATTTTTTCACTCCTATACCAAACTATTTTTCAAAAACCAGGTTCCCCTCTCAAATAGATTTTTTCTCCAGCCTTTGCGTCTGCTTCTCTATCTGATATAAACCGCTGCCTCCCAGGGAGCAAAGGTTCTGTTTTCCAGAGGTTTCTCCGGATAATTGCCGATGAGGAATCTGGCTTCTTCCTTTTTCCATTCTTCCGGCATTGTAAAAGCTGCTTCCTGGTCTGAGAAATTCAGCACCACAAACATTTTCTGGTCCTGATCATTCCTCTCATAAATATATAGCTGCTGATGATCCGGCTCATATTCTTTAAAATCCCCGTATACCGCAATAAGATTTTCTTTTCTCATACGGATCAGTTTCTGCATGTAATGAAAGATAGAATCCTCGTCTGCCAGCGCTTCTCTTACATTGATCTCTTTGTAGTTGGGATTTACTTTCAGCCAGGGAGTACCGGTAGTAAAACCGCCGTTTTCCTCATCGCTCCACTGCATAGGGGTTCTGGCATTGTCTCTTGCCCGGTAGCGGATTCCGTCTAAAAGCTTCTCAGGATCTTCTCCGCCCTTTATGACTCTTTCTTTCCAGCAGTTGTGGATCTCCACATCATCATAATCTTCAATAGAGTCAAAAGAAACATTGGTCATGCCAATCTCTTCTCCCTGATAGATGTAAGGAGTCCCCTGCATGGTCATCAGCATAGTATAAAGGAGCTTCTGGCTCTCCTTCCGGTATTCTTTGTCATTGCCTCTTCTGGAAACAGTTCTTGGCTGGTCATGATTGGTCCAGTAAAGGCTGTTCCATGCCTTTCCGTTCATGGCCACCTGCCATTTACTGAGGACTGCCTTTAATTCCGGCAGGGGCACCTTCCGGTAAGCCCATCTCTCCCCGTCTACGGTATCCAGGTCATCATGCTCAAACTGGAATACCATATTCAGCTCATGGGTATCCTTCCCTGCATATTTGAGAGCCTCATCCAGAGGAACATCAGACATTTCTCCTACGGTCATGATATCATATCTGGAAAGAACCTCCCGGTTCATCTCATGGAAAAACTCGTGGATCCTGGGTCCGTTCTGATAATTTTCCGCACCGATCCTTCCCTTCCTGGGGATCCCGTCAGGAAGTCCCGGAACCTTGGAGTAAAGGTTTGCCACGTCCATCCGGAATCCGTCGCAGCCCATATCCAGCCAGAACTTCATCATATCATAGATCTCATAGCGCACCTTCTCATTTTCCCAGTTCAGATCCGGCTGCTTTCTGGTAAACAGATGAAGATAATACTGTCCTGTAGTCTCATCAAATTCCCAGGCAGGGCCGGAAAAATAAGAAGTCCAGTTGTTAGGCTCCTTACCGTCTTTGGGATCTCTCCAGATGTAATAGTCCCTGTAAGGATTGTCCTTGGATTTTCTGGACTCCACAAACCAGGGATGTTCATCTGAAGTATGATTTACCACCAGGTCCATGACCAGCTTCATACCTCTTTCGTGAATCCCTGTCAGCAGAGTTTTAAAATCCTCCATTGTGCCGAATTCGTCCATGATATCCCGGTAGTCGGAAATATCATAGCCATTATCGTCATTAGGGGATTTGTAACAGGGAGACAGCCAGATCACATCTATACCCAGTTCCTTCAGATAGTCCAGCTTACTGATGATCCCGGGCAGATCTCCGATCCCGTCTCCGTTGGAATCCATAAAGCTGCGGGGGTAGATCTGATATACCACCGCCTCTTTCCACCATGCTCTTTCCATAGTGTTGTACCTCCGTTGTCATTAATATCATGTCAGGGTTGACCTTTTGCCCCTGGTATCATAAATTTTGTATAAACTCTTTGAGCGCCTGCTCTTTTCCATGGAGAGACCCCTGTATCATAGGAGGTTTTCCGCCGCCCTTTCCCTGGAAGCAGGCGTTTAGTTTCTTTCCGGCGTCCTGTATATCCCGGGTTCTGCTTCCCAGCACATACTGATAGCCTTCTTCATCATTTCCAACAAAAACTCCGGCAAATCCTTCTGTCATATCCATAGCCGCATTGACAAAATTTCTTCTGGCCCCTGCATCCAGCTCTTCAACAAAAAGAAGGATACTTTTTCCCGGATCTGTCTTCGCCTGGTTTCCTGCTTCTTCCAGGCAAAGATCCACATACCGTTTCTGAAGGTTTTTGATCTTTTCTTTCTGACGGTTTACTTCCTGTCCCAGGCGTTCCACCGCCTGAGCCGTGTCCTCCTGCTTTGCAGAAAGCAGATTGGAGATCTTCACCACATTCCGCTCTTTCATCCGGTAATCCGAAAGAGCCCGGAATCCGCAGAGCATAGATACCCGCATACCGCCTTTATAATGGACAGCGCCTACGATCTTGATCAGACCTATGCTCCCGGTTTCTTTTACATGGGGAGCACAGCAGGCACAGATGTCATACCCGGGGATCTGAACGATCCGCACCTGGCCTTCGATCTCGATCTTGCTTCTGTATGTAATATTTTTTAATTCTTCTTCACTTGGATACAGGACCACTACCGGAATATTCTCCGCCACCGCCTGGTTGGCTTCCAACTCAATCTGTTCCAGATCCTCCTGGGTAAGAACCCCGTCATAGTCCATGGTAACTTCTTCGGCTCCCAGATGAAAGCCTACGTTATGATATCCGAAATGCCGGTTTACCAGCCCGGATACGATATGTTCTCCCGTATGCTGCTGCATCTTGGAAAACCGTTCCTCAAAGTCCAGCTTTCCCTTGATCTCCTCTCCTTCTTTTACAGGAGAAGCAATGTAGTGAAAAACTGTCCCGTCCCTTTCCTGGACATCTGTCACAGGAATCTCTTGGCCGTCTTTTGTATAAAAAAAGCCCGTATCGGCGCTCTGTCCTCCTCCTTCGGGGAAAAAGGCAGTTCTCGTAAGAACTGCCTGATAACTTCCCTTGCATTCGGTACAGGACAATACCCTGGCCTGAAATTCTTTTGTATAACTGTCTTTATAAAAAAGTTTTTCTGTCATCTTTCGCCTCCGTATACCCGGATCACGGAAGATACTTTATGTACCGCGTTCAATCCTTCCACGATCATCATGGCGTCATTAAAGTTTCCTTCTCTTACCTTGGATGTCACGACCACGATCTCCGCCAGGTCCCCGTCTTTGTGCTTCTGGATCATCTGGGCAATGCTTACATTATTATTTCCCAGCACACTGGCGATTCCCGCCAGTACCCCGGGACGGTCATCTACATGAAGGCGCATAAAGAAACGGCTTTCAATATCTTCCGCCTCTTTCACAGGGATGTTCTTATAGCAGGTGCAGCTGATCCTTCCGGTACAGTTAAAGAGAATATTCCGCACGATATCAAATACGTCTCCCACTATGGCGCTGGCCGTAGGCATCTCGCCGGCGCCTCTTCCATAGAACATGGCGTCTCCTACCGCGTCGCCTTTCACGAAAACCGCGTTATAAGAATCATTTACCGTAGCCAGAGGATGATCCTGAGGAACCAGCATAGGCTGGACCCGCACCTCAATGCCGGAATCTGTATTTCTGGCCAGGCCCATAAGTTTGATCACGCAGCCCAGCTCTCTGGCGTAGCGGATGTCCTTTGCGGAAATATGCGTGATCCCCTCTGTGATCACATCCTCAAAAGTGACTCTGGAATTAAAGGCAATGGAGGCCAGGATCGCCATCTTTCTGCCTGCATCCAGTCCCTGGATATCCGCAGTAGGATCTGCCTCTGCATAGCCCAGTCTGGTAGCCAGAGCCAGAGCCTCCGCAAATTCCATGCCCTCCTGAGTCATTTTCGTAAGGATAAAGTTGGTAGTACCGTTGACGATACCCACCACCTCTGACAGATGGTTTCCTGCCAGACACTGTTTCAGAGGCCGGATAATAGGGATCCCGCCGGCTACCGCCGCCTCAAATAAAAAGTCCCGGCCATTTTTGGCCGCACAGTCCAACACTTCCTGTCCGTGGGAAGCCACCAGGTCTTTGTTGGCTGTCACTACATGCTTTCCGGATTTTAATGCCTCCAGCATATAAGTTTTGGCCGGTTCGATACCGCCCATAACTTCTATGACGATCTCAATGGATTCGTCCTCCAGGATTTCTTTCCAATTATTGGTCAGAAGCTCCGGCTCTTCGATCTTGGCCGCTGCCTTTTTCAGATTCCGGACCAGGATCTTTTTGATCTCCACCTTAGATCCGATCTTGTCTTCCATATCCTCCTGCTGCATTTTCAGGACTTTGTACACGCCGGTACCTACTGTTCCAAGACCCAGAAGGGCCACATTAATCACTTTTTTGCTCATTCTTTTCTTCCTTTTTGATCTCTACTCTTTCTACATATCCCTTCTTCATTTTATTGCTCCTGCTCAGGGCTTTGCTCCAACCGCCTACTTTGTTATATACCCAGAAAGACCGGGAAAAAAGTCCCTTTGCTTTCCCCATCTTTTCCTTTGTGGTATTAGTATAAATGGAACCTCCGCATTCCATAGGTGTTCCCTTTATAATATGGGCGATCAGATCCGACTCGCAGGTCACATCATCCGGGATCTCTGTATAAGCCAGACCGATACAGTCTGCCTTATGGGCATCACTTCCTCCTGTCCCCGGAAGTCCATACTGTTCAGCGATAGCTCTGGCTTTGTCATTG
>DWUY01000139.1 GCA_019120515.1 Candidatus Blautia avicola | reverse complement strand
TTGGTATTGCTTCACCGGAGAAGATTCGGGAGTGGTCCTATGGCGAGGTCAACGATCTGTCTTGCTTCTTTTCTTGTTCGTGCAAATCCAAGACGGAAAATTACATTGTCCAGACGTGTCTCCAGCATAACCATCAGATTTTCACCTGTCTGTCCTGGTTTCTGGTCTGCTTTCTTGTAATAGTTGCGGAATGGTTTTTCCAGAACGCCGTAGATGAATTTTGCTTTCTGTTTTTCTCTTAACTGAAGTCCGTATTCAGACACTTTTCTGCTTGATCTTTTTAACTGTCTGGTGGATTTCTTATCGATTCCTAAATATACCGGGTCCAGACCTAAGGACCTGCATCTTTTCAGAACTGGTACTCTATTTACTGCCATGATTATTTGACCTCCTAATTAGACTCTTCTGCGTTTTGGTGGACGGCAACCGTTGTGTGGAACCGGTGTTACGTCTTTAATGCTTGTAACTTCGATACCGCATGCTGCCAGCGCACGGATTGCTGCTTCTCTTCCTGAACCAGGTCCTTTTACAAAAACGTCAACAGTCTTCAGACCATGAACAATTGCTGCTTTTGCAGCTGTTTCTGCAGCCATCTGAGCCGCATATGGAGTAGATTTCCTTGAACCTTTAAATCCCAGACCACCGGCACTTGCCCAAGATAAAGCATTTCCTTCAGCATCTGTCAATGTAACGATTGTGTTATTGAAAGAAGACTGGATATGTGCCTGTCCGCGTTCAACGTTTTTCTTAACACGCTTTTTTGTCACTTTTTTTGTAACTTTAGCCATTTCTAAACTAACCTACTTTCTCTAATATTCAAACTCTTGGTAAATTTCAAAATTAAAACAGCCTGCTGTTATTTCTTCTTGTTAGCAACTGTTCTCTTAGGACCTTTTCTTGTTCTTGCATTTGTCTTAGTCTTCTGTCCACGAACAGGAAGTCCTTTACGATGACGGATACCTCTGTAGCATCCGATCTCCTGAAGTCTCTTGATATTCAGAGCGATCTCTCTTCTTAAATCACCCTCTACAGGGATCTGTAACTCATCAATAGCGTCACGGATCTTTCCTACTTCTTCGTCAGTGATATCTCTGACACGAGTGTCAGGATTTACGCCTGCTTTTTCCAGGATACGGTCTGCGCTTGCTCTTCCGATTCCGTAGATATATGTCAGACCGATCTCAATACGTTTTTCTCTTGGTAAGTCTACACCAGCTATACGAGCCATGTATTTGTTCCTCCATTTTCTGTTAATATTGTTCCTAATTGAGACACATAAAATTGACGGGATCCTATGCGTCCAGCCGCTGAAAGGAAAGGCTCTGCCTTCCGCTTATAATTTTACGCAGCCTTTCCGGTATTGGCGTATACCGGTATTAAGCAATATTCTTCCGCTGTCCTCTCGGTAGAGACAGCCACAGGAGATGATACACTCTGTATCATACTAACTAATATTACTATATTTGATCAGCACGAACAACGCCTCCAGGCGGTTCATACTGCAGCCGCACTAAAATTAACACAAACAAATCGTCAGTAACTAATCTATTTTTTCATGAATTAGCCCTGACGCTGTTTGTGTTTCGGGTTTTCACAGATGATTCTGATGCTTCCCTTTCTTTTGATAACCTTGCACTTTTCGCAAATTGGTTTTACAGATGATCTTACCTTCACTGTTCTTCCTCCTTTCTGAGCATAAAAGTACATTTGATATAATAACACCTATCTGGCAAGAATGCAAGAACTTTTTTACGAAATTTTAATCTTTTTTCTATATAGAAACTCCCTCGCCCAAAACGGTCTTACACTGTTGTTGGCGAGGGAGTTTTTCATTATTTATCTCTCCAGATGATCCTTCCTTTGCTCAGATCGTAGGGAGACATTTCAATCGTAACCTTATCTCCCGGAAGGATACGGATGAAGTTCATCCTTAACTTTCCGCTGATATGAGCCAGGATCACATGTTTGTTCTCCAGTTCTACTTTAAACATGGCGTTAGGTAATTTTTCAACTACCGTTCCTTCAACTTCAATAACATCTGCCTTAGACATAAAACTTAAACCTCCTGTTGATTCTTATACTCTTTAATGGCTTTTTTTATCTGTTCATCTTCAAGTTTCTGTTCTGCTTCCAGAGTCTGCTTTAAAATCCCTGGAATATGATAATTGATCTGAATGTGTTTTCTCTTCTTTTTCTTGGGACTGGAGACGCTGCGGTTCCTGCCGTCTGCAAGATATACAAATTCCTGATCTGCTCCTAAGACCACATACAGCCTGCCTTTATCATGGCCTGCCTTGGATACGGCCAGCATTCCGGCTTTAAATTCTTTCATGAGATCTTCACTCCTATCTGGTAAGGGTGAGGATTTCCGGTTCACCCTCTGTGATCAGGACCGTATTTTCATAATGGGCAGATAAAGAACCGTCCTGCGTAACCACTGTCCAGTCGTCATCCAGCCACTCCACATCTGCTCTCCCCTGGTTGATCATCGGCTCGATAGCCAAAGTCATACCCGGGATCAGCCGAACCCCTCTCCTCTTCTGAGGGAAATTAGGGATCTGAGGGTCTTCATGAAGGTGGGTGCCGATCCCGTGGCCTACCAGGTCGCGGACGACTCCGTAGCCAAACTGCTGGGCATAATTGCCTATAGCAGCAGAAATATCATGAAGATGGTTTCCTGCTTTTGCATATTTGATTCCCTCAAAGAAACTCTGTCTGGTCACATCAATGAGCTGCCGGGCTTCCGGAGAAATCTCTCCTACAGCGTGGGTTCTGGCTGCATCTGAGTGATAGCCTTTATAGATCAGGCCGGCGTCCAGGCTGACAATGTCTCCTTCCTGAAGGATCCTGTTCTTTTTTGGAATACCGTGGACCACTTCGTCATTTACAGAAACGCAGATAGAGGCCGGATAGCCATTGTAGTTCAAAAAGTTAGGTGTGCAGCCCAGACTCCTGATAAGCTTTTCTCCCAAACGGTCGATATCCAGGGTGCTGATCCCCGGTCTGATAAATTCTGCAAGCTCATTGTGGACTTTTTCCAGAAGTCTGCCTGCCTCTCTCATAAGTTCAATCTCTCTGGCAGTTTTTATTGTTACTGACATGCTTATTACGCTCCTAATATATTCACGATAGCCTGGAATACTTCTTCCATGTCAATGGTACCGTCAACTTCTTTCAGCACTCCTGCTTTTCCATAGTAGTCGATCAGCGGCTGGGTCTGGTCATGATATACCCCAAGACGCTTCTGAACAGTTTCAGGCTTATCATCATCTCTTAAGATCAGTTTTTCACCGCAGACGTCACAGATCCCTTCTGTCTTTGGAGGATTATACTTGATATGATAAGTAGCTCCGCAGCCTACGCAGGCTCTTCTGCCTGACATACGGTTAATGATATTTTCATCCGGTACTTCTACATTAATAGCATAATCTACTTTCTGTCCCATCTTGGCCAGAGCCGCATCCAGACTTTCTGCCTGGGGAATGGTCCTTGGGAAGCCGTCCAGGATATAGCCGTTTTTGCAGTCTTCCTGGTTTACTCTGTCGATAACCAGATCTACTGTCAACTCGTCCGGAACCAGAAGTCCCTGATCCATATAAGTTTTTGCTTTCTTACCTAATTCTGTCCCGTTTTTAATATTGGCCCGGAAGATATCTCCGGTAGAAATATGAGGAATTCCATATTTCTGGGCAATTTTTTTTGCCTGAGTGCCTTTTCCTGCACCAGGTGCTCCTAACATAATGATCTTCATACCTTTTCCCCTTTCTAAATACCACGGATTTCCGCCGGTAATATGATCTCGGCTCTCCGTCCGGCCTTGGTTCTTTTTGGCCCTGACACCATAATACACCAATTACAGAATTTTCGCCATATAATATTTTAGAGACAGCCGCAGAAACAGAAGATTTTACAGTTGCTGAAAACCTGTTCTTCCTGCGACGGTCTCTTTCTTAATAGAGTCGTTCTAGCATACTCTCTTATTCACTTAAAAAGCCTCTATAGTTACGGACCAGCATACGTGACTCGATCTGTTTTAACGTATCCAGTACGACACCTACTACAATGATGATAGATGTTCCGCCAAAGGAAACGTTGGCGCCGAAAACACCGTTAAAGAAAAACGGTATCACAGCCACGATCACAAGACCTGCAGCACCTATGAAGATAATGTAACTTAAGATCTTTTCCAGATATTCCTGCGTTGGTTTTCCCGGACGGATACCAGGTACAAATCCTCCCTGTTTTTTCATATTGTCCGCCACTTCCATAGGATTAAAGGTAATGGAAGTATAAAAATATGCAAAGAAGATCACCAGTACAATATACAGTACCAGACCAATGGAATATACCGGCTGGCTTGGATTAAACCAGTTGCTGGAAGTCAGACCTTTCATGATCTCACTTCCGATTCCTGTTCCGTTTGTCTTGCCCAGAAAACTTGCGATAACAACCGGGAAAGACATCAGAGAAGAGGCAAAGATAATCGGGATAACACCGGCAGTATTAACCTTTAATGGAATA
>DWUY01000138.1 GCA_019120515.1 Candidatus Blautia avicola | reverse complement strand
CAGGTCCGGGATCCCAGATCAGTTCCAGGTTTGCTTTCTCCGTTTGGATGGAACGGCATTTCTTCATGTAGCGTTGGACAATGCTGTAACTCCCGGTATAGCCATGTTCCTCCACGAGACGCTCATAGACTCTCTGAGCGGTATGGTGCTGCTTTCGCCAATGTTTCTTGTCTTCGTCCAGCCACTCCTGGATGATGGGCTTGAAGGGATCCAGCTTGGATGGCTTCTCCTGGATAACGGGTGGTTGCGGTGAGAAGTCATCCTGTGCAAGATACTTGCGTATCGTTTTGGGATCAGCACCTGTTTTTTTAGAGATTTCACTGATCCGGTATCCACAATTGCTCAAGTCTTTGATATGATTGATTTGGGACATAGTGAGCATCTTCCTTTCCTCCTTTATCTTTGGTGGTGCTTAGATAAAGGATAAATATAATGTAAAGGGGAATCAATATGTCCCGCTTTATTTAGGGAATTTCTCTTGCTTTTTTCAGGGAATTCTGACGCTTTTTTTCGGTAAATTTAGTGTATCATAAACAGTCTGCGAGCGATCTCCATAATGGGGGCCATGTTGGATGCCTGTCCGTACAAATGGACTACGAGAATCGCTTTTGTCCGTTCCGTAATTTTTTCCTCGATGCGGGCTGCGTCGATATTAAAATACTCGTCCGGTTCTACGAAGACAGGGGTCGCGCCGTTGATCGTAATTCCCATAACGCTGGCGATATAGGTGTTCCCCTGTACGATCACCTCATCGCCTTTTCCGATTCCGAGGACACGGAAAGCGATCCAGAGCGCATCCAGGCCGCTGGCCAGCCCCACGCAGTATTTTGCACCTGTAAAAGAAGCGAATTCCCTTTCAAAAGCGGAAAGCTCCCCGCCCAGTATATACCAGCCGGAGCGGAGTACCTCCAATGCTTTCTGTTCAAACTCTTCCTGATAAAGATAAAAGCCTCTGTCGAGCCTGTTGGGCATTATTTTGTTCATATGAGCTGACTCCTTCTGTATTCTTCTGCTAAAAGGCCGTACCATTTTAAGGAAACGATCTTCCCTCGGATGGATATATGGTTTCTGAAAATGCCTTCATATTGAAATCCGCATTTTTCGTATAAATGAATTGCTCTCCTGTTTTCCGGCAGAACATTCAGATAAACGCGGTTGAGCTCCAGTTTCTGAAAAGCATAGTCGAGAAGATTTTGGGTAGCCTCAAATGCAATCCCCTTTCCCTGGGCTGCCCGTCTTAAGCTGATGGCGTATTCCGCCGTTTTTGCCTCCCAGTCTATCCCTTTCAGGCTAATCGTTCCCAGATATTCATCCTTATCGTCCGTGATTGCAAAATGAAAATTTTTCCTTTCCTCTGCGTCCAACAGAGACTTCGTGATAAACTCCCGGGCTTTCTTTTCGCTCATATCCCCCGCACGGAACCTGAAATACTTATTGACTTCCTCATCGTGCATCCATTCCAGCATACCGGCAGCATCCTTTTGCTGCAGCAGGCGAAGCTTCATCTTTGCTCACCCTCCTCATTATCTTCTTCAATGATATAAGGGGGACGCTTCCTGGAAGCGTCAAAAGCCCTCCACAGATATCCTCCCAAGATCCCCAGCGTAAGCATAATGATCCCAAAGCTGAACAGGTTAAACAGAAACAGCGTTGTCCAGCCGCTGACGTCAATGAGACCTGCCAGTTTAAAGATAAATACAAAGATCGCCCAGATCAGCGCCCCGATACACGATAATGTTCCTATCAGGGATACTATGGAAATCGGCAGCGTGGAAAAGCTGAACAGCGTATCCGTAACCAGCCGGATCTTTTTCTTTAAAGTCCACCGGCTTGTCCCGATTTCCCTTTGAAGGCGGGTATAATATACCTTATCCGTTTTGAATCCGCTCCACAAAATCTGCCCTGTCAGGGCGCTGTTCTTCTCATCCAGCTGCATCAAAACGTTGATGACTTTCCGATCCAGCAGATACACATCAAAACCGCCCTTTGGCATCTCCGGAAGCGCGGCCTTTCTGACCATCCAGTAATACAGGTTCGCAAAAAGAGTCTGTCCCTTTCCCTCCTGACGATCCTGTCTGACAGCCAGAACCACGTTGTTTCCCTGCCGCCATCTTTCTGCCATCTCGAGAACCAGTTCGGTTGGTTCCTGCAAATCGGCGGCCTTGATCACCGCACAGTCACCGGTGCATCTGGACAATCCGGCCAGGATTGCGGCATGGGATCCAAAGTTTCGCGAAAGGCTGTAAATTCTGATCCGGGGATCGGAGTCTGCCAGCCTTTGCATCACCTGCCAGCTATCGTCCCTGGATCCATCGTTTACCATGACGATTTCCCAGTCATAATCAGCATTTGTGAAGACCTTCTGTTCAATGTCCTGATACAGGGGGACTAAATTATCCTGATTATAGTATACCGGAATAACGATTGATATTTTCATCCTGCCTCTTCCTCATTCACTAGTTTGACAAATTCATTGTAGTCGCGGATATATTCCGTGGAATCATAATGTTCCGAGGACAGGCAGAGGAGGACAGAATCCTCGCTGAACTCATACATATCCTTCCAGACCATTCTGGGAAGATAGATCCCAGTATGAGGACGGTTCAGAGAGAATACAGCTTCATTCCCCTTCCCATCGCGAACTTTTACCTTGCTGGTTCCGGCAACATTGATCAGCAGGAATTCCGACTTTTTATTGGCATGTTGACCGCGGATCACTTCCTTATCCGATCCATAGATATAGAAGATCCGTTTAATTTCGAAAGGGATATCTTCCATGCCCTCAACAATGACCAGGTGACCTCTTTCGTCTCCCTTTTGGGAGAACTCCAACATTTGTGCTCCGATGTGTTTTGACATTTCATCTTCCTCCGTTCTTTAAAGAAGAAATTAAAGAATCCATCCGTTTCCATAGTATAT
>DWUY01000137.1 GCA_019120515.1 Candidatus Blautia avicola | reverse complement strand
CCAAATCCCTCTGCTCTTGTTTTCTTATACATATCATGAAGGTCTGTTCCTTCCATAGAACGGTATCCGTATTTTACCCCGTCGAATCTGGCCAGGTTGGAGCTGGCCTCGGCACAGGCGATAATATAGTAGGCCGGGATCACATAATCTGTCATCCCAAGGGAGAAAAACTCTACAATAGCGCCATTCTGGCTCAGAGCGTTTACCACATCTACAATGGCTTTTTTGATCTCACTATCCAGACCTTCAGAGAGATACTCTTTAGGGACGCCTACCCGAAGCCCCCTGATATCCTCTCCCAGATTTTTGGAGAAATCATAAAGTTTTCTCTGAATGGACGTGCTGTCCCGCTTGTCATATCCTGCGATCACGTCCAGAAGAGCGCCGCAGTCTTTTGTATTTTTTCCAATGGGACCGATCTGATCCAGGGAAGAAGCATA
This sequence comes from Candidatus Blautia avicola, assembly GCA_019120515.1. GTDB lineage: Bacteria > Bacillota > Clostridia > Lachnospirales > Lachnospiraceae > Blautia > Blautia avicola. The sequence goes on along the minus strand of DWUY01000137.1, from coordinate 4,372 downwards.
GGCCACCAATCCGTAGCGGGATACCGTGCCGTAAGTAGGTTTCAGCCCTGTGACGCCGCAGAAGGCGGAAGGCTGGCGGATAGATCCTCCTGTATCAGAGCCTAAAGCCAGGGGCGCCTCTCCTGCTGCCACAGCCGCACAGGAACCTCCTGAAGAGCCTCCCGGCACCCTTGTCAGATCCCAGGGATTTTTTGTTTCTCCAAAGGCAGATGTTTCTGTTGTGCTTCCCATGGCAAATTCATCCATATTGGTCTTTCCCAGGAGGATCATTCCTGCCTCTTCCAGCTTTTCCACAGCACCTGCACTGTATGGAGGCACAAAATCATTTAAAATTTTAGAAGCGCAGGTAGTGGCCTGTCCCCGGGTGCAGATATTGTCTTTTACCGCAATGGGAACTCCTGCCAGAGGACCGGTATATTTTCCCTGGCGGATGCCTTTTTCCACTTCTTTTACTCTCGCATATATCTTTTTTTCGTCAATATCCAGATAAGCGTGGACAGAGGGTTCCACAGCTTCTATCTGATCCAGGTAAGCTTTCACAGCTTCCTTTACGCCGATCTGCCCCTTTTTAATCTCCTCTCCCAGAGCAGTGGCTGACATCTCTATGATCTTCATGTCTTTCATCCTTTCTACACGGTCTTTGGAACCTGATACTGTCCTTCTTTTTTCACCGGAGCATTGGCCAGCATTTCCTCCTGGGCGTCCCCGTTGGTCACTTCGTCCTCCCGGAATACATTTTCCAGAGGGAAGATATGAGAGGCCGCCTCCACATTTTCCGTATCCAGTTCATTGAGCTTTTCCACATAATCCAGGATCTTTTCCAGTTCTGTCCTCATTTCTTCCCGTTCATCCTCAGACATGGAAAGCTTTGCCAGGATCTCTATATTTTCCATTACTGTATCGTCTATTCTCTGTGCGCTCATTGTTTTCCTCCTCTCTGACAGACAAGTCAATGTTGTCCGTTAATTACTAAGGCTCAAGTCTTGTTAAATCTCTTGGGAACAAAGTGGTCTCCCGGATATTATCCTCTCCGATCAGCTGCATAGTCAGTCTTTCCAGACCGATCCCCAGACCTCCGTGAGGAGGCATACCATATTTAAAGGCATCCAGATACTGTTCCAGTCCTTCTTCACTCATGCCTTTTGCCGCGATCTTATCCTTCAGTATCTGATAATCATGGATCCTCTGTCCTCCGGTAGTGATCTCCAGACCTTTATACAGCAGGTCAAAACTTAAGGTATAACGGCTGTCCTCCGGATCATCCATAGCATAGAAAGGACGTTTTTTAGAAGGATAATGGGTAACGAAAACAAAGTCGGAACCGCATTCTTCCTGGAAGTATTTTCCGATCAGTTCTTCCTCTTCCGGTTCCAGATCAAAAGGCGCCCGGATCTTTCTCTGATATTTTTCAGACACCAGTTCTTTCGCTTTCTGGAAAGTCACACAGGGGATTTCTTTGATCTCAGGAAGGGTTACCTTAAGAATATCCAGTTCCTTCCTGTATTCCCGGTTCAAAAGATCCATAGTATATGTTAAAAATCCTGTCTCCATCCGGCAGATATCGTAAAAGCTGTCAATGTAGCCCATCTCAAAATCCAGGCTGGTATATTCATTCAGATGTCTTCTGGTATTGTGCTTCTCCGCCCGGAATACAGGTCCTGTCTCAAATACCCGGTCAAATACGCCCACCATCATCTGTTTATAAAGCTGAGGGCTCTGCTGCAGCACTGCCGGATGATGGAAATATTCCAGCTTGAAAAGGTTCGCGCCGCCCTCGGCGCTTTTGGCTCCGATCTTGGGACTGTGGATCTCCGTAAAGCCCTGGTGGTAGAGGAAATCCCGGAATCCTCTGGTAATCCCCTCCTGAATACGGAATTTAGCCCTCTCTCTTACATTCCTTAAAGAGACAGGGCGCATATTCAGCTTAGCTTCCAGAGATGTTTTCAGATTCCACTTGCCTACCGGCAGAGGCAGAGGCTGATCAACCTTAGATAAAAATTCCGTTTCCTTTATCCTCAGTTCCTTTCCCTGGGGAGCTCTCTCTTCTATTTTTATGGTTCCGGTCACCCGGATACAGTCGCCTTCATGAAATTCCTTCAGATCCTCCCTGGAGACGCCTTCCTCCCAGACAGCCTGAAGAAGCCCTTCCCGGCTCCGAAGGATCACAAACCCGATCTCCCCCATATCCCGAAGACTGTGGACCGCCCCTTCCAGACAGGCAGTATCCCCTTCCTCCTTCTCCAAAAACTCCTCATATCCAGACTTTTCTCTCTCAACAATTCCCTTAATATATTCCATAATCCCATTCCCTTCCTTTACCAATAACTATCATTCTCTATTCCAGCCAGTCCGATCCTCTTTTCACTCAAAACGCCGCACATCAGCCAACTATGCTGCTGCGCTTTTCACTCGCCATCCAGCACCAGCATACCATCCAAATTTCTTTTTTAATTGAACTCCTGCAATACCGTACAACCTTTATCCCCCGGCAGCGGAAACAACCGTAGCTACAAGAATACAGGTGTGTTTTCAGCGAATTTCCCGAGCATAGCTTTGAGACCTGAGGCTCAAAGCGGCGCAGGCTGAGCAGAAAACACACCTGTATTCTTGCTCACCACGCTCCCCCGGTTCACCAAAAACCAGTCTATTCAATCAAAAAAGAAATTAAAAAAGTCCGAAATACCCAGAAAAATCCAGATACCTCGGACAGGATATTTTGATTACATCTTCGTAATCCGCTTAATTGCCTCTATTGTGTTTTCATAAGTCCCGAAAGCGCTTAACCGGAAGTAGCCTTCTCCGCAGGCACCGAAACCGCTTCCCGGAGTTCCTACCACGTTCACCTCATGGAGAAGGGTATCAAAGAACTCCCAGGAGGTCTGATTGCCCGGCGTTTTCAGCCATACATAAGGAGCGTTCACGCCGCCGCTTACAGTATAGCCTGCGCCTTTCAGTCCATTATATATGGTATGCGCATTTCTCATATAATATGCAACCTGCTCTTTTACCTGGGCTTTGCCTGCTTCTGTATAAACGGCAGCTCCTGCTTTCTGCACAATGTAAGGAGCTCCGTTATATTTGGTCCCGTGTCTTCTGGCCCAGAGGTCATTTAAGGAAACCCCTCCGGACTTCAGGTCTTTCGGAACTACCGCAAATCCCAGACGGACGCCGGTGAACCCGGCATTCTTGGAAAAACTTCTCAACTCAATGGCGCAGGTCTTTGCGCCTTCGCATTCATAAATGCTGTGAGGGATATCTTCCTCTGTGATATATGCTTCATAGGCTGCGTCATAGATGATCAGACAGCCGTTTTTATTGGCGTAATCCACCCATCCCTGGAGCTGTTCCTTACTGAGGGTGGAACCTGTGGGATTATTGGGGAAGCAGAGATAGATCACATCTGGAGTTTCCTTTGGAAATTCCGGTGCAAAATTATTCTCTGCAGTACAGGGCATGTAGATCACCCCGTCAAAGTTCTGTGTTACTTTATTATAATTTCCTGTTCTTCCCGCCATTACATTAGTATCTACATATACGGGATAGACCGGGTCGCACACTGCGATCTTATTGTCCAGTCCCAGGATTTCCTGGATATTTCCAGAGTCGCATTTTGCTCCATCAGATACAAAGATTTCTTCCGGATCAATGTCACATCCCCGATCCTGATAATCGTTTTTCGCAATAGCTTCTCTCAGGAAAGCATAGCCCTTATCCGGAGCATATCCGTGGAAGGTCTCTGCGTGAGCCATTTCTTCCACAGCTCCATGGAGAGCCTCGATGATCGCCGGCGCCAGGGGCTGTGTCACATCCCCGATCCCCAGGCGGATGATTTCTTTATCCGGATTTTCCTGTTGATATGCCGCGATCTTCTTTGCAATATCAGAGAAAAGATAGCTTCCCGGAAGCTTCAGATAATTTTCGTTGATAGTAAACATACCACATTTCTCCTTTTAACATTCGTCGTAGATTAAAGTCAATATCATCTGTGCGGTTTCCACCATATTGGTGCCGTTGTCCATGCTGCATTTCTGAATGTAACGGTAAGCCTCTTCTTCTGAGAGATGATTCCGCTCCATCAGCAGGAACTTGGCGTTCCGTATATAGTTTTCTTCTTTCTCGGTCCTCTTCTTTGGTTTTTTCCTGTCTTTCTTATACCGTCTTTCTACCTGGCTGAGGACCATTTGCACGGTATTGACTAAATCATATATTTTCACTGGCATAGTCACGGCGATGATCCCGCTTTCTGCCGAGCTTACAACATTTGCTGATCCCATCAGCAGCATTTCAAAGTATTTTGGTATGCACTCATATAACTGGGTATAATGCATATCCGGCAGTTTATAGCCGCTGATGATCAGTCCTCTCTGATCTT
>DWUY01000136.1 GCA_019120515.1 Candidatus Blautia avicola | reverse complement strand
CATTTTTCTTATCGATCACTTTATATGAAAATACATCATCTGCGATCGTAACATCCGTCTTCCCATTATACATTTTCAATGTAGCCCTGCCTTTTGAGCTGTCATAATCAACAGCATAAAATACCACGCCATCTTTGAAAGTCAAAGAGCCTGTTTTCACGTCCGAATCAACATCTTCATCATTGCAATAAAGTTCACCAGATTCATCTTCCATATCTGTCAGATAATATACGTTTCCATCTTTTACTCTCTCAATGCTTTCTACATTTTCCGCCACTACCCTGCATTTTCCTGCGGAACTTCCTTCAAGAGCAAAAGAATACAGAGTGTTCTCTCCGGTTTCTTCTGTATATGTCTCAGAAGAATCGCCGTCTTCACTGTCGGCCAGAGTTGTACCGGTTTTAATCCCGTATCCTGTTTTACCGTCGTCATCAACTGTAAATTCGGAATCCAGCACTTCATCCAGAACAGTGACCTTGCTTCCTGAATAAATGCAGGTCTCTGTTGAATCCTCCAGACTTTCATAATACCGGCTTTCTACTTCTCCCGCCGATGATATTTCCGACAATTTTATCTTGGGAATATTCTCCAGATTGAAACGGTTAAAAATAATGCTTTCTCCGTCGTCATAGGAAGCAGAACCTGTAAATGCCTCGTCTATCTTAACTTCTTTTCCATCTTTATAACAATATAATCCTTTCATCTGATTACTGATCTCATAACTGCCAAGGCTTTCGCGCATCTCGTCCCGGTTCAGCTTTTGCCGGTATTGTGCATATGCCTCATCATATGCGTCATAATCCGTTACCGAAACTTTTTCGTATTGATTGGTCACATCATTTTTCTGTACCTTTTCCGTCTGATAATCCTCATATACAGGTTCCTGCATAGCGGCGTCTGCTTCTGCACAGTCATCTTCCACCAAATCTGCCGCCATTACCGGAGTTTCCTCTTCTTTTACATAATAAACCGTATCTGTCTTCGCATTGTTGATTGTCACATAGCTTACGCCGGATGAAATTTTTTCCTTTTCTCCGAAATCCCGGATCAGATAGAGCACATCATCTTCCATTACAGTAATCTGATCAAGATCCCCGGCAACGATATTATAATAATCTACATCATCTGCCAGTTCTTTCTTATCTTGTTTCAGATTCAGAGGCTGCTGATAAACAGAATATCCTCCTTCTGAATTGCTTTCAGCCCAGACGATATTTTTCTGATCGTCATCCACATAATATATGATCACATCTGAAGAAATCTTTTCTTTGTTATTCTTTCTGTCGTTAATATACAGTGTATTATTCCCTGATTTTATGTAAACTACCCGGTTGTCATCAAGGACTGTATAGCTGCTGACCGAATTGTCTATTCTGATCGGATCTTCTGACTTTCCCACTTTCTGCATGTTCAGCCTGTAGTTCAAGCCATCACTTCCTGATTCAAGCTCTGTAGGATAGAAAATATACTTTCCGTCTTCTGAATATTGTACAGTTGCCGTATAAGAAGCATATATATCATCTGAACCATATTTACCGCTGTATTCTACCGGTTCCCGTTTATAATGAGATAAATCTGCCTGATTTACTCTGTTGTCTTTTAAATATGCTACATAATCGTCCTTTCCACTGTCCAGCAGATTTCCTATTATAGCCGCAGCCGCCGCCACCGCCCCAATAATGATGACGCCGCCCGCCAATAATTTAACCGGGATTTTTCTTTTAGGGGTATAAGCATTTTTTCCTGCATTTTTTTCTCCCATTGCAGTCATATTTTTTCCACAGGAAAAGCAAAAAACTGCATCTGCATCATTTTGGGCCCCGCAATAAGGACAAAACTTCTGGCCGGTATTTCTTTGTTTTTCCTCCGCTTCAGGCTGTTCCTCCTCGTGGGGCGCTTTCTCATCAGGCGCCTCTTCCAGGTCTTCTTCAGCCGGCTCCTGCGCAGTTTCCTCATCAGACGCCTCTTGGGAAGCTTCCTCTATAAATACTGTCGTCTCCTCACCCTCTTCTTCCTGCGCCGGCGTCTGAAAATTGTCTTTTTCTTCTTTTATCTCCTGCTCTAACTGTTTTCCCCCGCATTTAAAACAGAACTTTGCGCCCTCCGGCAGTTCTGTACCGCAATGTATACATTTTTTCATTCTCTTTTCTCCTTCTTATCTGTACTCTTTACTGATCCAGTTTATATCCTCCGCTCTCCATTGAAAATTCTTTGCTGCTTAAGAGTTCCGCATTCTTTTTTTCAAAATCATTTAATACAGACTCATCAAAGTCAGCAGCCTCTATGGTTCCGGAATACCATGATTTGCTGTTAAAATAATTCTGAAGTTCCGCTGACTGAAATTTTCTTCCATGTCTTGCATATATTTCATTTTTTGCATAATTTATCTGCTGAAGAGTAAGGCCGCTGATATCTGCATCTGTAAGGTATCTGCTGCTGCTTTCTGGTAAGATATATTCGCCTGTATCCCGAGAGTTCCGGGCATCCAGGATCATTTCGTCCACCACATCTTTATCTTCCACCAGGTTCTGCCCCTCTTCCAGCATTTTGATCGCTTCATCCTTTTTTCCGGCGGCAATAAGATTCTGGCTTTCTGTACCCAAATAGAGAAGATATTCCGGCTCATAGGTTTCCCTCAGTTGGGATAAAACAGCGTCTTCATTCCATATCTTTTCTTCCTGATCTTTCAGCTTTGACATGATAGCCGGATAATCCTGTGCCGATGCCAGATTTTGTATTTCCGTTCTCAGATCATTCTCGATCTGCGATTGAAATTCAAGGATCTCATCTCCGGTTTCCCCTTCAAACACCTGAGTTTCTAAATCAGCCAGAGCATTTTTAGCTCCTGCATAATCTATGCTCTTATTTCCATACTCTTCTTTGATCTCTGCCAGATCGCTTTGTGTCTGACTGCTTTCCTCTGGATTTTCCGGATCTGCATCCCCATCCTTATCTTCTATATCTTCTGCCTCTTCTTCCTCACTGCCCTCATCAGAAGAACCATAATACTGAGGTTCATAAGGGAAGAGTATCTGGGCTCCCACTGTAGCGCCTGCCAGAACGATGCTTACAAGGATAGCTGCCAGTGATCCCTTCCGGATTTTCTTGTCCTGCAGTGAAAACAGGGCGAACACGAATGCAAGGGCGCCCCAGAATATAGGCAGGATATACGTCAGATATGGATAAAACATCTCTAATGCGGAACTGTTCAGTTCTTCCTGGAAAACCAGTCTGATCAGCACATAAGAGATAATGAGGAGTATACTGCAAAGAAAAGAAAGTGCCAGAAGGATCTTTCCGCTTCTCTGTATATCCGGCTGATCCGTTTCCTGCCGCTCCGGTTTCTGTCCTGTTTCCCAAGACTGCGGAGCCTGGATCTTAACCGGCTTTTTCTGGTCTGTCTGCTGTCTGCAGGAACATATTTCTCCCTCTTGCAGTTTTCTGCCGCAATATTTACAATACATACTTTCCCCCTCCTGTAAATATTTTATAAATTTAATATATTGTACTCTATTGCAGGAACACTTACAAGTTATAATCGGCAACTTTTCTGTCTTTTTCGCCAGACTGATAAAACATTGGACAACGGATAAACCAAATACGCAAGCTCCTGCTGCCGCATGGGATAACACGGAAATGTCCCAAACTCTTCACTTGACATTTTTCCGGGATGTGTATATCATAAAATCCGGTTAAATTACATAAGATTGATAACAAGGGGAGCTTGTGCCACAGGCTGAGAGGAAGTTGTAAGCTTCGACCCATAACCTGATTTGGATAATGCCAACGTAGGGACGCGTTACTACAGCCCTTTTGTTTTCAGTCTTGGGAACAGGAGGGATTTTTTATGTTTCAATTTTTTGTTAATGCAGAAGGAGGACTGACTACCGCCGGATATGTGCTCTGCATCGCGGCAGGGATCATCCTTTTTGTAGCTGCTCTTATCTTTGCAGGCAGGATTTCAGAAAAGAAAAAGATGGGAACCAGACAGCTTGTATTCTGCGCCATGGCTATGGCACTGGCATTTATCACATCTTATCTGAAGCTGTTTAATATGCCCTGGGGCGGAAGCGTGACCCTGTGCAGTATGCTCTTCATCGTACTGGTAGCAAACTGGTATGGTCCGAAAACCGGTATCTTAGTAGGTCTGGCATATGGTATCCTGCAGTTTATCCAGGAACCTTATGTACTTTCATTCTTCCAGGTCTGCTGCGACTATATCCTGGCTTTTGCGGCTCTGGGCGTAGCCGGATTCTTCGCAAAGAGCAAACACGGCCTGCTGAAAGGCTACATAGCCGCCGTCATCGCCAGAGGCGCTTTCCATGCCCTGGGCGGTTATCTCTACTGGATGGACTATATGCCAGATAATTTTCCAAAGGCACTTACCAGCATATATCCCATTGTATACAACTACAGCTACCTGCTTGTAGAAGGGATCATTACCGTGATCATCATTTTAATCCCTGCAGTGTCCAAGGCACTGAACCGGGTAAAACAGACAGCTCTGCAGTAAAGTTCATAAATCGTCGCAAATGTTTTGCGACGCAAATAAAATCGTTGCAAAATATTTGCAACGATTTTATACTATAACCAGAGGTGAACGAATCATGAATGAATCAAAAACTTTAGAATTCAAAGAAAATATTCTCTCAAATACTTTTCTTAAAACGGTAAGTGCTTTTGCCAATTATAGAACAGGGCAGATTATCTTTGGTGTTGCTGATAACGGAGCAGTTTTAGGAATCCCTTCTCCCGAATCAGCCTGTCTCAGTATAGAGAATAAAATAAATGACAGTATAAAACCCTCACCTGAATATACCTTAAAAATCCAGGAAAATTCTACAATCCTTCTTACTGTATACGAAGGATTGTATAAGCCTTATTTATATAAAGGAAAAGCCTATAAACGAAATGATACATCCACGATTGAAATAGAGCGTTTGGAGTATAACCGCCTGATTCTGGAAGGCCGAAACCAGTCTTTTGAAGAGCTGCCCTCTCCGGAACAGGATCTGACTTTTTCCAGGCTTGAACAGGAATTTATCCGGATAATGGGAATTCAGCAGCTAAATAGGGATATTCTGAAAACTCTGGAATTGTACTCTGACAAAGAAGGCTTTAATAATGCTGCCGCTCTCCTTTCTGATCATAACCGTTTTAAAGGCATTGACATCATCCGGTTTGGAGAAAGTATTGATGAGATCATGGATCGTGAAACTTTTGATGGAATATCTGTTTTATCTCAGTTGGAAAAATCCGTACAAATATTCCGCAAATACTATCAATATGAAAAAATAGAGGGAACCTCCCGGAAAACCATTGACAAAATTCCTGAAAAAGCATTTCGTGAAGTAATTGCAAATGCACTGGTCCATCGTCTCTGGGATATTGATGCTTCAATTAAGATCAGCATGTTCGCTGACCGGCTTGAAGTTCGTTCCCCCGGCGGGCTTCCTGCAGGAATAAGTAAAGAAGAATATTTAAATGGTCAGATTTCTCTGCTCAGAAATCCTATTTTAGGAAATGTCTTTTTCAGGTTAAAACATATTGAAAAATTTGGCACTGGAATTTTAAGAATTAACAATGCCTATGCTTCAGCCCTGGAGAAACCTGCCTTTCATATATTTGAAAACTCAATCACTGTTGTCCTTCCTGTAATGATCGGGGATAATAGTCTTACAGATACTGAAAAAAGAATAGTAGATTTACTGAAAAAAAACTATGTTATGTCCCGACAGGAATTAGAAAAGGCGACTGGCTTAAAAAAAGACAGTGTAATCAGGCTCTTAAATTCCCTGATAGGAAGAAATATCATACAAAAAACAGGAAAGGGAAGAGGCATCCGTTATTCGCTTCTGTAATGACCAACAGAAACTTCTCTTTTTTGCAGACAGGACCGGGAATTGGATTTCCCGGTCCTGTTTTCTCTTTATATTCCCTTCTACGCCGTTATGATCTCTGTCAGCACTCCCAGCAGCTCCGGATCCAGTTCCATAGCCTGAAGCTGGGATAATAATATGGTCTTATCTTCTCCTTCTCTGATCATCTGATAAAGAATGTCTTTCAATACAAATTCAATCTCTGCCTGATTCAGGAAGTCAAAAGCACAGGCGGCAATATCATTTTCTTTCTCTTTGATATCTCTCAGGAGAATGCGGATCTCCTTGGCAGGATCCTGTTCTCCCAGATCACAGCACAGGCTGGCGTTTTTTCTGTCATAGGTGATCTCTCCCAGGCTGCTTTCCCCTGCTTCCAGGATCCTCACTGTGGTTTCCGGGAATCCTTCCCAGGAAAGCTCTGCTGCCGCTTCTGTCTGACAGGGCTCTATGCCATGGAAGATCACTTTCCAGTTTCTCTTCTCGGGCAGAAGCTCCCGGTTTCCCTGGGGCGCTTTAATGACCAGCTCTGCCGTCTTCTCCTCACTGTTCCAGGAAAAGGTTACAGGAGTCTTTACAAAACTGCCTTTTTTGTAATCTTCTGTTTCATTGTCATCTTCGTAGAGAAGGAAACTTCCCTCTCCTCCCGGATATACATGGAGACACATCTTTACCGGGTTTTTCTGGATACTCTCCAGTTCCTCTGTCATAGGGATAATGGCCCCTGCTTTTACCAACACCGGAAAAGAAGACAGTCCCCGGTACATATTCATCATTCTTCCTCCCCGGTATCTCATGCCGGTAAATACATCATACCAGGTTCCTTCCGGAAGCCAGGCTTTTACCTTTCCTACATTCAGACGGCTGATCTGAGGGGCTGTAATAGGAGCGCACAGAAGCTGGCTGCCGAAGAAATACTCGTTTGGCACTTCATAAGCTTCCCGGGCTTCCGGATAATCATAGTACATAGGAAGCACCAGAGGCAGATCTTCCTCATAAGCCCGGTAGTTCATGGTGTAAAGATAAGGCACCAGCCGGTGTCTCAGCCGGAGGAAGTCTTTCATCATATCTGCGATGTCCTTCCGATATCTCCAGGGCTCCTTTGCGTTAAACTCGCTGTTGCTGGAGTGGAGACGCATCACCGGAGAAAATACTCCAAACTGAAGCCAGCGTCCTGCCATCTCATCATCCTTGATCCCCATCATATGACCGCCGATATCATGGCTCCACATGCCGTATCCGATATTCGAGGCAGTCGCTGTGAAATAAGGCTGGAAAGCCAGAGAGGCCCAGGTCACGATAGTATCTCCCGAAAATCCCACAGGATAACGGTGGCTTCCCGGTCCTGCGTATCTGGAAAAGGTCATTGGCCTTTTTCCGTCCCTTCCGCTGTCCAGGTAATGATAGTGGTTCAGCACCCAGAGGGGATCCAGTCCTTCTACCTTGCTGAGTCCTCCGGACTGCCAGTCCAGCCACCAGAAATCGACTCCCTGCTCTTCCATAGGATGGAAAATATGCTTAAAGCATGCTTCCAGGAATTTTGGATCTGCAGGATCAAAGTTTACCGGCTGTTCCTTCTCCCAATCGACTCCCATTTCTTCTGCCACTGCCCGGTACTGTTCCTCATGGGCCCGGACACCGTCTGCCGGATGGATATTCAAAGTCACCCTCTTATTCCGGTCATGAAGCCACTGAAGAAACTCCTCCGGATCCGGAAACAGGGCCCGGTTCCAGGTATAGCCGGTCCAGCCGCTTCCGTACTTGGGATCAATGTCTACCAGGTGCCAGTCCATATCGATAACAGCCACAGAAAAAGGAATCTTCTCCTTTTCAAATCGGTTCATCAGTTCTTTGTAGGATTCTTCTGTATATTTATAATATCTGCTCCACCAGTTTCCTAAAGCATATCTGGGGATCATAGGACTTTTTCCGCAGAGATAATAGAAATCTTTCAGAGCTCTTTTATACTCATGTCCATATCCCCAGAAATACAAGTCCTCTTCCTGATGGGTCCTGGGCTGGATCCAGCCGTCCTCCCCAAGAAGGAGAGACTTGCTGTCGTCCAGCACAGAAAATCCGTTTCTTCCGATGATCCCTCTTTCCAGAGGGATTTCCCCGTCTGCTTCATCCAAAGTCCTGGCAGTTCCTTTCAGATCCTGGAAATCCTGGCCGTAATGCCAGATACTTCCGTAGGCGCTGAAATTTCCCACTGCCTGGATAGATAAACCATTGGGAGAAAATTTCTTTTTATCATAGATCAGATGGATCATCGAGGTAAATATCTCCAGCTGATCATCTGTTTCTTTATAAGTAAAGTCAACTTTCGGAAAGTTCCGGTTCCACACACACTGGGTAGCCCGGTCCTCAAAAATCCCTTCCTCACTGTACTCCAGCCTGACAAGGCCTTCTGTGAGCATGGTGATCCTGTATTTTTCTCCCTGAAGGATATTCTCAGTGTCTGCTTTTGGATTTACCTGAATCTTCCAATTTTTGTTCATTGTCTCTCCTCCTTTTTTTTAATTCAAGTCCGAACACCGGGGATAAAAAGCTCTCCGCAGCTTATTATCCCCGGCAATATTCCCATCAATATCAGCCCTTTACAGCTCCTGAGGCCACACCTGCCACAAAACGTTTCTGGAAGATCACATATACAATGATCACAGGAAGGATTGAAATAGTGGTAGCTGCAAACAATCCGCCGTAATCGGTGGAATATCTTCCGTTAAACAGTGTCAGTCCCACAGCCAGCAGCTGTTTGTTTTCACTGTCGATCATCAGATAAGGCCACAGGTAGTCCTCCCATACCCACAGAAACTGGAAGATGGCGATAGCCGAAATACCGTTTTTGCACAGAGGCAGGATCAGCTTGTGGAAAGTCTGAAACTCATTAGATCCGTCCATCCTGGCCGCTTCAATAAGTTCGTCTGGAATAGTCTCCATGTTCTGCTTCATCATAAAGATACCAAAACCGCTGACCATTACCGGCAGGATCAGGGACAGATAAGAATCCTGAAGTCCTGCTTTCATAAACATGGTGTATCTGGGGATAATGGTCACAGACCATGGGATCATCATAGTCATCATAACAAAGCCGAAGATCACATTTTTCCCTTTAAACTGGTATTTGCCCAGTACATAGCCGCAGATACAGCTTGTATAGACTACCAGCACGGTTACGATCACTGCGATCATAATACTGTTTGTAAAGTATCCCAGGAAGTTAAAGTTTTCCTGGAGATTCATATAATTGTCGAGAATAGGCTGTTTTGGAAGGAGAGTCTGCTCCAGGGCTTCAATCTCGCCGTTTGTCTTAAAGGAAGAAAATACCATCCATACAAAAGGAAGCACTGTGACTACTCCTGCCAGGCAGAGCACGATAAATAATATGGTTTTTAATACTTTATGTTTCATATCCGGCACCTCCTAATTCTTCTCACCTGTGACCTTAAAGGAGATCACTGTAAATATTGCCGTCAGTACCAAAATAAACAGGGAAATCGCGGAAGCATATCCGAAATTATACTGTTTAAAGGCCTGGTCATATACCAGGTAAGAGCTTAAGTATGTAGAGGTTCCCGGTCCGCCCTTTGTCATGACCAGCACCGGCACATAAGCCTGGAGATAGGAGATGATGGAAGTTACCACTACGAAAAGCATGGTTGGCTTCAGAAGGGGCAGGGTGATATAGCGGAAAGTCTGCCATGCGTTGGCGCCGTCAATGCTGGCGGATTCATAGCAGTCTGCCGGCAGGGACAACAGGCCTGACAGAAACAGGATCACTGCATATCCGAAATCCTTCCAGATAGTCATGATCATCAGAGAAGGCAGAGCAAACTTGCTGTCATAAAGCCAGTTTATATCCAGACCGAAGATTTTGTCAATAAGACCAAACTGAGGATTGTACATGATCATCCATACGTATGCCACAGCTACCAGAGGGGTTACTGTAGGCATATAGAATACCGTCCGAAAGAAGGTCTTATGCTTTGTCATCTTAGAGTTCAGGGCATAGGCAATAGCCAGACCCAGGACTACACGGAAAATAACTACCACTACACAGAACACGACTGTATTGATCATGGACTGCCAGAAGGTAGGGTAGGAAAACATCCGGATGTAGTTATCCACTCCCAGCCAGTTGTAGGTCTGATTCAGCGGGTTCCACTGATGAAAACTTCCTGCAACTACCATGATCACAGGAATCACCAGAAATATTGTCATATACAGGATCAGAAAGCCCATAACCAGGTTTCTCATCCAGACTTCACTTTTACTCTGCAGAGGTCTTCTTTTCCAGAACATCTCTTCCCCCTCCTATTCTTGGTAATATTTGTAGAGATTTTCGCTGGCTGTAAAATCTGCGTTGGCCAGGTCTACGTTAATGATATCGTTGGCGTTTTTCAAAGCTTTATCCATACTCTTTCCGTTATAGAGGATATCCTCTCCTGCGATCTTCATATTCGTCTCCAGAGTGGAAGGCATAGCGCCCGGCCAGATATACCGGTCAATATGAGGCCCTACGGTCTTGACGATAGGCGTATCCTTAAGCTCCGGATCCTCCATGAGAACAGATTTCGCAGGGATCAGTCCCCCCTCTTTACACAGCGTTACCTGGACCTCATCATTGGCAAAATAGAACCGCATAAAATCCTGAGCCACTTCCATCTGTTCCTGGGAAGCATTTTTGTTAATTGCCGGCGTGGCCTCTCCGTTATAACGGTAATAAGCATAAGGAGTTTCCTCAGAAGGGATGGGGATTTCGAAGTTTCCATACTCCAGATCCGGATAATTGATCTTCAGGTTGTTTACAAAATGCCCCCATACAAAAGTCATGGCGCTTTGTCCCTGATAGAAACTCTGTTCACAGTTGGTACCGAAATCTTTATCTCCCACATGATATTTTTCATACAGGTCGATGAGCAGGGTTACTGCTTCTTTCATGCCTTCTCCGTCAACCTGCGCCTTAGTACCTTCTGCATTGAAGAGATTAGCGCCGAACTGGTAATTTAAGCCAAGAGCCATGGCATTGAAGTACTGGTTATAGTTAAATCCGGCCCGGACCATCTTTCCATTCTCGTCAAACTTGGTCAGTTTCTGGGCCACCTGGATAAATTCATCCCAGGTAGTAGGGATATCTTCCTCTGTAAGCCCTTCTTCTTCCCAGATTTCTTTGTTGTAATACACCATTCCGGTGGACAGTCCGTAATCTGCATAATAAATATTTCCGTCTTTTACATGGGAAGCTGCCGAAGGATAATCTGCGATCAGCTCATCTGTGTCAATGTCAAAAGGAGCCATATAGTTAAGGATCAGGTTCTCGTAGCTGTTATGGACGTTGAATAAGGTAGGACCCTCTTCTCCCTTCTGCAGAGAAAGGGGCAGCTTTGTGAAAAATCCGTCCCAGGGATTGTTGATAATGTTAATGGTAACGTTAGGATGGATCTCTTCGTACATATCCGCAATTCCACGGAACATGTCTTCTGAAGCCCATACCCACCAGTCGATAGATATAGGTTCACCATCATTGACCAGATGATTAGGATCATATTTTACATTGTCTCCCATAACTTCCAGTCCTTTGTCTGCCTGGGTATCCGCAGTCCCCTGCTGATCCTTACCCCGACTTTCTTCTCCCTGACAGGCGCCCAGAGAAAAGATCATTACCCCCGCCAGGAGCAGTGCAGTTAACTTTTTCATTTCACACCTCCGAATTGATAATTCTAATCCCTTTACCGTTAGCGCTAACGTTTGATTGAATTATATAGCTTCCCTTTATTTCTGTCAATATCTTTTTGTATTTTCTTGCAAAACCCTTTGATTTCCGTTATAATAACGTTAACGATAACAGTACGTGGAGTGTAAATTTATGGTAACTTTAAAAGATATCGCAGATAAGGCCGGCGTCAGCAGCATGACCGTCTCCAGGGCCTTAAACGGAAGGTCAAAGGACATTTCCCAGAAAACCGCGGAAAAAATAAAAAAAATAGCAGAAGAAATGGGTTATATCCCAAATTCCTCTGCCAAGGCTCTGGCCTCGCATTCTTCAAAACTCATTGCCGCCATGCTCATGGATTATCCATGGGATCCCAATCCTCTGGTGGATTCCTACAACAGCGCCTTTTTCGGAGAACTGGCCCGCGAGATCCAGAAAAACGGCTATGATCTTATGCTGCATTATATTAAAGATTATTCAGAAGTAAACTACTGCCTGAAATCCTGGAAGGTGGCCGGAGCAGTATTCATCGGATTTTTTGATGATAATATCCGCCAGATCCAGGAGGATAACCATATTCCCCTGGTCTTTACAGACAGTTACAGTACTGTGAGAAGGATCACCAACGTGGGGATCGATGATTTTCACGGCGGAGAACTGGCCGCCAGATATCTTCTCTCCAAAGGCCACACGGAACTGGCTTTTATCGGTCCGGAAGCCATTGGAAACGGCGTTATCATGCACCGTCTCCAGGGTTTCTGCAGCTATCTGAGAGAAGCCGGCGTCCATCTTCCCCCGGAACATATCATCAATCTTACCGGACAGGATATGAAAGAGATCATAAAAACATTAAAAAAAGGCCCCCGTCCGGTGACCGGTATCTTTACCACTGCGGATAACTGTGCTTTTGACATTTATGCCGCAGCTCATCATCTGGGATACCAGGTGCCTGAGGACCTTTCCGTTATCGGTTTTGATGATAATTCCATGAGCAGCCGGGTGATCCCGCCGCTTACAACTATCCGCCAGGACATCTGCCGGAAAGCCAGGATCACCTGTGAAATACTTATGAAAAAGATACAGGATCCAAAATCTCCGGCAGAAAACATTATCCTGGACGTAGAACTGGCAGAAAGAGAATCTGTAAGGGACCTTTCTCTATGAGAAAGGTTCCAGGCTCCTCTCTAAAATTCCGTTCATATAGGCGATGATGGTCCCGTAATTGGTGATAGGGACTTCCTGATCCTTTGCGCAGCTTATCCGGTATTTCATCTCCCGTTCATTCAGCATACAGCCGCCGCAGTGGACGATCAGGGCATATTCTTCCAGTTCGTCAGGAAATTCTGTACCTGAAGTAAAGGAAAACTCCAGTTTTTTTCCTGTATAATTCTGTATCCAGGCAGGAAGTTTCACCGTGCCGATATCTTCGCACTGCCGATGGTGGGTGCAGCCTTCGCTGATCAGCACCTTATCCCCGTCTTTCAGTTTTTCCAGGGCTCTGGCTCCCTGTGCCAGCACATCCAAATTTCCTTTATATCTGGCAAACAGGATAGAAAATGAAGTAAGGGGAATCTCCCTGGGAGTGTCTTTGGAAACTCTTTCAAATACCTGGCTGTCGGTAATGACCAGCTTTGGCTTCTTCCTCAGACTGTCCAGAGTTTCCTTTATCCGTTCTTCCTTTATGACCACAGACACTGCATTGGCGTCCAGGATATCCCGGATGGTCTGCTGCTGGGGAAGGATCAGCCTTCCCTTAGGGGCAGCTTTGTCAATAGGCACCACCAGCACCACAAGATCTCCCGGGGACAGCAGATCTCCCACGATCTTCTTCTGGTTTTCCTCGGTACTTGCCAGGACGGCCAGCCGTTCTTTCAGTTCATGGATCCCGGTTCCCTCTCTGGCGCTTACCCAGAGAAAGTCCTTACCTTCCCGATACCCTTCCGGCAGTCCGGAAAGGGTCTGACAGACCTCTTCCTCTGTAAGTGTATCTCTCTTGTTCAGCACCAGGATACTTGGTATGTTTTTCTTCCGGATCCTTTCCAGAAGAGCCTGATCCTCCCGGCTGATCCCGGCCTTTCCGTCTATGACCAGCACTGCCGCGTCAGTCTTATTCAGCACCTGATAGCTTTTCTTTACCCGGAGACTGCCCAGTTCACCTTCATCATCAATACCAGGCGTATCCATCATCACCACCGGTCCCAGAGGCAGCAGTTCCATAGACTTATACACCGGGTCTGTAGTAGTTCCCTTAATATCCGATACCACCGCCAGATCCTGTCCGGTGACCTTGTTCATCACACTGGATTTTCCTGCGTTTCTCTTTCCGAAAAAGCCGATATGTACCCTCTCTGCCCTGGGCGTTTGATTCATTCCCATGTAAAACCTCCTGTCTGTATCAGAACCGGAAATCTCTGTTTCCTTTCTCTATCTCAATAAGCCGCTCCTGTACGATCTCCCTGGTCCGCTCTCTGGGGATCTCTTTGATCTGCTCCTGGATCAGCTTCAGTCCCTTCTCTACCGTATCAGGAGAAGCGTAATCCATCAGGTATTCTTTGAGGGTCATTAAAGCATTCGGCAGACAGCAGTTCTGGATCTGTCCGGATTTGCAAAGGGACATAAACCGGTCTCCCGTCCTTCCCTCCCGGTAACAGGCAGTACAGAAGCTGGGCACATATCCCATTCCCATAAGCCAGTTCACCACTTCATCCAGGGTACGGTTGTCGCTGACCTCAAACTGCTCGGAAGATTCATCCTCCGGTTCCGGTTCCACATAGCCCCCGACACTGGTCCTGGAACCTCCGGAAATCTGGGAAATACCCAGGTGAAGGACTCTCTCTCTGCATTTCTGGTTCTCTCTGGTAGAAATGATCATACCGGTATACGGCACGGCAATGCGGATACAGGCCACGATCTTTGCGAAGGTATCATCATCAATACCGTTGTCAAAGGTATCCGGATCAATATCATCCGCTCTCTTGATCCTTGGCACACTGATGGTATGAGGACCGACTCCGTATACAGCTTCCAGGTGCTCTGCATGCATCAAAAGACCTGCAAATTCATAGCGGTACATTTCCAGTCCGAAGAGCACGCCGCAGCCAACGTCGTCAATACCGCCCTCCATAGCCCGGTCCATAGCCTCTGTATGATAGTTATAATCATGCTTTGGTCCTGTGGGATGGAGCTTCAGATAGCTTTCCTTATGGTAGGTCTCCTGGAAGAGGATATAGGTTCCGATCCCGGCTTCCTTCAGTTTTCTGTAATTTTCCACCGTGGTGGCCGCTATATTGACATTTACCCGTCGGATAGCTCCGTTTTTATGTTTAATGCTGTAGATGGTCTTAATACTTTCCAGCACATACTCGATAGGATTGTTTACCGGGTCCTCTCCTGTCTCCAGAGCCAGTCTCTTATGTCCCATATCCTGAAGAGCGATAACTTCCTGGCGGATCTCCTCCTGGGTCAGCTTCTTTCTGGGGATATGTTTGTTCTTAGCGTGATAAGGACAGTATACACAGCCGTTTACGCAGTAATTAGACAGATATAACGGCGCAAAAAGCACGATACGGTTTCCATAGAAATCCTTCTTGATCTGCTCTGCCAGGGCGTAGATCTCCTGGTTCTTATCCTCCAGATCACAGTCCAGAAGAACTGCTGCTTCTCTGTGACTTAACCCCTTTCGCAATCTGGCTTTATCCAGGATCTGATCGATCAGCTCCCGGTTATGCTTGTTTTTCTCCGCATATTCCAGCGTTTCCATGATCTCCTCATGGTTAATGAAATCATCTGCACATTTTGATTTTGGATCATACATATTTTTATTCCTCCTCCGTTTTTCTGTAATAACTTGCTCTTATTTCATGTCTTCCCTCAGGAAATCTCCCCTGTCCACCACTACATCATAGCCGATTGCTTTCATAGATTCCCTAAGAGCGTCCAGACATTCTGCCGCTTCCTTTCCTGTATGGATCTTATTGTCATACAGGAGATATTTTCCCCGGACATTTTCCGATGACAGATTGGGCATGACCACATTGGCCCCTGCCAGCACCCCCATTTCTCTTCCCATAGGATCGATGGTTCCCAGAGCTGTTGTTGCCGGGAGCAGCACCCTGGGAAGCAGCAGCCGGATCAGACTCAGAAGATAGAGGGTCAGTTCCAGCTCTCCCTGAGGCTCTCCTTTGAAAGGAGTGTCATGATGGGGGATAAAAGGACCGATCCCCACCATTTCCGGCTGCAGCCTTTCTAAGAATTCCATATCCTCTATGAGCGTCTGCGTGGTCTGTCCAGGAGATCCCACCATGATCCCCGCCCCGGTCTGGTATCCCAGGTCTTTCAGCGTCTCCAGACAGCGGATCCTGTGGGAAAGAGACAATTCCGGCGGGTGGAGCTTTCTGTAATGATCTTCATCCGCCGTTTCATGACGCAGAAGATACCGGTCCGCCCCGGCTTCTTTAAACAGAGCGTAGCTTTCTTTCTCCTTCTCTCCTATGGACAGCGTAATGGCGCACCGGGAAAATTCCTGACGGATAGCTCTTATGATCTCTGCCATTCTCTCATCATTGAAATAAGGATCCTCTCCTCCCTGAAGGACAAAGGTACGAAATCCCAGTTCATACCCTGCCCTGCAGCAGTCCAGGATCTGTTCCTCGGTCAGCCGGTACCGGGAGGCGTTTTTGTTGCTTCTGCGGATCCCGCAGTAATAGCAGTCGTTTTTACAGTAATTAGTAAATTCAATAAGTCCCCGGATAAAGATCCGTTTTCCATAGATCCGGTCTCTCAGATCCGAGGCCCGTCTCGCCAGTTCCCTCTGCCGCTCTTTGCTGCGGCCTTCCAGGAGGATCCTCCACTGTTCTTGCGTTAAATGCCGGCCTTCTGAGAGCTTTCCGGCACACTCCCAGAACTGTCTGTCGCTGATCTTATTTTCCATTATCCAGGTTCCTTCCTGTTATCTTCTCCTTGGAATATATGGCCTTGGAACTGACTCCCGGAAGTCTTCCCAGCTTTCCTGCCAGGGCGCTGATAATATCTGCGGGAGCGTCCAGGACAACGCTGATAATATTTACCTGCTTTTCCCTGTAGGGGATCCCCATACGGCCTATGATATATTCCCCATATTGGTGCAGCAGAGAATTTACCTGTTCAGCTTTTTCTCTGTCTTCAATAATGATACCGATAACGGCGATCCTGGGATCGGTTTTTTCCATATCTCTCCTCCCTTCTGTTTTGTGCCTGAAATAGAAAAAGGACCCGAAAGGGTCCTCTTTTATCTGTTTGCCTTATTTTTCTGTATACAAAATCCAGGCTGTGTCACTTTCTGTTTTGCTCTAGTGTAGTCCACTTGGATACAGCTTCTTTTGTCTTTCCATCAGATTCTCTTCCGGTCAGGTTTCGCTATGAACGCTTCGCTGGCAGAAAAAAGCTGGCAGCTCAGTCATTTTCTATTATTTTACCCTGCTTTTCCAGGGCCGTCAAGAAATTTCAATAGTCAAAGTCCACGTTTCCCTGAAGCCATACGATTCCTTTAAACCGTCTTCCTCTTAAAGGTTCTCCCAGAAGATCATTTTCATTGATACACACATCCATCTCGATATCGTTGCAGCAGATCCGCATCTCGTAAATGCTGTCCCCTGTAAGGATATTCTGTACTCTGGTACAATCCAGGATCTCTCCCATGATATTGTACAGGTCACATTCCATACCGTATGGCATAAAATAGCTGTCTACAATGCTGTATACATCCTCATTTTCCACTCTCTGGGAGATCATGGCATAAGTATCCATATCCTCAATGGTAAGGCTTTCCATGGCCTCTTCATCGCCGTTTTTGGCCGCTGCCATCAGTCTGCCTCTGTTAACCGTCTTTTCCTCTGCCTCGGCAGTTTCCTCTTCTCTTTTCAGCACGGGAAGGAGGATGGTTCCTTTTTTTGCAAGACCGGAAAGGGTCACATTGTGGACCCCTCCCGAATAATGGCCTTTCGCCCGCTGGGTAAGGTATTCTCCCGCGTTCTGGAGATAAAAGATGATCGTCACCCCAATGCGCATATCGTCACAGGCTCCTGCATAGGATTCTTTCCCTGCATGCTTTTCGATGACCACTTCTTCCTCCATGCTGATCCCGGTCCCCCGGAAAAAGGGAAAGTAATATTCCATCTGAAAGTGATCTTCCTCATCATATTCCCCGCAGACCGTAATTCCGAAATCACTGCCGTAGATCTTGGATAATTCTGTAAATAAATGATTGCTCCTGTCTTCTACAACGGTTTTCTCATCATAGTTTAAAATGACATCCTGTAATATAACATCCAGTTCTTTCTTTTCGGATATATCCGAAAACCCGATTGCTTTCAAATAACTGTGCAATGAGTAACCTCCGCTTATTTCTTGGGCTTGATAACTTCAGCCCCTCCCATATAAGGTCTGAGAGCCGCCGGGATCTTTACAGAACCATCGGCCTGGAGATTATTCTCCAGAAAAGCGATCAGCATTCTGGGAGGCGCTACAACTGTGTTGTTCAATGTGTGGGCAAGATATTTTCCGTCTTTTCCGTTTACACGGATCTGAAGCCTTCTGGCCTGAGCATCTCCCAGGTTGGAACAGCTTCCTACCTCAAAATATTTCTTCTGCCTTGGAGACCATGCCTCTACGTCTACGGATTTCACCTTCAGATCAGCCAGATCTCCGGAGCAGCACTCTAAAGTCCTCACCGGAATATCCATAGAACGGAAAAGATCTACGGTATTCTGCCATAATTTATCAAACCACATAGGGCTCTCTTCAGGCTTACATACCACGATCATCTCCTGCTTTTCAAACTGATGGATCCTGTAAACGCCTCTTTCCTCAATGCCATGAGCGCCTTTTTCCTTACGGAAGCAGGGTGAATAGCTGGTAAGGGTCTTTGGAAGCTCCTCTTCCGGAATGATCGTATCAATAAATTTACCGATCATAGAGTGCTCGCTGGTACCGATAAGATATAAATCTTCCCCTTCAA
>DWUY01000135.1 GCA_019120515.1 Candidatus Blautia avicola | reverse complement strand
CAGAGTGTCTGTTTTATGGCAGAATATTATCTGCCGGATATAAATAAAGTGAAGCCCCTGTCCTGTGAGTATTCTTTAAAAATCCTTCATCAAGAAGATTTCGCAGAACTTTACAGACCGGAATGGAGCAATGCTCTATGTAAAGAGAGAAAGCATCTGGATGTCCTTGGGGTAGGAGCTTATGACGGCAAAAAGCTGGTGGGACTGGCAGGATGTTCCGCAGACTGTGACAGGATGTGGCAGATCGGTGTAGATGTACTGCCCCAGTATCGCAGAGCCGGAATTGCCTCTGCCCTGACCAGCCGGCTGGCGGCAGAAATATTGGAAAGAGGCAAGGTGCCTTTTTACTGTTCTGCCTGGTCCAATATCCGTTCTGTAAGAAATGGGATCAAAAGCGGGTTTATTCCTGCCTGGGCGGAGATGACCATTAAGCCGGCCAAGATCGTTCAGGATATGAACAAGTAACAGAAAAAGCCGTCCGATTCTTTCGCGGAATCCGGACGACTTTTTCTTTTTTATATATTAATGATGGTTGTACCAGTCAACACAAGAATACCCCCTATCTTTAAAACTTAAACAGATTCAGTCCGATCTCTTCACTGTAGGCTCTGTCTACAGTTCCATCGATAAGAGTTATGACCATCTCACAGGTAGCGCTGACTATTGCCTGGTTCAGATGGCCGCCGAAAACCTCTCCCTTATCATTTCCTGCGCTTATATGTAAATGACTGTAAAATTCTCCGTCCATGGTGTTGATGGTCCCGGTGAGGGAGACGATCTCAAAACTGCCGGTGAAATGGTTGGAATAATATTTTTTCTCGTCGGTTTTAAACACCCCTGCGGTGAAATCGTTAATGGCTCCCAGGGCCTGGATACTTGCCAATTTTATGTTTTCTTTTAAGGCGATTTCTTTTACCTGTTCCAGGATTTCTTCTCCTTTGTCAATTCTTGCAATGATCGTGTTTCCAAATTTTCTATATTCCATGATTTTATGTACCTCCCAATATATAGATCTCAGGGGCAGCCGTTTCGGAACCCCTAATCCATCATAACGTTAAAGGAAAACTATTGTCAAGTATGGGATTTCAGAGACACTGTCAAAGACTGATGGAACGCTTAAAGAGTATCCATGTGCTGATGAAATAGCAGATCAGCAGCAAAACCAAAATGCCTATGGTGGCGCCTATCCGCAACATTAAAGCGCCAAATCCGATATAGGCGGAAATCTCTGCCGATACAGTCTGGATAAAGTAAAGGATCACGATGGTGGAAACAAGGACCGCTGTCAGAACCGGGAGTCCGAACCACAGGCCTAATTGCTTTAGCACAAGTTTTTTGAGCTGCTTTTCTTCCACTCCAAGCTTTCTCAGTACAGAAAAACGGTATTGGTATTTTCCAGCGTCTAAAAGCTGCTGCAAAGATAATACAGTAAGACAAATGACCATCAGTACAACAGCAGCGTAAAGCATAGAGGCCTGGAGAACAAAGATGCTCGCCTTTGTACTGTTGATCTGTAAAGTACGCAGACGTATACCATAGCTGACACCGGTATCGGTAAGTTCCGGATATGCCTCTGAAAAAATCTCTTCTAATTTCAGGGCGTTTTCGTAAGAAATATTTTCAGAGGTGATCACATACCGGTTCCGCATGACCGGGAGCAGCTTTTTGCAGACACTGTCCGGAAATATATAGAGTACATCTGTATAGGAATTGTAAAGGGTTTCTCCCATTGCTTCCTCATTATAAGACTGACTGGAAAGGGTCAGTTCTCCGGCGTCTGTGCTTATGCTGGTATTTTTTGCCAAAAAGCTATCCCGTTCTTCGTCAGAAGCGATGGTCTGCCATTGGGTGGTGAATTGGTTTTCTGACAAAGAAACCGGCTTGTATCCCAGCATCTCCCGGATCCTGTTGTAATCACTTAAGGAAATTGCCGCAACCGGGAAGTTATATTTTGTCCGATCATGAAAATCATCTCTCCTGGGAAGATAAAGACTGAAAGTGCAGTCGCAATCCGTTTTGATCCCATGTTCTTTAAGATAGTCCGTCACAATCTCATAATTATCGTTGGGAAGATTCTTTTCCCTGTATACATCATTGTATCTGGAAGAAATCTGTATATCATACATGGAACGTATATCCAGATAGCCCGAAGCCCATCCTGTTAAGATCGGGGCAGCGATAAAGAGAAAAATAGCAAGAACAAGGGTTATACAGATCAGGGTCATAGTTTTACTTGAGGTATTCAGTTTTGACAGGATCTGTCCGAAAAAGAACAGGTTTTCCCCATGATATCTGTGTTCCGGAGAGCTTTCCTTCCATGTAGCCAGAAAGCTGGCGGCAAGATAAATCAGGGTACAGATGAAGAAAACCAGGTGAATCAATACAAACAGCAGATACTGGTTAAAGATCCCACCATGAAGAGGAAGATAATACAGCTTTGATAAGGCTGGTACGCTGGCTGTTGCAAAGGTATTCAGAACTGTACATATCAGTAATCCTGAAAGTAACTGTTGAAAACCAGTCTTTTTCTTCAGGAAGATCCAGAATACAGTCCAGATCAGGGAAGCTGCCGGTAGAAGGATATTTCCCCAGAACATGATCTGAACAGGAAAGGCAAAACGTCTGTCATAATAGGAACAGGCTATGTTTATACCAGCAGTGATCATCCATAGAGAAAGCCCTTCATACAGGATCGATACAATTTTAATCCATCGGCTCTTCGTAAGCTTCGGTTCGTTTTCCTGGTCTGCCCTAAGCATATCTATGATTTTGGTGTTTCGGATGATGTGAGCATTGAACAGCCCCGTTGCAAGAAAACATAAAACAAAGAAGCTGACTGTCAGCATCAGGGTATCCGGAAACAATGTCCATGTAAGCTTATAAGTTTTTCCATAGGACGTTACCAGCATTGCCGTTATAAACTGGGAGCAGAACATACCAAGAAAAATCCCGGCGGCAATGGAGATCAGTCCCATAACAAAGGTTTCTCCAAAGAAAAGCCTGCCAATGTTTTTTTGTTCCATCCCCATGACAGATTCCAGAGCAAACTCTTTCTGCCTGCGTCTCAGCATATAATTATTTACAAATCTTATGAGAAACAGGAGAATAAGGGTAATGGCGCAGATCGCCATTTTCATGCCGTCACTTAACATGGTGAAATTGTACTCACTGCCAATATCCGGATGATAGTAACTGCTGGAAATAGACAGGAAGGAATAAAAGAGAGTAACGCAGATGGTCATAGTTACGATATAAACCAGATAGTCTTTTACAGATCGTTTTGCATTTCTGAAAACAAGTTTAGCATACATGACTTTGTCCCCCTCCGATCATGGTAAGAACATGGAGGATCTTATCAAAAAAGGCGCCCCGGCTGTCGCTGCCTTTGCGTAGCTCTGTTAAGATCTCTCCGTCCTGTAAAAAGAGAATCCGGTTCCCATAGCTGGCTGTAAAGGGGTCATGGGTGACCATGAGGATGGTCGTTCCCAGCTCCTCGTGGATGCTCTGGATGGTGGACAAAAGTATTTGAGAGGAATGACTGTCCAGTGCCCCGGTAGGCTCGTCAGCCAGCAGGAGCTTGGGCTTGTTGACTACGGCTCTGGCACAGGCGCAGCGCTGTTTTTCACCTCCGGATACCTGATAGGGATATTTGTCTAAAATATCACGGATATTCAATTTCTCTGCAATATCAAAAATACAAGGCTCCACATCTTGGGACGGAGTCTTGTTGATGGACAATGCCAATGCGATGTTTTCTGAGATCGTCAGGGTATCCAGTAAATTAAAATCCTGAAATACAAAGCCTAAATTCTCCCGGCGGAACCGAGCAAGGGACGTGGGCTTAATCTCTGTGATATCGGTACCCTCCAGATAGATATGGCCTGCGCTTACTGTATCAATGGTGGAAATACAGTTAAGCAGAGTGGTTTTTCCGGAACCGGAGGCTCCCATGATCCCTAAAAATTCTCCAGGCTCTACAGAAAAGCTGATATCCCGGATAGCTTTTGTAATGTTTCCCCTGTTGCCGTAATATTTCTGGATATGTTCCAATTTCAAAATAGGTTCCATAGGTTCTTCTTCCTTCCGAAATTTTTTATGCCTTTATTGTAATCTCTGTTCATGCCTTTTTGTATCATATTTTCTTACACGGTTCTTACAGAAATGTAAGAAGTGCAGAGCCAGTCAGCCCTGCACTCCGGTGACAAAATCGTTGATAGGAAAGGAGAGAGAAATTGTGGTTCCTTGGCCCCTGGAACTGGCGGAGATTCCAATCCCCAGCTTATCACAAAGGCGCCTGCAAAGGTACAGGCCGATCCCTGTAGAACTGTGGATCCTTCGTCCATTTTCTCCGGTAAACCCCTTTTCAAAAATCCGGGGCAGATCTCCTGCCGGTATGCCTATGCCGTTATCCTCCACAGACAATAGAACCCGGTCATTCTCTATCCAGGTGAAAAAGTGTAAAACCGGCTGGTCTGTACGATATTTTACAGCATTGCTGATGAGCTGGTCCAGGATAAAACGTACCCATTTATCATCTGTATATACTACGTGATCCATATCTTCTACGGCAATTGTCACATGGTTTTGCCGCAACAGGTACTTGTTGTCTGCAATGGCTTCATGTACCACATCGCTTAGACAGATTTCACGGACAGAATAATCTTTTTCTGTATGTTCGCTGCGGGCAAAGTACAGAGCCTGTTCCGTGAAGCGGTTGACATTTTCCAGTTCGGCCATCAGATCTCTGGTAAAGGAACAGTGGTTATTCTCGCAGATCAGTTTCATGGCTGTGAGCGGTGTTTTCACTTCGTGTATCCATTGCTCTATATATTCTTTATATTCCTTCCGTTCCCGCTGTATCCCGCCGATTCTCTCCAGCATAGACTTTTCCGCCATTTTCATGAGCTGATAAAATACCTGATCATCGGCTCTTTCCGGGATTCCCATGACTTCCGGCAGCAAATACCGTTCTTCTAACTGCTCCGCCATATCCAGCAATCTATTCAAATATTTTTTTCGTGAAAAATAGAAAGACAACAGACATAAACCCAGGACCAGGAACCAGACAGCAAGAATGAATAAGATGATCTGCAGACCATTCCCGTTTGCCATTAAAAACAGGGACAGGGCCATCATACCCAGCAGATGGATCATAAGGACAGGCAGTTGATCTTTCAGATATTGTCCACCCCTCATAATGTGTACCCCTGTCTGTGTTTTGTTTTGATAAAGCCCTCCAGGCCGATAGAGGACAGCTTTTCACGGATACGGGTTATATTCACGCTAAGAGCGTTATCATCCACATAAAGTTGGTTGTCCCAGAGAAAATCCACAATGTCACTGCGGGGACATA
>DWUY01000134.1 GCA_019120515.1 Candidatus Blautia avicola | reverse complement strand
ATCCCTTCTGGCAGATGACAGCAAAAAATCCCAGGGCAGTATATGCCTGTGTGAATTATGGAGATGCGGCAGCACCTGGAGAGATCGCAAAACAGGCCATCTGTATTGACGGGGATATTGGATCGGTATTGAAAAAACTAAAATGATAAGGAACAGAAATGTTCATGCGGCAGCCACTTCTCTTACTTTTCGGGAACCAGCCCAACTCCTTCCAGCCCGTGAAGGATCATTTGGGTAGTCATCTGGATCATTTCCTCCAGAGGGATCTGCTGGCCTTTCGTCTCCCACTGGCGGAAAATAACGCCCAGGCAGACGGAAAAGTAAGTGATGATAAGGCTGCTTTCAAAAGGCCCGTATTTGGGAATATGATCATACTTTTTAAACAACTGATCCCGGATCAGATCCGAAGGACTTTTCTTCTCCGGAAAATTACCTTTACAGGAAAGGATAAGCTTGTCTGTGGAATCCAGAGCGGCCATGATCTCAAAACTTTTCCGGATAATGAGCTCTGCGTCTTCGGGAAAGCTGGTTTCTTCTATCATTTTGAAAGTT
This sequence comes from Candidatus Blautia avicola, assembly GCA_019120515.1. GTDB lineage: Bacteria > Bacillota > Clostridia > Lachnospirales > Lachnospiraceae > Blautia > Blautia avicola. The sequence continues at coordinate 7,230 of DWUY01000134.1, read as the reverse complement.
GGCTCCATGATCTCGAGCTGAAGAGTAGCCAGCAGATGATCCAGAGATGTATAATGGAGATAAAAAGTCTTCCGGTTGATCTGAGCTCTCTGGGTAAGCTCTTTGATAGAAATTTTAGAATAATCCATTTCACCAAGCATTTGATAAAAAGTTTCACGTATCAGATTTTCATTTTTGATAAAGCGGAGATCCTGCTTGGAATTCTGTTTCATAACTTTGCACCTTTAAGCAACAATTTTTGAAAAATGTATAATAAACCTCATAAATTTGTCCTGTGTCTATTGTTGCTTTCCCTTTTTTTCATTATAATACTATTGTGATGAACAATCAACAGAGAGCCATTATTATATTCGTGAGAATTAATCAACAGATGTTGCTTAAGTTGTGGCTGATAGAGGAGGTTGCAGGATGAAGTATCGATATATTACTATTGAAAGAGAATATGGAAGCGGCGGAACACAGATCGGTAAAAAACTAGGCGAGGTTTGCAACGTACCTTTCTATGGACGTGAGATCCTTGAAACCGTGGCCCAGAAAAGGGGAATTTCCACAGAACGTATTGACCAGTATGAAGAAAAAGCTACAGGCAGCCTGATCTATTCTCTTTTCCTTATGAACAGAGTACAGTCGGGAGATGCCAATATGCTGCCGGAGGAAGGAAAAGTTTTCCTGGATGAACAGATGGAGATCCGGCGTTTGGCTCAGAACGGCCCGGGGATTTTCATGGGACATTGTGCTGCATATGCCTTGAAGAACCTGAAAGGAGTAGCAAAGGTATTTATTTATTGCAGCAGTGAAGAAGATATCAAAAAGCGGATCATTGAAGAATATGGGATCGATCCTCAGAATGTAGAAGCTACCAGAAAATATTATAACAAAAAGAGATCTGCCTACTTCCGGGCAAACACCGGAAAAGTCTGGGATGACAAGAAGAATTATGATATTGTCCTGGATTCAGGCACACTCGGCATAGAGGGATGTGTGAAAGCGCTGAAAGGACTTTTTGAAGAATAAATAAGAACAGGCAAGAGAAGGAAAAAGACCGTTGGGAATAAACCCCATGGTCTTTTTTTGTGGTGAGATAAGCCCGGCAGTGGACGCCTTATCTGACCACCCGGCGGACTGTAAGGCGCCGCCGGGTATTATATGATGTTTTTATGGAATCTGGCTTTTTAGAAAATTCAGGGATCCGGCAGGATTTCCTGTGCCCTTTTCCAGAAGAGAGATCAGGGCGCTGATGGTATTTTCAATCTCCTCTCTGGAGGAAGGGACCAAGGTATTGTCCATCTTTACCGTAAGGATAATAAGGACGATCTCGGCCAGGGCCTCGGGATCTTCAAAGTGGATCTCTCCGCCCTGGATCCCCTGGCGGATGATCTCAGCCAGTACCGGCTTTAGTTCCGTGATGATATGATTCACATACTTCTGATGGATAAAGATCCTGGTCTGGGTACTGGAATCGGTCTGATCCTGGGATTTCAGGAATTCAGAAGAAGAATTCCGGCAGGCCTGAAAGATCATAGCCATTCTTGTAAAAGGCGGGATCTCCGTCTGATAGGCCAGAGATTTTGCAGTCTGGAGAGGCTTTTCATAATTTCTCTCTACCAGGGCCTGGAGAATGGCATCCTTGGAAGGAAAATAATAATAGATACTTCCCTTTCCGATCCCGGCAGTATGGGCGATCTCACTGACAGATATGCTCTGCAGTTCATGATTGGCCAGAAGTTTCTGAAGAGCGTCCAGGATCTGATTGTATTTCAACGGATTTGGCATAAATATCACCTTTCTGTTATGGATGTAAAAACAGTAACTTACTAACTACTATAGCACAGACAGGGGAAAAGAACAAACAATAAAAACCAACAAAAAAACAAGAAAAAATCAAAAATATTTTGAACAGAACCAGGATTGACCACTGGCCGAAAAAATGGTAATCTAACATCAAAAGAAAGACGACCGGCGGTCGAAAAGGGCTGAAAAAGGTCGAAAAGGAGGATACTATGACCTACGCAGATATGTTTTCAAAGGTAAAAGGAATGCTGATGGACGCAGATGTCAGTGACATCCAGGAACATCTGGCATATCAGTTTAACATTACAGGAGAGGCAGAAGGGATTTTCTATGCTGAGGTAAAGGAAGGCAAGCTGTATGTGGAGCCTTATGAGTATTTTGACAGAGATGCTATGTTTACCTGTTCCGCGGAGACTCTCTTTAAGATCGCAGATGGAAAAACAGATCCTATCCTTGCGGTAACTCTTGGAAAATTAAAAGTAGAAGGAAATATTGATAAGGCGTTAAAGTTAAAAGATCTGATCAACAGCAAAAAAAAGAAGAAAAGTAAAAAATAGGATGTTCAGAAAAGCAGGTGAATAAAATGGGTAATTTACTGAAGGGAGCAGCCGGACTTCTGGGGGCTGTAGCTGCGGCGGAAGCAGCGGGCACAGCATATTTCTACAGAAGGACCATGAAGCGTTATAATGCAAAAACAGAACGTACCATGAAGATGTCCGGGGTGGACTGGGAACAATATTTTCCCATGATGCATAAGAGAAGCGCCTGGATGATGGAGCAGCCTCATCAGGATGTGTGGATCCGATCCAGAGACGGCCTGAAGCTTCACGGCACATATTTTAAAGGCGATGAGGGAAACAAAGCAGTGATCTGTTTCCATGGTTATACAAGCAAAGGACTGAATGACTACGGAAGCCTGTCCTATTACTATCTGAAACATGGATTCCGGATGCTGCTCATTGATGAAAGAGCCCACGGGGACAGTGAAGGTACTTATATCGGTTTCGGCACCATGGATCGGTATGACGGCATGGAGTGGGTCAAATGGATGATCCATGAGATCGGGGAGGACGCCCAGATCCTCCTTCACGGAAATTCCATGGGAGGCGCCACTGTCTGCATGATGGGAGGAATGGAACTTCCGCCTCAGGTAAAGGGGATTGTTTCTGACTGTGCCTTTACCTCTGCAAAAGATGTATTTACCCATGTGCTTCACAGCATGTATCACCTTCCGGCTTTCCCTATGATCCAGATTGCAGATAAGCTGAATAAGAAAAACGCCGGTTATGGACTGGACGATTGCAACGCTGCAAGAGAAGTGCGGAAGGCCAAGGTACCTTTCCTGTTTATCCACGGAGAAAAAGATATTTTTGTCCCCTGCTGGATGTGCGAGGAAATCTATAAGAATTGTGCAGCGCCCAAGACGAAACTGATCGTAAAAGACGCAGGCCACGCAGAGAGCTATTATAAAGATACGGCAGCATATGAAAAGGCCCTTGATTCATTTATCGGAGGAATAATGAAATGATGAGAACAAGAAAAGGACACAAAGTATACCCGTTGACTGTAGCGCAGAAATTCCATCTGTACTATCTGCCTTTCTGTCCCACAGCGGCAGTGCTGAACATTGGTACCAGCGTGACTATTGAAATTGAGATTGACTGGGATCTTCTGGCAAAATCCATTAATAAGGCTTATGCAAGAAGCGAAGGCATGCGGATCCGTTTTGCAAAAGATAAAGAAGGAAACTGGCATCAGTATGTGGCAGATCCGGAAGAGATGAAGATCGAGTTTGTGGATTTCTCCAAAGGGACTATGGAAGAAGCGGAGGCCACTATGCAGAAGTGGACTACCGTGCCCTTCAAGATGGAAGATTCTCAGATGAGCCGGATCGTTATGATCCAGATGCCTGACGGATTTAACGGGATCTATTTCCTGGTACATCATATGATCGCAGACGCTCAGTCTCTGATCTGCTTTATGAAAGATATTATCGAACTTTACTGTAATGAAAAATATGAAGGAGTTCCATATCCGAAAGAGATGGCTTCCTATATTGACCAGCTGCAGAAAGACCTTGCCTATGAGGCCGGCAGCAAAGCCCAGTTAAGAGACATTGAATATTTCCAGAAAGAAATTGAAAAAGGCGAACCGATCTACAACGGTATCCATGGAAGAGATAAGCTGGAAGCTGCCAGAGAGATGTTTAAAAATCCGGAACTTCGGACAGCTTTCAATGCTTCCGATGATACAAAATCCGCCCTGGATATTTTCCATCTGGAAGCAGAACCTACCAGGAGACTTATGGATTTCTGCGAGAAATATCATGTTTCCCTGGCATGCCTGCTGCTCATGGGTCTGCGTACCTATTTCCAGAAAATGAACGGTTTTGAGGATGTGTCTATCAACAATGCCATTGCAAGACGCGCGACTTTGAAAGAAAAGAAATCCGGCGGCACAAGGATCCATTCTTTCCCTATCCGGACGATCTTTTCAGAGGATATGAAATTTATCGACGGCGTTTACGCTATCCGGGATAAACAAAATGAAATCTTCCGTCATGCAAACTATGATCCAACCGCATACTTTGCATACCGTTCCAAGATTTATCCTCAGCCTCATGCAGGCCTGACTTATGAACCGATTTCCCTGACCTATCAGCCAATGACCCTTCAGGAGAATGGACTTACCCAGCTGGGGGATATCCGTTATAAGACAAAATGGTACCCCAACGGAAGCTGCCCTCAGGGAATGTATCTGACCGTTATGCACCGTCCCGAGGACAATGGACTGGACTTTAATTTCGAGCACCAGATCAAGGCCGTGTCCAGGGATGAACTGGAATATCTTTATTACTATCTGTGTAAGATCATGTTCAAAGGAGCAGAAAACCCGGATCTGACCATTGGTGAGATCATCAAGCTGGTATAAAAATTCAGGAGGAAAAGAGCATGTTTGAAAAATTAGTTGATATCATTTGCAGTTATGTAGAAGTGGAAAAAGAAAATATCCATCCGGAATCCCGTTTCATGGAAGATCTGGGATTTACCTCTTATGACTTTATGAGTATGCTGGGAGAGATCGAGGATGAGTTTGACGTAGAGATCGAGCAGACAGAGGCCATGAACATCCGTACAGTACAGGAAGCCGTAGATTATCTTGAAAAACTTGTTGCTGAAAACTGATTCTAAAGCAGGGAAAGGATGGAAAATATATGCTTTGCAGTACAGTTCGCCAGATCCTGGTCAATACGGAGGAAAAATACGGACCGGAAGATGCCATTCGCTATAAAGTAAGCAAAAATGAAATTGGATCCAAAACTTATACCCAGCTGCGGGAAGACAGCGAAAGCTTTTCCAGAGTTCTCCAGGACCTGGGAGAGCAGGGAAAACACATTGCGGTGATCGGAATGACTTCCTACGCCTGGCTGGTTGCCTATTTCGGTACAGTCAACAGCGGCAGCGTGGTAGTGCCTCTGGATGTAAACCTGCCGGCAGAAGATGTCTGCGACCTTATCGCGCGGTCAGATTCCACAGTCCTTGTCTATGATGAAGTGAGAAAAGATGTTGCAGCGATAGCTAAAGAACGCTGCCCAAAGCTTAAGACCCTGATCTCCATGCAGCAGCAGGAACATGATGATCATGCCCGCGCTTTCTGGAAGCTTCTTGAGGAGCACAGAGGAAGTTTTGATTATACGCCGGATCCGGATCTGCTGTGTACGATTATGTTTACCTCAGGTACTACGGGAAAGAGTAAAGGCGTTATGCTGACTCACAGAAACGTGGCGGAAAACGCTACCTGTCTGGATATGAAGATCCCGGAACGCATTGTGATCATGACAGTGCTTCCTATCCACCATGCTTATTGTCTGAGCATGGATATCTTGAAAGGCGTATCCCTGGCAGCGATGATCTGTATCAATGACTCTTTAATGCGTGTGGCAAAGAATATTAAGCTTTTCAAGCCGGAGATGATCCTGATGGTTCCCCTGATGATCGAGACTATGGCAAAAAAATTAGAGGAAGCTTCTCTTCTTCCAGCCAAGATCGTGAAGAATCAGGTCTTTGGAAAACAGTTCCATACCATCTGCAGCGGCGGCGCATACCTGGATCCTTCCTACATAGATCTGTTCAAAAAATATGACATCACCATTCAGCAGGGCTACGGCATGACCGAATGTTCTCCGGTTATCAGTATTTCCCAGAAGTGGAACATCCGGAAGGATTCCGTGGGACAGCTGGTGCCCAACTGTCAGGCAAAGACTGTAGACGGAGAGCTGTGGGTAAAGGGCAGCAGCGTTATGCAGGGATACTATAAAATGCCGGAAGAGACAGCCGAGACCCTGGAAGACGGCTGGCTGAAGACCGGAGATCTGGGATATGTAGACGAGGAAGGCTTTGTTTATCTCACCGGAAGAAAGAAAAACCTGATCATTACAAAGAACGGAGAAAACGTATCTCCTGAGGAGCTGGAAAACGCTCTCAGCACGAACCGTCTGGTAGGAGAAGTTCTTGTCCGTGACCATAACGGCGTCATTGAGGCAGAGATTTATCCGGATCAGGATTATGTGAAGAAAAAACGGATTAAAGATGTAAAGGCAAGTCTTCAGGAAGTCATTGACCAGTACAATAAGACAGCGGCTCCTCAGAAGAAGATCTACAGCCTGATCGTCAGAGATACCGAGTTTGAGAAGACGACTACAAGAAAGATAAAAAGATTTTAAGGATACAAAAATAATCCCTTAGTTGGACCAGCTGCTTTCCGCCAGGCCCGGCTAAGGGGTTTTTTGGTAACGGCGGCTCGAACAGATAGAATCAAAAATGGGAAGATAGCAGTGGCCTGGCTGCTACGGCCCAGAAAGAGAAAGTTTTGGAATACGGAGGTGGAAACTCCGGAAATCATTGAAAACTGGCGGACAATCTCTCTCTTCTTTCTGGAGACTAGAATATGCCCCTGGAAATTTCGCCGAAAATGTGGTATACCATTATTCTGTAAGATTTTAAAGAATGGAGGATATAGGATGTGGATCGCAGATAAATATATTGATCATGTAAAAGAACAGACCGTGGAACATCCAGGCGAGAGCTGGGAAAAGATGCTCCTGGGATTTAAGGCTAATAAGCTCCGTACAAAGCTTCTTCCAAAGAAAGGTATTTCCAAGGGATATCAGAAGCTGGAAGCTATGATGATGTCTTTGGTGGCAGATTCCCTGGGAAAGCCGGAAAGCTATGTATGGGGAAACATTTTTGCCCCTTCTGAGCTGATCAGCTGTTTCGGGCTTCAGACACTTTCTATCGAATGTCTTTCCTGCTATTTCAGCGGATATCATCTGGAAGATTTCTTTATCGATTATGCCCAGAATACGGGAATTGCGCCTACCCTGTGTTCTTACCATAAAACTTTTGTAGGGGCTATTGACAGCGGGGCGGTTCCTGTGCC
>DWUY01000133.1 GCA_019120515.1 Candidatus Blautia avicola | reverse complement strand
GAAATGCAGGAGTGGCGGAATTGGCAGACGCGCAGGCTTCAGGTGCCTGTGGTAGCAATATCGTGTGGGTTCAAGTCCCATCTCCTGCATCTTTTTTTGCCTTTTACCCGGTTGCGGAAGCATGATTCTTCCATAACCGGATTTTTGTTTATATAGAAAAAAGAAACAGACTGGGAACATATTTTCTCCAGGCTGTTTCTTTTTATACACTCCGGCACAGCCGCCCTGCCCCGGTACACTCTCTTTCCCGGCAGGCAGAACTGTGCTGTTTTTAATTTTTTTCCTGCATTTCCAGCTGAGGCAGCTCCTGTCCCCGCAGAAGGATCTTAGGTCCTCCTGTATGCTGGATATATTCTTTGGTAATGATCACCTCTCCAATGCTGTCATCCTTAGGTATCTCATACATGATGTCCAGCATATATTCTTCCAGTATGGCCCTCAGGGCTCTGGCGCCGGTATGTTTCTCCATAGCCAGATCCGCAATAGCCTCCAGAGCGCCCTGTTCAAATTCCAGCTTTACTTCATCCATAGCCAGAAGCTTCTGATACTGTTTTAAAATGGCGTTTTTCGGCTCTTTAAGGATTTCTACCAGCATATCTCTTGTAAGGCCCTTTAAAGCGAAGATTACAGGCAGACGGCCCAGGAATTCCGGGATCATACCGAATTTTCTCAGATCATCTACTGTCACTTTCTCCAGAAGGCTGTCGTCATGATCATATTTATCTTTCAGATCCGCCTGGAACCCGATAGAAGCCGTCTTATTCAGACGCTCCTTCACGATCTCCTCCAGATCCGGGAATGCGCCGCCGCAGATAAACAGAATATTTCTGGTGTCTACCGTAGTCAGGGGAACCATGGCATTTTTGCTGTTAGCGCCTACCGGGACCTCGATCTCGCTGCCTTCCAGAAGTTTCAGCATCCCCTGCTGGACCGCTTCCCCGCTGACATCCCGCTGATTGGTATTTTTCTTTTTGGCGATCTTATCAATCTCATCAATAAAGATGATCCCGTGTTCTGCCTTCTCCACATCATTGTCCGCGGCAGCCAAAAGCTTGCTGACCACGCTTTCAATATCGTCTCCGATATATCCTGCTTCCGTAAGTGAGGTTGCGTCAGTAATTGCCAGAGGCACATCCAGAAGTCTGGCAAGAGTCTTTACCATATAGGTTTTGCCGCTTCCTGTGGGACCGATCATAAGCATGTTCGATTTTTCAATCTCCACATCATCATTATTCTCTGCAAATACTCTTTTGTAATGATTATAGACAGCAACGGACATTACTTTTTTCGCGTGTTCCTGACCGATCACATATTCGTCCAGACTGGCTTTGATCTTGTGAGGAGCCGGAATACTCTTGATATCAAACACTTTTGGAGCTACTTTTTCCTTTGGCTTCTCCTGTTTCTTTTTTACTTTCTGTCTGTTGGGAATCTGATTCTGAAGGGAACTTAGATCGATCATACTGATATTAGGCATATTCGGGATATTCTTCATCAGCTCATCATAATTGATGCTGCTGTTATTCATGGTGTCAAAGCTTCTCTGCATACAGTCTGTGCAGATATGGATATTGTTTGGAAGATCGATCATCTTTCCGGCTTTACTCTCCGGCCGTCTGCACATGAAACATATTTTTTCATAAGTATCTTTATCTTCCTTATCAGAGGAAGTCGTTTCTAAATATTCTTTATCATCTGACATATCCGTTCTCTCTCTTTCTTCTATCAACAAATCTATCATAGGATTTAAACTATTTGACTCCAGTATCTTATCATAAATCTATAACAGGAACAAGTAAACTTTTTATAAATAGGAACAGGCAGTGTCCTGGAACCCTATCCGTTCCGGCCGCCGCCTGCTCCTATTTTCTATCATATGGATCTTTATTTGTCTTTATTTCCGCTTTGGGAAGAACTCTGAGCATCACTTTTTGCTCCCAGAGTGACCGTCACGGTCTGTTCCTTGTACTGTCCGCCTTCAGCCCTGGCCACAACAACCTCTACCTTTTCGCCTGCCTTATAATAAGCCAGTTGATTTGTAAGATTCTCATAAGTCTGTACCGTAGTGCCGTCAAATTTCTGGATGATATCTCCACTCTGGATACCTGCCTGGTCTGCAGGACCGTCTTCTTCTACGTCACGGACGAAAACGCCAACCGGCATATTGTACATTTCTTCTGTATTGCTGGACACATCCAGACAAGTGATCCCCAGATAAGCTGCCTGGCTTTCGTCTTCTACCTTCTGTCTGGTCTCTTTACTCATCAGTTCTTCCAGGATAGGTTCCGCACGGCTGATAGGAATCGCAAATCCCATACCCTCTACAGTATCGGATGCGATCTTGGAAGAGTTAATGCCTACAACTTCTCCATTCATATTCAACAGAGCGCCGCCGCTGTTTCCAGGATTGATAGCCGCATCTGTCTGGATAAACGTACCGTTTACATCATCGGAGCTAACCTGCTTATTTAACGCGCTGACATAACCGGATGTTACAGACTGGCCGTAACCGAGAGCATTTCCGATGGCTACCACCTGTTCTCCGACTACAAGGTCGTCAGAACTTCCCAGGTTTGCCACTTTAATCTCATTGCGGACATCCTCCGGTATATCGGAAATATTTACAGAAACTACTGCAAGGTCGTTGTCCACGTCCGTTCCCTTTACCTGAGCGGCAACTGCTGTTCCGCCATTTAAATCTGTACTTTCCTCATCTGTAGCGCTGGTGTTTGTCACGTCGCTTGAGGAACTTGCCGCAGTACCGTCCTGATTTGTAAAACATACGCTGAGACTGTCCGCACCTTCTACCACATGATTATTTGTTGCGATCAGAAGTTCTGAATCATTTTGTCCCACGATAATACCAGATCCGCTGCTCTCCTGCTCCTGGGTCTGGCCTTCTCCGCCGAATCCAAAGAAGTATCCGTAATAATTAGGGATCTCCTGTACGCTGACACTCGTGATCGCTACGATCGACGGCATAACATTAGCGGCTACCTGAGAAACAGTTCCCTGGCCGGAAGATCCCGTGTCAGAAGAAGCACTGCTGCTGTCTGTATTGGCGAGCTGGGCCTGGGCGATCTGTGTAGTCTCCTCCGGGATCAGCTGGCCTCCTACATAATTGACGCCCTGGAATACGACACCTGCTACTAATCCGAATACTGCCGCACAGGCCGCTGCAAATCCCAGTTTTCTTACCGGACCGGAGCCTTTTCCCTGCTTCTTGTTCTCCTTTCTCTCAGGAGGAATAGGAGAAGCAAACTGGTAAGAACTGTATTTATTTTTTCCTGCTCCCGTATTTTCATCCTCCGGACCTGCTGCAGATTTCTCTGTAAAGCTGGCGTTGCTTTCCTGCCTTGATTCGGAAGCTTTCCGATAGGTATGGGCATAATAAGGATTCTCCTCACTTGGGGCCTCCTGAGGCTCCTGGGAATCCTGCCGGGGTTCTTCTGCCCTTTTCTCTGTCTCCTCAGAACTTCTCATAACAAAAGAATCTCCCTGTGTATAAGATCCATTGCCGGAATTTTCCGTTCTTTTTTCCGGTTCGCTTCCAGTATCATTTATATTCTTAAATTCATCGCTCATCTTGTTTCTTCCTTTCCTCAAATATTCTCTTTTTCTTTTTACATGACTAAGTCTACCAATCAATTGTGTTCAAATTGTGATGAAAAAACAAAGAAAAAGTGAACATCAATTTTCGTTTTTCCAATAGCCTTTATTCATGGTACATTTTGCGATCAGGTTCCCGGGCAGTCTCTTATAGCTTTTTCCCAGCCGATATCCCAGAAATTTAAAGCCGCTGCTCATCACAAGCGAAGGGATCAGCCAGAATTTTCCTTTTTTCACCAAATAGGCTGCTGTGCTTTTTACCAGCCGCATCCCCTCTCCTTCCGATGGAACGCCCTTAAAAACTTCCGGATGGTCCGCCTGGGACACTGCCAGATCAAAATTTCTCCGAAACTGCTGCCCCCAGGTGTAATTATGGGAATGGACTACTCTGGCATCTGCCGCATAGAAAACAGCATATCCTTGTTTTATCATATTTCCGGCCATGACCATATCCTCATTAAAAATAGCAGGATAGGAAAATCCCCCCATTTTTTCATAAATACTTTTCCGGTACGCAGCGCATACATTGGAACAGAAAAAAGTTTTGATCCCCAGTTTCGGCAGATCTGCCTTTGTCTTTTTTCTGCTTTCCCCTGGATA
>DWUY01000132.1 GCA_019120515.1 Candidatus Blautia avicola | reverse complement strand
GATGGTACACAAGGCAGGCGTGAAAGTGAAAAAAAGCAAGGAAGAAATACGCCCTAAGGAAGTGCAGAAGATCTTAAAAGAGCTGGAGGGACAAGAGACGGAGCCTTTCTTTTCCCGGCTGATCCTCCGGTCTATGAAGCAGGCAAAGTACACCACAGAATGTACGGGACATTTTGGTCTGGCAGCCAGATATTACTGCCATTTTACCTCTCCTATCCGGAGATATCCGGATCTGCAGATCCATCGGATCATTAAAGAAAATCTCCGGGGGAAGATGACGGAGGCAAAGCTCCGGCATTATGACGAGATTCTGGATGAAGTTGCCAGACAGTCCAGCGCCATGGAGAGAAGGGCAGAAGAGGCAGAGCGGGAGACCATAAAAATGAAAAAAGCCGAATATATGGAAAGCCGGATCGGGGAGACATTTGAGGGAATTATTTCTTCTGTGACGGATTGGGGATTTTATGTGGAGCTGCCCAATACTGTGGAAGGCCTGGTCCATGTAAACTCTCTTATGGACGATTATTATATTTATGACAGTATCCGCCATAGTCTGACAGGAGAACGAAAGAAAAAAAGGTTCGCAGTGGGACAAAAGGTAAAGGTACGGGTATCCGAGGCAGACGCCGGAGAAAGAACCGTAGACTTTATCCTGGCAGAGTAAAAGAAATTTATTGCAGGAGGTAGAAGCGATGGCTAAAGAATCAGGGATTCGTCTGATCGCCAATAATAAAAAGGCCTATCATGATTATTTCATAGAGGATACCTATGAGGCAGGGATCGAGCTGGTGGGAACCGAGGTGAAATCTCTGCGCATGGGAAGATGCAGCATAAAAGAGTCCTTTGTCCAGATCGACAAGGGAGAAGTTTTTGTATGGGGCATGCATATCAGTCCCTATGAAAAGGGAAACATATTTAATAAGGACCCCTTAAGGGTGCGCAAGCTTCTTCTTCATTCTTACGAGATACGGAAGATTGAGGGCAAGATCCGGGAAAAGGGGTATACTCTGGTCCCTTTAAAGGTTTATTTTAAAGGCAGCCTGGTGAAAGTGGAGATCGGCGTCGCCAAAGGTAAAAAACTTTATGACAAGCGTCAGGATATTGCCAAGAAGGATCAGAGAAGAGAAGCCGAGCGGGAATTTAAAGTGAAAAATCTTTATTAAAGATAAAGAGACAGAAAGGAAGTCAGAGCCTATGAAATTTAAGGATATGCCTTATGAGAGGATTGATTTTGAAAAAGCCAGAGAAGAGCTTACAGGACTGATCAAAGCCCTGCAAGAGGCAAAAAGCGGAGAGGAACAGTTTGAGATCCATAAAAAGTATTATGCTTTAACAGACCGGGTGACCACCCAGGCTACTCTGTGTTCCATCCGTCACTCCATCGATACCACAGATCAGTTTTATCAGGAGGAACAGGATTACTATGACCGGGAAACACCGGCTTATTCTAATCTTTGTATCGCTTATCAGAAAGAACTTTTCTCCTCTCCTTACCGGAGGGTGCTGGAAGAAAAGATCGGACCTGTGGCCTTTAAAAATATTGAGATCGCCATGAAGTCTGTATCAGATGAGATCGTTCCTCTCATGCAGGAAGAGAATGCCCTGGTGACAGAATATGAAAAGCTTCTGGCAGGGGCCAAGATCGACTGGGATGGAGAGATACTGAACCTGTCTCTTCTGACGCCTTATTTAAAAAGCAAAGATCCCAAGATCAGGAGAAAAGCCTGTGAAAAACAGAATGAGTTTTTCCTCAGTATCGAGGATAAGCTGGATGAACTTTATGATAAGCTGGTGAAGAACCGGACTCTCCAGGCAAAAAAACTGGGATTTGAGACTTATACACCTCTGGGATACCTTCGTATGCAGAGAAACTGCTATGGAAGAGAAGAAGTAGAGAATCTCCGCCGTCAGGTGAAGGAGGTTTTTGTTCCCTTCTCAGAAAGCCTTTATGAAAAAAGAAGGAAACGTCTTGGCCTGGAACATATGACTTACTCAGATGAGCAGGTATACGGTCCCGATGGCAGTCCAAGCCCCAAGGGAACCCCGGAGGAGATCCTGGCGGCAGGGCAGCAGATGTATGAAGAACTGTCCCCGGAAACAAAAGAATTTTTTGACTTTATGATGGAGAATGAACTGCTGGATGTTTTTGGCAGAAAGACAAAAGCAGTAGGGGGATATATGACATACCTGCCGGATTATAAAGCGCCTTTTATCTTTGCAAATTTTAACGGGACCAGCGGAGACGTGGATGTAATGACCCATGAATGCGGCCATGCTTTCCAGGGCTATCTGGCAGCGGCGGACCCTATCCGGGAACATGCGGATATAGGAATGGAAACTGCCGAGATCCATTCTATGTCCATGGAATTCTTTACAGAGCCCTGGTATCATCTGTTTTTTGATAAGGATACTACAGAGGATTACACCCGTATGCACCTGGAGGAAGCAGTGATGTTTGTGCCCTACGGCTGTATGGTAGATGAGTTCCAGCACGAAGTCTATGATCATCCGGAAATGAGCCCTCAGGAGCGCAAAGAAGTGTGGAAAAAGCTGGAAAAGGTTTACAGACCCCATCTGGATTACGCCGGCCTGCCCTTTTTTGAAAAAGGGGCTTTCTGGCAGAAGCAGCACCATATCTATAGTTTCCCTCTGTACTATATTGACTATGTCATCGCCCAGCTCTGCGCCTTTGAATATAAAGCCTGGATGGACAGGGATTATAAGGCGGCATGGAAGAGCTATCTGAAATTATGCAGGATGTCCGCTTCAAAGTTTCATACAGAGCTTCTTAAAGAGGTTGGGATCGACTCCCCTTTTGCTGACGGCACTATAAGAAAAATCGTGGAAAATCTGGAAAAAGAAGTATAAAATATACTGCCATGAAAAGATAGATGTCTTTGTCAAAAATACACAAAATCGATTATTTTGGCGGAAACGGTTGACAAAAATGCAGATTCTATTATAATAAAGAAGATTGCTCAATCGCTATAGCAGACCTATAAGGTTTGGTTTTCTATAGTAAAGCAAAAAAGCGGAAGAAATAGTTTCTGCGATCAAGATTGAGACATCAAGAAAGGGAGGAATTCTAAGATGAAAATGAAAAAAATCTTAGCAATGGCTTTAGCCAGCGCCATGGTTCTGTCTTTAGGCGCATGCGGAAACTCTGGTTCCGGCAACACTTCCGGTTCAGATTCCAGCGCAGGCAGCGACGGCACAGAGACAGCCAGCACAGCATTTGCCGGTACAGCAGACGAAGATACCTATGTGGTAGACCTTCGTGCAGAACCGCCTGAATTAAACAGTATTCTGACAACAGACGTTGCTTCCGGCGATATTCTCCGTGAGGTTATGGTAGGTCTTTACAGACTGGATGCCAACGATACACCTGTACCGGATCTGGCTGAGACTACAGAAGTCAGCGATGATGGATGTACTTATACCATGACTCTGCGTCAGGATGCAAAATGGTCAAACGGCGAGCCTGTAACAGCAAACGACTTCGTATTCTCTTATCAGACGATCTGCAGCAAGGAAGCAGCTTCTTCCTATGCTTTCATCGTTTATGATAACCTGTTAAACGGTAACGAAGTATATGAAGGAACTAAGGATCCTTCTGAATTAGGCGTTAAAGCTCTTGACGACTATACACTGCAGGTAACTTTTGAAAACCCGATCCCATACGCAGAGCATTTATTCTCTTTTGCTTCCTACTATCCAATGAACCAGAAAGCATATGAAGAGATCGGCGCTGACGTATACGGAGATGACGCTGACAAGATCGTTACAAACGGACCTTACACCATCTCTGAGTGGACACACAACGATCATATTACACTGACACAGAATCCTGATTTCTATGATCCGGACAGATGTGCAGTAGGAACAATCAAATATCTGATGATGAACGACGCCAATACCCGTATGAATGCTTTCCAGGGCGGCCAAGTTGACTGTATCAACATTTCCGGAGACCAGATCACACAGGCTGAGAGCCTTGGTGCTAAAGTCAATAGCTATGTTGACAACAGCAACTGGTATATCCAGTTCAATACTCAGAAATCTGACAAAGGCTTGGACAACGCAAACATCCGTCTGGGACTTGGTATGGCAATTGATTCCCAGAGCCTGTGCGATAACATCTTAAAAGATGGTTCTGTACCTGGTACAGGTCTTGTACCTACAACAATTGCAGGTGCTAACGGCGAGAAATACCGTGACGCTGCCGGCAATATCGTAGGATATGACCCAGATGCGGCTAAGGAAGCTTTTGAGAAGGGACTTCAGGAAACAGGTCTTTCAGCAGATGATCTGAAGCTGACATTCCTGTGCGACGACCAGTCCAACGCTCAGAAAACAGCAGAGTTCTTCCAGGCACAGTGGAAAGAGGTTCTTGGTATTGATGTAGAGATCGTTCCTCAGCCATTCAAATCCCGTCTGGCTTCTATGGACAGTGGTGATTTCGATATGGTTTACGCAGGATGGTCACCAGACTACAACGACCCGATGACATTCCTGGATATGTTCACAACCACAAACGGAAACAACTATGGTAAGTATTCTAGTACACAGTATGATGAACTGATCGCAAACGCTATGAAAGAAGCAGACGTAGTTGCACGTCAGGATATGCTGATCCAGGCAGAGACACTGGTAACAAAGACAGACGCTGCAGTTTATCCAATCTACTTCAGCGCTGTATCTTACGCAACTTCTGACAAGGTTCAGAATATGACACGTACTGGTTTCCAGGAATTTGACTTTACAGACGCAGCAGATTCTTCTTCCGCAGCAGATACTGCAACAGAAGAGGCAGCAGAATAATTGAAATTATACGGCTGATAAAGGTATAAAATGATGAACGGATAGGAGCCGTTGCCAGGAAACAGAGATGTTTCCGGCAGGGCTCCTGTCTGTTTATGTAAATCGCAAAGAAGCTTTGCGATTTACATAAACAGTAAAGTGAATAATAAAAAGACAAAAGAAAGGAGCTGTTATCTTGGCGAATCAGTTACGTTACATTTTAAAGAGAATCGTCTATTCCTTTATTACGATTTTGGTACTGACCAGCGTTACATTCCTGTTGATGCAGCTGCTTCCTGGCGATCCTTTTACCGGTGGAAAAGATATTCCCGATACGGTAATGGCAGCTCTGGAAGCAAAATATGGCCTGGATAAACCGGTGCCTCAGCAGCTGATCATGTACATCGGCAATGCTCTTCACGGAGATTTTGGTATTTCCATACCGGATGGAAGAGCTGTTACAGATATTATCAAGGAGGCTTTCCCGGTTTCCTTTGACCTGGGTATCCGGGCCCTGCTCTTTGCATTTATCATGGGTATCCTCCTGGGTATCGTTGCAGCGGTTAAAAGAGGAACTGCCTGGGACAGCGGCGCTATGTTCCTGGCACTGGTAGGTGTATCCGTACCTTCCTTTATCATGGGCGCATTGCTGCAGTATTTCCTTGCTCTGAAGCTGGGACAGGCTACCGGTACACAGATATTTTCTATTGTAGGGTGGACGGACTGGCACAGTAAGATCCTCCCGGCCTTTGCTCTGGCATTTGGTTCCATGGCTACGGTAAGCCGTCTTATGAGAACAAGTATGCTGGATGTACTGAGCCAGGATTATATCAAAACTGCTAAGGCTAAAGGCCTGAGCCAGAGACAGATCATCTGGAGGCATGCAGTAAGGAATGCCATCATGCCGGTTGTTACAGTAATGGGACCTCTGGTTGCCTCTATCCTGACCGGAGCCTTTGTAGTAGAAAATATTTTCGCTATTCCGGGACTTGGCAAATATTTTGTAACCAGTGTACAGACAAACAACTATACACTGATTGCGGGAACGACAGTTTTCTATGGAACATTTCTGATCTTGGCCAATTTAGTGGTAGATATTGTCTATGGTTTTATTGACCCCCGTATCAAACTGACAGGAAGAAAGGAGTAAAAGCACAATGGCAAAAAAGAAAAAATTGCAGGCGGCTCAGGCACCACAGTACACTCCTTATGACGTCAGCGGAAAGATCGGCGGTGACGCCTTTGAGGTGATTGGTTCAGATGCTTCTTCTATGGAAGCCATTGCCCGTCCTTCTATCAGTTTTATGAAGGACGCATGGAACCGTATCAAAAAAAGCAGGGTGGCGGTAGTCTGTATGGTAATCCTTGCATTGATCATACTGGGAGCGATCTTCCTGCCTATGATCTGTCCTTTTGGATATGAACAGCAGAATGTAGCTTTTCAGAATAAACCTATCATGTCCCCGGATTCTGTAACGGGGCAGATGCACATTTTCGGAACAGATGCTCTGGGCCGTGACGTGTTCGCAAGAGTCTGGTATGGCGCCAGGATCTCTCTGACGGTAGCTGTTGCCGTGGCGCTTATCGACTGCTTTGTAGGTGTTATCTACGGCGGTGTGTCCGGTTATTTCGGAGGCGCGGTAGATACCGTCATGATGCGTATCCTGGAGATCATCAGCGGTATTCCTTATCTGATCATCGTTATCCTTTTGATGACAGTTATGGAGAGGGGTCTGGGAACCATCATCGTGGCTTATTCACTTACAGGCTGGACCGGTATGGCCCGTCTGGTAAGAGGACAGGTGGTAAGCTTAAAGGAACAGGAATTTGTTATCGCGGCAAAATCCATGGGAGCTTCCCCTGCCAGGATCATCAGCAAACATCTGGTACCTAACGTACTTAGTGTTATTATCGTAAACATTACTTTGGATATCCCCAGCGTTATCTTTACAGAGGCGTTCCTCTCCATGCTGGGTCTTGGTATCGCGCCGCCTCAGTCTTCCTGGGGTATGATGGCAAATGCGGCGATTCAGGTGTTCCAGATGTATCCGACACAGTTGATCGTTGTATCTCTGTTTATCTGTGTGACTATGTTGTCCTTTAACCTGCTGGGCGACCAGCTCCGCGACGCATTCGATCCGAAATTAAGGAGGTAAGAAAATGGAAAATGAAAATATCTTAAAAATTGATAACCTCCATGTTTCCTTCGATACTTATGCAGGAGAGGTTCACGCTGTCCGCGGTGTCAGCCTGGAGGTGAAGAAAGGGGAGGTAATGGCCATTGTTGGTGAATCCGGCTGTGGAAAGAGCGTTACCGCCCAGACGATCATGAAATTAAACCCCATGCCTCCCGCCCGTATCAAGGAGGGAAGCATTGATCTGTGCGGCAAAGATATCGTAGCCGCCAGCGAAAAGGAAATGCAGTCTATCAGAGGACAGCTGGTAAGTATGATCTTCCAGGATCCTATGACCTGTATGAATCCTACCATGAAGGTCGGAAAGCAGCTTACAGAAACACTGGTAAAGAAAAAGAAAATCGCAAAGGCAGACGCGGAGAAAGAAGCCATCCGTCTGCTGAAACTGGTGCAGATCCCCAATCCTGAGGAAAGAGCAAAACAGTATCCTCATGAGTTTTCCGGCGGTATGCGCCAGAGAGCCATGATCGCTATGGCTCTGGCATGTAATCCTCAGCTCCTTATTGCTGATGAGCCTACCACGGCTCTGGACGTGACCATCCAGGCCCAGATCATGCAGCTTATGGCAAAGATCAAAGAGGAGACAAAGACTGCCATCATCCTGATCACCCACGACCTGGGCGTTGTGGCAAATCTGGCAGATGAAGTATCTGTAATGTATGCAGGAAAGATCGTGGAGAGAGGATCTGTAAGAGATATCTTCTACAATCCAGGACATCCTTATACAGTAGCTCTTCTTCGCAGCCTTCCTACCATTGATACGAAGAAAGACGAAGAGCTGATCTCTATCCCTGGTACGCCTCCGGATCTGTACGCCCCCCCACAGGGCTGCGGATTTGCCAGCCGGTGTGAGCACTGCATGAAGATCTGCAAGGCAAATCAGCCGCCGGTATTTGAGCTGGGAGAGGGACATACCGCTTCCTGCTGGAGACTTCACCCGGATTTCCCGGGAGCAAAGGAGGGAAAGGTAAATGGATAAACTGATCACATTAGACCATGTGTCCAAACATTTCCATGTGGGAAAGGGAAGGACTCTGGTGGCAGTAAATGATATTTCCCTTGACATCTATAAAGGCGAGACCCTGGGTGTAGTTGGTGAGTCCGGCTGTGGAAAATCCACCCTGGGACGTGTGGTAATGGGTATTTACCCTGCCACAAAAGGCAAGATCCTGTATAACGGAAAAGAAGTGAACATGAAGCATACCAAGGACCGTTATGCATATTCCAGAAAAGCACAGATCATTTTCCAGGATCCATATGCTTCTCTGAATCCGCGTATGACCGTTGGAAGCATTATCGCCGAGGGTATGGAGATCCATAAGATGTACGATAAGGAAAAACGTACTAAGAGAGTCTATGAGCTTCTGGAGACAGTAGGCCTTAACAGAGAACATGCCAACCGTTTCCCTCATGAGTTCTCCGGCGGTCAGCGTCAGCGTATCGGTATTGCCCGCGCCCTGGCGGTAGAACCGGAATTTATCGTCTGCGATGAGCCGATCTCTGCGCTGGACGTTTCTATTCAGAGCCAGATCATCAATCTGTTAAAGGATCTTCAGAAGACCCATGGTTTTACTTATATGTTCATTGCCCATGACTTGAACATTGTAAAATATATTTCTGACCGTATCGCGGTTATGTATCTGGGAAATCTGGTGGAACTGGCAGACAGTGATGAGATCTACGCACATACACTTCATCCTTACAGCCAGGCTCTGCTGGCTTCTGTTCCTATCCCGGATCCGGATAAGGAAGCACAGAAGGAAGCAAGTGTTCTTTCCGGAGATGTGCCAAGTCCGATCAATCCAAAACCGGGCTGTCCTTTTGCGAACAGATGTAAGTATGCAACTGAAAAATGTCATACAGAGTCGCCTAAGCTTAGAGAAGCACGGCCGGGACACTTTGTAGCCTGTCATCTGGATATGGAATAAAAAGAAGATAGAATAAATAAAAATCTGCTTTGCAGTTTTGGCGCTCCTGCACCAGGCTGCAAAGCAGATTTTTTATTCCGGAGTATTAAAGAATTTTCTGATCTGAGGATTCTAAATGGCTGGCTTCGATATCTGTGATCCCCTCGCCTTCATTTGGACGGAATTGAGAAAACAGCATATCTATACAGAACAGAAGGAGGAGGACCAGGCTTGTGACCTTCACGGCGCCCTCATTGGCCTTATGGATAAAATTATCGATCAGGGGCGCCAGGATGTAGACTACGATCATGCCGCCTACGCCGAATACCAGCAGGCCCTCCGCGCAGATCCGTCCGTGGAGATTCAGAAAATAGCCGCTGTAATCCCACCATTTGGTCCCGTCATTGAATATTTCCATGAGCAGTGATGTCATATATTCCAGGAAGCCGCAGAGGACAACGGCAGCAAAAAATTCTGCGGCCGGGTTTTTCCGGAGCCTGTACAGAAGTGTCAGGATCAGCACAGCGCCGCTTCCATAAATGGGGATCCATGGGCCGTTTAGAAAGCCCCGGTTTACAAACTCCCCGGAAGTGACCAGATGGAGCGTTACTTCCCAAAGCCAGCCGAAGATGGAAAAGCCTAGGAAAATGATCAGCAGTGACCAGATACTGTACTGCCGCGTATAGTTGAGGGTTTCTGCCTGGACCCTTTTTTCCTCTTCCGGAATAGGGAACAGACGGGAAGGATACACAAGACCTTTGACTGCGTCTGACAATTCTTTATTTTTTATGTGACGGGCCTGGACCGCTTCATAGTGTTTTTCCTGTTTTCCCCAGAAGAGGAGAATGCCGAAATTCTTGGCCAGGAAACCTTTCAGGCCGGGAAGGCCGGGCTCTTCAAGGGGAGGGGTTTCCATGATATCTAAAATATCTACATATTTTTCTGTCAGATCCAGAGCGTCTGCTTTTTTATAGAGATAAGCATCATTGAGATATTCCACAAGAGGGATATTTTTTTCTTTTCCCTTTTTCCGAAGCTGAACATAATACTCGGTAAAAACCGCAGTTTTATATGGATTTGTGAAAAGCACATTAAAGATCCCAAGAGTCAGCGCTCCCAGGATCATCCATCCTAAAAAGGATAACTCCAGGAGAAAACATTCCCATTTGTGGCCCTTCATTAATTTCCTCGACAGCGTAATGGACTGATTGGCGGTCATATCAGGATTTTCCGCAATAATATAAGGAACGAGAAAATAGGAATAATGCTTAATGAGCCCGCCGATAACAGTCAGGGACCAGAGGGACTGATAAATATATTTGACCAGCATATTCCAGGAGGCTTTCATCCATTTCTTTATCCTTAAAAGATAAAGAAAACGGAAAATGGGAACTTTCTCATAAATACGGCCTTCCAGGAAAATACGGCGAAGGATAACACCGAAAGTATTCTGTATGAAAAACCAGAAGGCAAATAATCCTGCAGTCCCCAGAAGGATCAGGATGACGATCCCTCCTTTTTCCGTACCGGTAAGAGAATTTACGGCAGCGGCAAAGGTGACCAGGATAGAGCCGGAACTGAACTGATTGATGATACTGGAAAGTACGCCTCTGGTACGGCCGAACATTGGATTGCCTTCCAGAGACCGGGCCACTGCCTGTTCCTGAAGATCTTCAGAAAGCTGTCTTCCTTCTTCCAGATGATCCGTGAGAACATCTTCCAAAACTTCATTCCAGCCGATCCCTCTTTTGGAAACAGAAGAAAGTTCGGTATATTCTTCTGGATGGGCAGAAATCTCCTGGTAATTCCGAAGTGTGGAAAAATTCAGGGAGCCGCTGAATTCTGAAGCCAGAAAGGCAGAGATCAGACAGACAGCTGCAAAGATCAGGTAATGTTTTTTCAGGGAATACTTCCCTTTTTGTTTTAAATCTTTTCTTTTGATCATAGGCATTATTTTCCGGGATCCATCGCCGGAGTTCTCCTTCTTTTGTAAAACTTTATTTTTCTGAACAAAATAAGACAGAAAAATAGAAATATTTAAAGAAAAAGAGCTGATCTAAAAACAGATCTGCTCTGCTTTTAACTCAACTCTTTTATGGACCTGAGGGGAATCGAACCCCTGTCCGAAAGTCTATCCCTTGAAGCGTCTCCCATCACAGTTATTCTTTTAACATTCCCTTACACAGCCGCCGGATAACAGGCTGCCGCGCTTAGTAGCTTCATAAAATCTTCCCCAATCTCAAAGCTTTGAAAGTGAAGTTCCCCGCAAGTTTGATGCCAGATTCCCGGACAGCGGGCGGTTCGGGGCTGACAAGCTGCAATTAGGCAGCTAACGCTACTCTATTATTGTTTGCGTTTATATTTAAGTTCCAGGTTGATACGCAGTCCCGGAGTCTGCGGATGGCTTCCTCAACTTCAAAACCCCCGTCGAAACCAGTACAAGCCCTCGTATAAAAAATTATAAGGAAAGCTTTTCCTGCAACGCAATACAATCCGCGCTTCCACAAGTTTTTTAAAGCATATTAATCTTATAATGTTTTTCTCCCCTTGTCAAGGTATGAAATATATAACCCAATTTTGACCGGGATCATATGATACATAAGAGGAAGTCTTAATACAGGGCTCCTCTTATCAGAAAGGAGAAAGGATATGGCTTTAAATGGAATTGACGTCTCCCGCTATCAGGGAGCTATAGACTGGGATCAGGTGAAAAAGGCAGGAATCTCATTTGCCATGCTCCGGGGCGGATACGGGCAGAATAATGTCGACCCATATTTCCACCAGAATGCGGCAGCCTGTCAGCGGCTTGGCATTCCCTTTGGAATTTACTGGTTTTCCTATGCCTATACGACTCAGATGGCGGCCCGGGAAGCAGAGTACTGTATTGCCCTGGCAGGGCAGTACAAGATCACCTGGCCCATTGCCTATGATCTGGAATATGATACAGTCCGTTACGGGGCCCAGAAGGGAGTTACCATCGGGAAAAAACTGGCTACAGACATGACCATTGCTTTCTGTGAGAAAGTTAAATCCGCAGGATATATACCAATGTATTATACCAATCTGGATTATTACCGGACCATGTTCGATACGGGACGCCTGCCTTATGATCTCTGGTTCGCGCAATATGCTTCGGCACCTTCTATCACCGGTATGGCTATGTGGCAGTATACTTCCACAGGAAAAGTCCCGGGAATTT
The DNA here is from genome assembly GCA_019120515.1 of Candidatus Blautia avicola. Taxonomy (GTDB): domain Bacteria; phylum Bacillota; class Clostridia; order Lachnospirales; family Lachnospiraceae; genus Blautia; species Blautia avicola. The sequence goes on along the minus strand of DWUY01000132.1, from coordinate 10,765 downwards.
CCGGAGACTGTGATAAGGATTACAGTTATAAAGACTATGGGAAAGGAACCGCCAAACCGGGACCTGCGCCTTCTGTCCCAAAAGAATATACGGTCCGGCCGGGAGATACCCTTTCGGAGATCGCCGCCCGGTTCGGAACTACAGTGAGCCGGCTGGCGGCGCTGAATGGTATTGCGGACCCTGATAAGATCTATGTCGGACAGGTACTGCGTCTTACCGGCAGTCCCTCCCAGGATCAGACCGTCTATACGGTAAAAGCAGGAGATACCCTTTCGGGGATCGCCGCCAGATTCGGGACCACCTATCAGGTGCTTGCTCAGATAAACGGAATCTCTGATCCTGACAGGATTTATCCTGGCCAGACCCTGAGGATCCCTTCCGGCGCTCAGGCGTCTGCTCAGTATTATACGATTCGTTCCGGAGATACCCTTTCAGGGATCGCCGCCAGGTTTGGAACCACAGTGAAAAGACTTCAGGAACTGAATCAGATTTCAGATCCCAATAAAATCTATGCCGGAAACAGGATCCGGATCTCTTAATTTCCGGACAGAAAAAACTCAGAGGCAGAAACTGATCTGTCTGCCTCTGAGGAGTAATCAGGGGAAGCGTATCAGGAGATAAGGAGCCATCTTAAGGCTTACCGGCACATCAGGATTCCAGGTTTTCTATGATTTCAGAAATATTGCTGATGTCCAGATAGCTGACCAGCCCCTGATCGTCTGTCTGGGCGGTTCCCTGTATATCTATAGTATCTGCGTCTGATCTGGAGCCCAGGTTAAGTGTGCCGCTGATCTCATAAGAATCCTGGTCTTTTTGGATATCCAGATCCTCCAGATCCATTTCTTTATGAGATTCATAAGCTTTTGCCGGTATTTCATAAAAGGCCATTCCTGTGAAAGAGGCGTACCCCTCTTCTGTCATAGCTTCTTTGAACCTTTCCTCTACCCATTGGGGAAGGCCGGTGGAGGTGACAGAATCCGAGACAGCCTGGCCATCTGTCTGGCGTAAAGCCTCATATTGGGAATCATCCAGATCTTCAAAAAGATTCTCCACCACGTCTTTTACATTTCCCTTTCCACTGTCTTCCTCTCCACTGTCATTTCCGCCGGAACCGCAGCCTGCCAGAACCAGACATAAAAGAACTCCGCCGGAAAGTAAAATTTTACTTTTTCTCATAATGTTCCACCCCGCTCTCTTAAAGCTGTATGCCTTCCGCTGCCGGAAGGTATCTTTTCCTTTTTTCTATATAATGATTATAAGGGAGTGCAGGATCTATTACAATATATAATAGAAGTAAAACCATAATTTTTACATAGGGAGTCGGGTTTTCATTAGAAAGGATATCGGTATTCTTTCTTCTTGACAGAGAAATTTTCCTAGAATATCCTAATAGGAGAAACGTTCACATTTCGGACAAATTTCTTTGATATAGTAAAGAAAAAGGAGCGGATAAGACTATGGATAAGTGTAAGATATTAGTAGTAGATGATGAAAGCAGGATGCGCAAACTGGTCCGGGATTTTCTGGTGAAACAGGATTTTGAGGTTCTGGAAGCAGGAGACGGAGAGGAAGCTTTGGATATTTTTTATGAAGTAAAGGATATCTCGCTGATCATTCTGGACGTGATGATGCCCAAAATGGACGGCTGGGAAGTTTGCAGGGAGATCCGGAAGGATTCGAAGGTGCCTATTATCATGCTTACGGCCAGAGGAGACGAGAGAGACGAGCTTCTGGGTTTTGAACTGGGAGTAGATGAGTATATCTCAAAGCCTTTCAGTCCCAAGATCCTGGTGGCCAGAGTGGAGGCTATCCTGAGGAGGACCAACGCCAGAGGCGCGGAGGATATCCTGAAGGCAGGGGGGATTGAGATCAACAAATCCGCCCATATTGCCACGATTGACGGGAAACCTATGGAGCTGAGCTATAAGGAGTTTGAGCTTCTTACTTATTTTATGGAAAACCAGGGGATCGCCCTGTCCAGGGAGAAGATCCTGAATTCGGTTTGGAATTACGACTATTTTGGGGACGCCCGTACCATTGATACTCATGTGAAAAAGCTCAGGAGCAAAATGGGAAAAAAGGGAGAATATATCAAGACTATCTGGGGTATGGGATATAAGTTTGAGGTGTAAGCCATGAAATTCATGAAAAAGTTTGTGGGAAAGTCTATAAGAAACCGGCTGGCGGTGACCTTTATCGGGATGATGGCCCTTTTTATGATCATTATTTTGCTGCTTAATACTTTCTTTCTGGAAAGAGTTTATACCATTACCAGAGAAAAATGTATTTATCATACTTATAATACCATCAACGAGACAGATTCCTATGAGATCCTAAATACGCCTGATTTTGGAAACTATCTTCTGGAAAACAATCTTTCCGTGGTGATCCTGGATAAGGATTCCTCCCGTATACTTTACCATTTTGCAAAAGATGCAGAAGATATGAGAGACAGGCTGCTTTTTGGAATTCCTCTGAATCTTGAAGGAGATCAGCAGATCCTGAACTCAACAGATCAGTTTATACTGGAGCGAAGGGTTAATACACAGAGTATTACAGATTCTATTAATATGTTGGGAAAGCTGGATAACGGGGACTCCTTTCTTATCAGTACTCCTATAGAGAGCCTTAAGGAAAGCGCCAGGATTTCCAATATGTTTTATTTATCTATCGGGATAGTGATGATCCTTTTAAGCTCTGCGGCAGTCCTTCTTCTTTCAGAAAGGATCACCAAACCCCTCCACCGCCTGTCGGAACTTTCCAAGGAGATGGCAAATCTGAATTTCAGTGTAAAGTATGACAACCCAAGCGAAGATGAGGTGGGAGTTCTGGGAAACAATCTGAATCTTATGTCCGAGGAACTGGAGCGGACGATTTCGGAGCTGAAAACAGCCAACAATGAGCTCCAGAAGGATATTGAGAAAAAGACCCAGGTAGATGAAATGCGCAAGGAATTCCTCTCTAATGTGTCCCATGAACTGAAGACGCCTATTGCCCTGATCCAGGGCTATGCGGAAGGGCTCCAGGAATGCATCAATGATGACCCTGAGAGCCGGGAGTTTTATTGTGATGTGATCATTGACGAAGCAGGAAAGATGAACAATATGGTAAAGAAGCTTCTGACTTTGAACCAGTTGGAATTCGGAAATGACCAGGTGACCATGGAACGGTTTAATATTACAGAGCTGATCCGGGGCGTGGTGAATTCTTCCCAGCTGCTGGCTGCTCAGAAGGAAGTACAACTGCGGTTTGTGCAGCGGGATCCGGTGTATGTCTGGGGGGATGAGTTTAAGATCGAGGAAGTAGTGACCAACTATGTTTCCAACGCTTTGAACCATGTGGACTATGACAAAAAGATCGAGGTAAAGATCCTTCAGAAGAGAGATCTGGTAAGGGTATCGGTCTTTAACACAGGCGACCCTATCCCCCAGGAGGATCTGGACAAGATCTGGATCAAATTTTACAAAGTGGATAAAGCCAGGACCAGAGAGTATGGAGGCAGCGGCATCGGCCTGTCGATAGTTAAGGCTATTATGGACAGTATGAACCAGAAATGCGGCGTGACCAATTATGACAACGGCGTAGAATTCTGGTTTGAACTGCAGAGCGCCGGGCCGGCGGAGATTTCTATCTTTCCAAATTAAAGAGCAGAAAAGGAGGGGCATATCTGCAGGAAGGGTAAGAAACAACCGTGCCTGGAACCTCCATACAAAATTTGCAGGAAAATTTGCATTTTTGGTAGTATTCTGTTAAACTAAAAAGATGGAAAAAATAAGCGGATCATAGGCCTGGCTGTGTATTTATGATATTTCGTGAAAGAGAGCCGGCCCTATGGCCGGCTTTTTTAGGAGGATAAAAATATGCCGCCTTTACAGGGACAATGGCTGGAGGCTTTAAAGCCGGAATTTAAGAAACCTTATTATAAAGAATTATTTACAAAGGTGGGGCAGGAGTATCAGAGAAGAAAGATTTTTCCTGCTCCAGATGACATTTTTAATGCTTTTCATCTGACACCGCTGGATCAGGTGAAGGTGGTGATCCTGGGACAGGATCCTTATCACAATGACGGGCAGGCCCATGGGCTGTGCTTTTCGGTAAAGCCGGATGTGGAGATCCCCCCGTCTCTGGTGAATATTTATCAGGAGCTTCATGATGACTGCGGCTGCTATATCCCGGACAATGGGTATCTGGTGAAATGGGCCAGGCAGGGGGTGCTGCTTTTGAACACCGTTTTGACCGTCCGTGCCCATCAGGCGAATTCCCACAGAGGTATCGGCTGGGAGGAATTTACCGATGCAGCCATCCGGGTCCTGAACGAGCAGGACAGGCCTATCGTTTTTATGCTCTGGGGAAGACCGGCGCAGATGAAGAAAGCCATGCTGAACAATCCCAGACATCTGATACTGGAAGCGCCTCATCCCAGTCCTTTGTCGGCTTTCCGGGGATTTTTCGGCTGCAGACATTTCAGCAAAGCCAATGCTTTTCTCACAGAGCATGGACTGGAGCCTATTGACTGGCAGATAGAAAACAGACAGGGGAACTAGCCTATATGGAAAAGAAAAACGACAATACCTTATTGAAAAATGCTTCCTTTCTCATGGTAGCGGCTCTGATCTCTAAGATCATCGGACTGATCTATAAGAGCCCTCTGTCCGCTACGTTAGGAAATGAAAGTTTTGGCTGCTTTAGTTTTGCCCAGAACGTATATCTGATCCTTTTGATGATCGCTTCTTACAGTATCCCTCAGGCAGTATCCAAGATCATGGCAGAGAGGATCGCGTTTAAACGCTACAGAGACGCTCAGAGGATCTTTAAAGGAGCTCTCCTCTATGCCGTGATCGTAGGGGGAGTTGTAGCCATATTCTGTGTGGTGGGAGCGCCGATCCTTATACCTGAGAGTATGGCAAATGCAAGGCTGGCGCTTCAGTTCCTTGCGCCTACCATCTTTCTTTCCGGAATTCTGGGAGTTTTCCGGGGATACTTCCAGGCATACCGGAATATGCTGCCCACTTCTCTGTCTCAGATTTTTGAGCAGATCGCAGTGGCGGTGGTAGCTCTGCTTATGGCGAATTTTATGGTGAATTATTTTGCAGATGCGGATACCGACGTGCTCAGAAGCTGGAGCGCAGCGGGAGCCACTATGGGAACCGGAGCGGGAGTTGCCACGGCGCTGCTCTTTATGCTGCTGGTCTACTGGGTGAACCGGAAAGTCATACACAAAAAGATCCAGAGAGACACAGTTTCAGTAAATGAAAGTTATTCTTCTGTGATGAAGAATATCGTTCTGATCGTATCCCCCATTATCCTCAGCTCCTTCCTGTATAATGTAAATACCTATTTAAACAGCCGGATCTATTCTCAGGTGTCCGGATTTAAAGGAATGGACAGCAGTCTGATCGAGGGACTGTATGCAGAGTGCGGATACTTTATGACTTTGATCAATATTCCTCTGACTCTGGCAAGTACAGCGCCTACTTCCATGCTTCCGGAAGTTTCCGGCGCATATGCCACAGGAAATATCAAAGAAACAAAAGAGAAGATCAACAAGGCCACCTGGCTGAGTATGTTTATTTCCATTCCCTGTTCTGCGGGACTGTTTGTTCTGGCAGGTCCTATCACCAGCCTGTTGTTCCCTGCCACAGACGGAGTGGCAGGATATCTGATGATGCTGGGAGTGATCACGGTGATCATGAACGGAATGTCCAATATCTCCAACGGAGTTCTCCAGGGGATCGGAAAAGCGCATCTGCCGATGATCCATGCGGCTATCGCTCTTGTGATCGACGTAATAGTCATGCTGGCGCTGATGTTTGCCACAGATCTGGGAATTTACAGCGTAGTCATTGCCATGATCGTATATGCTCTGGTAATGTGTATCTTAAACCATATGTCCATGCGGAAAGAGCTGGATTACAGAAATCCCTGGAAGGAAGCCTATCTTATGCCATTCCTGGCTTCCCTGCCGATGGGAGCCGCCGCTTTCCTGATCTATCAGGGCGTGCATGCTCTTACCAGAAGCATACCCGGGGGCAACCTTATCGCCCTTGTGCCGGCCATCGCCATTGGCGCCTGCATTTACTTCCTGATCTACCTGCTGATCTCGGATCCCAAGGCAGAGGATCTGGCAGGACTTCCGGGAGGCAGAAAGCTGGTGGAGATCGGCAGAAAGCTGCATATTATAAAAGACCATTCCGGAGATAAATAAAAAAGAGACAATCCTTTAGAGAATTGGGACTTTAAAAAGTCTATTCTCAGGATTGTCTCTTTTTTATTCCTATATGGCTGCTTATCCCAGTTTCTTAAAGGCTGTGGAAAGCATAAGTTTGATACGGTTCAGCTGGTTTACCTCGCTGGCGCCCGGATCGTAGTCTACGGCTACGATATTTGCTTCCGGATAGTCTTTCCGGATAGCCTTGATAACGCCTTTGCCTACAATGTGGTTCGGCAGACAGCCGAAAGGCTGGATACATACGATATTAGGCGTTCCCCCGTGGATCAGTTCCATCATTTCTCCGGTGAGGAACCATCCCTCGCCGGTCTGGTTGCCCAGAGAAACAATAGGCTCTGCCATTTTCGCCAGATCCGCGATCTTGGCGGAAGGAGTGAAATGTTTACTCTTGGCAAATTCTTTGTTTGCCGCGCTTCTTACAAATTCGATGGCGGCAATTCCCAGATTTCCCTCTTTTGCAAGAGTTTTCTTAAAGCCCAGATAATCGGACTTAAAGTTCAGATTGTAGAAGCAGTAGCACATGAAGTCGATCAGGTCCGGGCACACAGGCTCGGCCCCTTCTTTTTCCAGCAGTTCTGCCAGATGATTGTTGGCAGCAGGAAGGAATTTTACCAGGATCTCTCCTACAATCCCCACTCTCGGCTTTTTCTCATCTGTGATAGGAAGTGTGTCAAATTCCCTTATCATCTGCCGGCAGATCCGGTTAAACTGGGCGAAAGAAGCATGTCTTCCGGAAAGGAAGGACTTACATCTTTTCTCCCATTTTTTATGCAGGGCATTGGCAGAGCCTTTTACCTGCTCGTAGGGGCGCATACGGTAGATACACTTCATCAGGATATCTCCGAAGACTGCTCCGTAAGCTAAGCGGATGGCCAGCTTTGGAGTGATCTTAAATCCCGGATTTTCCTCCAGACCGCTTAAGTTAATGGAGATTACGGGAATATAAGCCATATCTGCCTTTTCCAGGGCACGGCGGATAAAGCCGATGTAGTTGGAAGCACGGCAGCCGCCCCCTGTCTGGGACATGATAATGGCAACCTTATGTAAGTCGTATTTTCCGGATAAAAGGGCCTGCATGATCTGGCCCACAACCATCAGGGAAGGGTAGCAGGCGTCGTTATTTACATATTTCAGTCCCACGTCCACCGCTTCTTTATTGTCATTAGGCAGTACCTCCAGATTGTAGCCGCAGGCGTTAAAGCCGGCTTCCAGAATGGAAAAATGGATCGGCGACATCTGAGGACACAGAATGGTGTAATTCTTCCGCATTTCCTCGGTGAAAGGCACCTTCTTAATAGAAGAAGGAACAATGGTCCGTTTAATATGCTGCTGTTCCTTTACCCGGATAGCAGCGATGAGAGAACGGATACGGATACGGGCCGCGCCCAGGTTATTTACTTCATCGATCTTCAGACAGGTGTAGATCTTTCCGCTGTGTGACAGGATCTCATTTACCTGGTCTGTGGTCACGGCGTCCAGACCGCAGCCGAAAGAGTTCAACTGGATCAGGTCCAGATTATCTCTTGTTTTTACAAAGTTGGCGGCGGCATAAAGCCTTGTATGGTACATCCACTGGTCGTTGACACGGAGAGGACGTTCGATAGGAGCCAGGTGGGAAACAGAATCCTCGGTGAGTACCGCCAGCCCATAGGAAGTGATCAGATCCGGGATACCGTGATGGATTTCCGGATCGATATGGTAAGGACGTCCCGCCAGGACGATTCCCCGCTTTCCGTTTTCATCCATCCACTTCAGTGTTTCTTCCCCTTTGCGCATGATATCTTTTCTGCACCGGTCCATTTCCAGCCAGGCTTCTCTGGCCGCATGGCGGATTTCCTCCTCCGGGATATCCGGGAATTCTTCAACCAGCCGCTGGGTAACGGTTTCCTCGCTGGTAAGCGCCAGGAAAGGATTGTGGAACCGGATGCCGGGGTCATTTAACTCATCCACATTGTTCTTGATATTCTCCGCATAGGAGGTAACGATGGGACAGTTGTAGTGGTTGACTGCATCTGAGAACTCCTGGCGCTCATAAGGGATACAAGGATAGAAAATGTATTTTACACCCTGTTTCAGCAGCCAGGTGATATGTCCGTGGGCCAGCTTGGCCGGGTAACATTCAGATTCACTGGGAATGGACTCAATGCCCAGCTCATAAATCTTTCTGGTGGAAGTCGGAGAAAGCACTACCTGATATTTCAAGTCTGTAAAGAAGGTATACCAGAAAGGATAGTTCTCAAACATATTCAGAACCCTTGGGATTCCAACCTTTCCCCTTACTGCTTTGTCCTCTGAGAGAGGAGTGTAGGAGAAAAGTTTTTTATACTTATATTCAAATAAGTTGGGAACATGGTCTTTATTTTTTTCTTTGCCTATTCCGCGTTCACATCGGTTGCCGGAAATATACTGGCGGCCGCCGGAGAATCTATTGATGGTCAGACGGCAGTTGTTGGTACATCCCTTGCAGTTGGCCATAGTAGTTTTGTATTCCAGAGTGTTGATTTTTTCAATGGGGAGCATAGTGGTTTCTTTTCCCTGCTGGTATCGTTCTCTGGCGATGAGGGCTGCACCGAAGGCTCCCATGATACCGGCAATATCCGGACGGATCGCGTGGCAGTCTGCAATTTTTTCAAAACTGCGGAGGACCGCATCATTGTAGAAAGTACCTCCCTGGACGACAATATGCTTTCCAAGTTCTGAGGCATCAGACACTTTAATAACCTTATAGAGAGCATTTTTAATAACAGAGTAGGCCAGTCCTGCGGAGATATCCGCTACAGAAGCCCCTTCCTTCTGGGCCTGCTTTACCTTGGAGTTCATAAATACTGTACAGCGGGTTCCAAGGTCAATGGGGTGCTCTGCAAAAAGGGCGGCTTTGGCAAAGTCCTGAACACTGTAATTCAGAGATTTGGCAAAAGTCTCGATAAAAGAACCGCAGCCGGAGGAGCAGGCCTCATTGAGCTGTACGCTGTCTACGGTCTGATCCTTGATCTTAATACATTTCATGTCCTGGCCGCCGATATCCAGAATACAGTCTACCTCCGGATCGAAGAAGGAGGCGGCATATTGGTGAGATACTGTCTCCACCTCTCCCTCATCCAGCATAAGAGCCGCTTTTATAAGGGCTTCTCCGTATCCGGTGGAGCAGGAGTAGGCAATTTTGGCGCCCTTAGGCAGCTGGGAATAGATTTCCTGGACTGCGGTGATGGAAGTGGCCAGGGGGCTGCCGTTATTATTGCTATAGAAGGAATACAGAAGGGAGCCATCTTCTCCCACCAAAGCAGCTTTGGTAGTGGTAGAGCCGGCGTCAATTCCCAGATAGCAGTTTCCTTTATATGTAGAAAGATCTCCGGTTTTTACATTGTACTGACTCTGCCGCTGGTTAAATTCTTCGTAATCCTCTTTTGTGGCAAAAAGAGGATCCATACGGTTTACCTCAAAATCCATCTTGATCGAAGCTTTCAAACGGTCTCTCATGGCGGTTACGGATACTCCCTGAGCTTCCGGCTTTACATTAAGGGCAGAGCCGATAGCGGCAAACAGATGAGAGTTCTCCGGAACGATGGTGTGTTCCTGGTCCAGCTTTAAGGTGCGGATGAAGGCAACTTTTAATTCAGAAAGAAAGTGGAGAGGGCCGCCTAAGAAGGCTACATGTCCCCGGATAGGCTTGCCGCAGGCCAGGCCGCTGATAGTCTGGTTTACCACAGCCTGGAAAATAGAGGCAGCCAGATCTTCCTTGGTAGCGCCGTCGTTGATCAGAGGCTGGATATCAGTTTTCGCGAAAACTCCGCATCTGGCGGCAATGGGATAAAGGGCCTTATAGTGTTTTGCGTATTCATTAAGACCGGGAGCGTCTGTCTGCAGAAGCGACGCCATCTGGTCGATGAAGGAACCTGTGCCGCCGGCGCAGATACCGTTCATACGCTGTTCTACGTTGCCTCCTTCAAAATAGATGATCTTGGCGTCCTCGCCTCCGAGCTCAATGGCCACATCTGTCTTTGGAGCCAGTTCCTGGAGAGAGGTGGACACGGCAATAACCTCCTGGACAAAGGGTACTTCCAGATGGTTGGCCAGAGTCAGACCTCCGGAACCGGTGATCACAGGAGCTACCTGAATCTCTCCCAAAGCTTTATAGGCTTTATCCAGCAGCTTTGCCAGAGTATTCTGAATATCAGCAAAATGACGCTCATAGTCAGAAAACAGAAGCTCATGCTGAGGACTTAACACTGCGATCTTTACAGTGGTGGAGCCAATATCGATACCTAAGGGGTACAGGGTTTGGTTCATTGTATTATCTGCTGACATAGTCAGAAGACCTCCTCTTTACTTGTGTTTTACTATAAAAGTCCGCAGCACACGATAATTCGCGGGCTTTGGCTTTGGTTTTAGGTTTCTTCTTATTTTATATATCTGTGAAAAATCACAGTACATTATACGACAATCTATTAAAAAAAACAATTACAAATATTTGTCAGCCATTGCGTTTAAAACAGCTCTATGATAGAATAGGTCGGGTAACAGGGAGAAACAGGACTA
>DWUY01000131.1 GCA_019120515.1 Candidatus Blautia avicola | reverse complement strand
GAAGACAGGATAAAAGACTTAGATGAAATTAATTATGTCACAGGTTGCAGCCTGGACGTAGAGCAGTTAGTGCATAATGAGATTTTAATCCATTGGCCTTTAAGGGTTCTATGTAGAGAGGACTGCCGTGGTCTGTGCCCGGTATGCGGCAAAGACCTGAACGAAGGTTCTTGTAACTGTGATCAGTCAAGTCCTGATCCACGAATGGCGGCAATCCGTGATATATTTAGCAAATTTAAGGAGGTGTAACCTATGTCCATCTGTCCAAAGAATAAATCTTCCAAAGCAAGAAGAGATAAAAGAAGAGCAAACTGGAAAATGAGCGCTCCCAATTTGGTAAAATGCAGCAAGTGCGGCGCATTAATGATGCCACACAGAGTTTGCCGTGCATGCGGAAGCTACAACAAGAGAGAGATCATCAAAATGGAAGAAGCATAATATATGCAGCTTGCAGGTCCTGAGACTTATGTCTCAGGACCTTATCTGTTTATAAAAAGAAATATTTACTTAATAAAATTGTAATATTTTTCGGGAAAACCTTGCGAAAGACAGGGAAATAAGGTAAGATATTGATATCCGATGGTTTTTGAAATCTATGACGGCAAAAGCTGTCAAGGGAGTATTGGGATAAGGAGGAATGTTACAATGAAGAATAAATGGATAAAAAAATGTCTGATCTTTTTTAGCACAGGATGTCTTATGTTTGCGGCGGCAGGCTGCAGCCAGGTAGACACTCTGAAAGAAAAGGCCCAGGGGGTAGCAGATCAGGTCATGGGTAATACCGATGAGAAAGAAGAGGAGCAGGAAGAGGAAGAAGTGGTCCAGGAGCCGGAAGTGGAAGTGGCAAAACCGGAACTTACCACAAATCTCAGCGGTTCGGTTACTTATAAGGTAGGCGATACAGCAAAGGCCCTGACTGTGGAGGCTACTACCACAGATGGAGGGACGATTACCTATCAGTGGTATCAGTCCAGCACCAATAAAAACGGCGGAGGAACGCCTATTGATGGAGCTACAGAGAATACCTACGTTCCATCCACGAAAGAAGAGGGTACCATGTATTATTATGCAGTGGCGACCAGTACCATCGGCAATTCCAGCAATGGAGTCACCAGTGATACTGCAGAAGTGATCGTTTCTTCTGCTGATGACGAACAGAAAGGTGAAGGACAGGAACAGGCGGCGGACAGTGAAGGCGAAACAGAAAATACCCAGGAAAAGACCCAGGAAGATGCTCAGAAGGATCAGGGTTGATTTTAACAAGGATGTTTTTTTCAGAAACAGAATAGAAATATTTTTATTCCCGCGAGCAACGAGCCAGGCGGATATGCTTGCATATCCATTTGGCGGTGCTGTGTGCCAGTGGCACACGTTTAGCACCGACCGGAGTGGAACGTAGACCTGCCGCGAGGGTCAAATACCCCGATGCTTGCATCGGGGTATTTGACTGAGGCTGGCGTCCGGGTTGAAACAGACGGCGGCCTCTTGCATTTTTTATAGATGTCTAGTACAATCATTGTTAGTATAACAGGAGGATTGACATGGAGAATTTGATCAGAGTGGCAGTGGACGCCATGGGAGGAGACTACGCTCCCGGAGAGGCTGTGAAAGGTGCGGTAGCTGCCGTAAATGAAAAGGAAAATGTAGAAGTGCTGCTGGTGGGAAAGCAGGAAGTGATAGAAAAAGAACTTTCTGCCTGTTCTTACCCCAGTGAAAGGATCCGGGTGGTAAATGCCAGTCAGGTGATTGAAACAGGAGATCCCCCGGTGGCGGCTATCAGAGGGAAAAAGGATTCTTCTATTGTGGTAGGCATGAAAATGGTAAAGCGCCAGGAAGCAGATGCTTTTGTATCTGCCGGAAGTTCCGGAGCGATCCTGGTAGGAGGAACCACTATCGTAGGCAGGATACGAGGAGTTGAGAGAGCCCCTCTTGCGCCCCTGATCCCGACAAAGAAAGGGGTGTCTCTTCTTATTGACTGCGGCGCTAACGTAGATGCCAGAGCTTCTCATCTGGTGCAGTTTGCCAAGATGGGCTCCATTTATATGGAGCATGTGGTCGGAGTGAAAAAACCCAGAGTAGGTATTGTGAATATCGGTGTGGAAGAGGAAAAGGGAAATGCCCTGGTTAAGGAAACTTATCCCCTTCTGCGCGAATGCAAAGATATTAACTTCATTGGAAGCATTGAGGCGAGAGAGATCCCTGCAGGAGCGGCAGATGTGATCGTTACGGAGGCCTTTGTAGGAAATGTGATCCTGAAGCTGTACGAGGGTCTGGGAGCTACCCTTCTTTCCAAGGTAAAGGAAGGCTTGATGTCTTCTCTTCGCAGTAAGATCGGAGCCCTTCTGATCAAACCGGCTTTAAAGGCCACACTGAAAAGCTTTGACGCCAGCCAGTATGGCGGCGCGCCCCTTCTGGGGCTTCGGGGCCTGGTAGTAAAATGCCATGGCAATTCTAAGGAAACCGAATTTAAAAATTCCATTATCCAGTGCATTTCTTTTAAAGAGCAGGGGATCAATGAAAAGATCGGAGAAAATCTGAAGGTTTCCGGAGAAGAGAAAAAAGAAGGATAAGGAGGGCATGTCATGGAATTGGAAAAATTACAGAAGATAATTGCTGAGGTATTAAATGTAGACGAGGCGGAGGTAAGTATGGATACCACCTTTGTTGATGACTTAGGTGCGGATTCTCTGGACGTTTTCCAAATTGTGATGGGCATTGAAGAAGAATTTGACATTGAGATTCCCACAGAAGAAGTGGAACAGATCGTTTCTGTGGGGGATGCAGTAGAAGAGATAAAAAAATTAATTGGCTAAGGATCAGGGATGTCTTCAGAGCTGGGGGAATCTTGAACACAGTGAAGGCATCCCCTTTCCTTGCAGGGGAGAGAATATGAAAGATACAAGAAAATTTTTAGAGTTGGAGAAGAAGATCGGGTATAAGTTTAAAAACTTTCAGCTTCTTATGAATGCCATGACCCACAGTTCTTATGCCAACGAGCATCATATCCCTTACAGCGGGAATAATGAAAGGCTGGAATTCCTGGGAGATGCGGTGCTGGAGCTTACCTCCAGTGAATTTTTGTTCCATAAATTTCAGGATATGCCGGAGGGAGAACTGACAAAAAAAAGAGCCAGCATGGTCTGTGAACCTACCCTGGCCCTGTGCGCCAGAGAAATTCCTCTGGGGGATTATCTTCTTCTTGGAAAAGGAGAGGAGGCTACAGGAGGGCGGAGAAGAGATTCTATTGTGTCAGACGCTATGGAAGCTTTGATCGGCGCTATTTATCTGGATGGTGGTTTTGCTAATGCAAAAGAGTTTATTCATAAGTTTATTTTAAATGATATTGAGAATAAGGAGCTCTTTTATGATAGCAAGACTACGCTTCAGGAGATCGTCCAGGGACAGTATGAGGAAGATGTCCATTATGTACTGGTAAAAGAAGAAGGGCCGGATCATAATAAGTCCTTTTTTGTAGAAGCCATGCTGGGCAGCAAGGTCCTGGGGGAAGGCTGCGGTCATACCAAGAAAGCGGCAGAACAGCAGGCAGCCTACTGCGCCATCAAGAAACTGAAGAGCAAAAAGGGTGACTTATGTATTTAAAAAGCATTGATGTGCAGGGATTTAAGTCCTTTGCAAATAAAATTACCTTTGAATTTCATAATGGCATCACAGGTATCGTAGGCCCTAACGGCAGCGGAAAAAGTAATGTGGCAGACGCGGTCCGCTGGGTTCTGGGAGAACAGAGCGCCAAACAGCTCCGGGGCGGAAACATGCAGGATGTTATTTTTTCCGGGACAGAGACCAGAAAGCCTCTGGGATTCGCCTATGTGGCTATTACCCTGGATAACAGCGATCACAAGCTGCCTATTGATTACCAGGAGGTGACCATTGCCAGGCGCCTTTATCGTTCCGGAGAGAGCGAATATCTGTTAAACGGTACGGCCTGCAGACTGAAGGACGTTAATGAATTGTTTTACGATACAGGTATCGGCAAGGAAGGGTACTCTATTATCGGCCAGGGACAGATCGACAAGATCTTAAGCGGCAAACCGGAAGAACGGAGAGAACTTTTTGACGAGGCGGCGGGAATCGTAAAGTTTAAAAGAAGAAAGAATACGGCCTTAAAGAAACTGGAAGAAGAGCAGCAGAATCTGACCAGGGTCCGGGATATTCTGGGAGAACTGTCCAGGCAGCTGGCACCTCTGGAAAAGCAGTCTGAGACGGCCAGGATCTATCTGAAGAAAAAAGAAAGACTGAAACAACTGGATATCCAGATGTTCCTGACGGAAATGGAACGTATCCGAAAGCAGCTCAAAGAGACAGAAGGAAAGTATCAGATCGTCCAGTCGGATCTGGAGGATACGGCAAAGGATTTTGAAACCACCAAAACAGAGTATGAACGTTTGGAAAAAGAACTGGAAAAACTGGAGGGAGAGATCCAGGCGGCCAGAGAAGAGTCTACGCAAAAGACTCTGAAAAAACAGCAGCTGGAAAATCAGATACATATTCTTAAAGAGCAGATCAATTCTGCCCGGCAAAGTGACGTCCAGTATCAGGAACGGCAGAAAAATCTGGAGACAGAGCTGGAACGGCGCAGAGAAGAGGCCAGAAACTGCAGGGAAGAAAAGGCAGATCTGGAGGAAAAGATCAGGTCCTTTCAGAAATCCCTGGAAGAAGCCCAGGGAGAATTTAAAGATGCCGCTATGGAGATCCATAAGCTGGAAGAAAAGGTAGAAGGAGGAAAGAATGAGATCATCGAGATCCTGAATCTTAGGGCATCTACCAAAGGAAAGCTCCAGAGGTATGATACGATGATGGAACAGAGTTCTCTGCGCAGGACGGAACTGAACCAGAAATATCTTACTTTAAAAAGCGAGGCGGCGAAACTTCAGGATTCCGGGGAAAAATACCGGGAAGAGAAAAAAGAGATTGAGGAAACTATCGAAAAGCTCATCCGCCAGGGAAACCGGTGCGAAGACCAGATCAAGAAATATCAGGCAGAGATCGCCAGAGGCAATCAACAGTTGGAAGTGGGGCAGACCGCCTATCACAGAGAAGCATCCCGGCTGGAATCCCTGCGGAATATTACAGAACGCTATGATGGATACGGCAACAGTATCCGCCGGGTCATGGAACAGAAAAAACGGGTGCCGGGTATCCGGGGCGTTGTGGCAGATATTCTTAAAGTAGAAAAGGAATATGAGACAGCCATTGAGACGGCTTTGGGAGGCAG
>DWUY01000130.1 GCA_019120515.1 Candidatus Blautia avicola | reverse complement strand
ACAATCGTTGATGATTATGCCTATGTAGCAAATGTGGGAGACAGCAGACTATATCTGATCGAGGACAAGATTGTCCAGATCACAAAGGATCATTCCCTTGTAGAGGAAATGGTCCGCAGGGGATTGATTACAAGGGAGGATGCAAAACACCATCCTGATAAAAATATTATAACCAGAGTCATCGGCATTGGGCCGGAGATAGAGGTGGATTTTTTCGATATCCATCTGAAGGAGAACAGCAGGCTTCTCCTTTGCTCCGATGGCCTGTCGAATATGGTTTCAGACGAAGAGATCTGGAAGATTGCCGAGACCAGCAGTGATTTGAGAGAGATGGGTATGCGCCTTGTCTCTCTGGCCAACGAAAATGGCGGAAAAGATAATATAGCAGTGGTACTGGTACAGCCAGACACAAAAGAGGTGGAAGTATGTTAAATGTGGGAGTAATCATAGGAGAGCGTTATGAGGTTGTGAGCCGGATCGGATCCGGAGGCATGGCCGATGTATATAAAGCAAAAGATCATAAGCTGAACAGGTTTGTGGCCATGAAGGTCTTAAAGCCGGAGTTCAGCGCAGATACAAATTTTATCCGTAAATTTCAAAGAGAGGCCCAGGCGGCTGCAGGGCTTGCTCATCCCAATGTGGTAAATGTCTTTGACGTAGGGGAGGATCAGGGCGTGAACTACATTGTCATGGAGCTGGTAGAAGGCATTACCCTGAAGGAGTATATCTCCAAAAAAGGAAGGCTGACTGTAAAGGAAGCAACCAGTATTGCCATTCAGGTTTCCATGGGTCTGGAGGCGGCTCATAACCGGAACATTGTACACCGGGATATCAAGCCCCAGAACATTATCATTTCTACAGATGGAAAGGTAAAGGTAACAGATTTCGGGATCGCCAGAGTGGCTTCTTCCAATACTATCAGCACGAACGCTATGGGGTCTGTACACTACAGTTCTCCGGAGCAGGTAAGAGGAGGATACAGCGACTTTAAGAGCGATATCTATTCCCTGGGTATCACTATGTATGAGATGGTCACCGGAAGGGTGCCTTTTGACGGGGATACCACAGTTGCCATCGCCATTAAACATCTTCAGGACGAGATGGTCCCGCCTTCTCATTATGTGCCGGATCTGCCTCACAGCCTGGAGGATATTATCCTAAAGTGTACCCAGAAGAGCCCTGACAGAAGATACAGTACACTGGCGGAGCTGATCAATGATCTGAAACATTCCCTCATCGATCCTGATGGGAATTTTGTAAATCTCTCTCCTCTGAGCAATCATGCCCAGACCATCATGATCACTCCTGAGGAAATGAAAGAGATCCAGAACAGCGGATATTCCAAGAACTCAGATTATGATGACGGGGATGAGGACGAGGAAGAAGAAGCGTATGACGAAGATGATGACGAAGATGATGATGATGATGAAAGAGGCGGCATTAATACCAAGCTTGAAAAGGCAATGACGATCGGCGGCCTGATCATCGGAGCTGTGATCATCTGTATACTGATATATTTTGTAGCTTCCGCAGCGGGGATCGTGGGAGGTTCCAAAAACAGCGGACAGGATACCAAGACCCAGCAGGAAACTACAGATGAACAGGAAAAAGTAGTGGTGCCGGATCTGACGAACATGACCCCGGATGAAGCCCAGTCAGCAGTAAAGAGTCTGAGCCTGGGCCTTTCCAAAGGCGGGGAAGAAGCTTCTGATAAAGTGGAGGAAGGAAAGATCTGCCGTCAGGATCCCGCAGCCGATACAGAAGTAGATCCCAATACTCAGATCACCTATTATGTGAGCACAGGACCTGCTGATGCAGAGGAAGAGATGGTAACCATTCCCACAGGCCTTATTGGGCAGACTCTTAGCCAGGTACAGTCAAAGCTTCAGGAACTGGGTCTTGATCCCAGCAATATCAAGCAGGAACGGAACGCGGATGTAGCTGTGGGAAATGTCATTTCCCTGGATCCGGGAGAAGGTTCTGAGGTGGCTGTAGGAACTCAGGTGACTATTACGGTCAGTACCGGAGAAGGCGACACCATGACCAGGATCCCAGATGTGAGAGGCTATGAGGAAGCGCAGGCTGTGCAGATCGTAGAAGATCAGGGGCTGATCGCCAATGTAGAACACAGCTACAGCGAAAGCGCAGGCGTAGGATATGGTCAGGTCTATGAAATGACTCCTCAGGGCGGACAGCGGATCGAACAGGGCAGCATTATCACACTGAAAGTCCTGACAGAGCCGGAAGAAGAAGAGACAGATACAGATACCCAGTCAGAGGATGAGGGGACAGATACAAGTACGGAAACCTCCGCGTCTTCGGGAACATGGGCGACTATCAGTAATCTGAAGATCCGGGAGCCGGAAAATTATGACGGACAGCAGCTGGTGAGACTGAGACTGGTACAGGGATCTGAGGATGCCCAGGGAGGCACAACGATCCTTCAGGACCAGACCCTGACCTTTGATGAAAACGGCGAGTACGCAGTGGGGCAGATCACAGGGCAGAGCGGCGAATCGACAGGTACTCTTTACTTTGATGTACTGGACGAGGACAGCGGAGATTACACGACTATATGGAGTTATCCGCTGGAATTCAGCCAGCAGTGATCTCCACATTTAGAAAGGAAGAATATAAGAACTGCTCGGGCAGAAAAGGCCGGAAGCCACCGGAAATTTCTGCCCGAGCAGTTTTTTGCGCGATACGCCGGTCGGGCGACCGCCGTGCTTGCACGAGCGGGCATCCGACCGGCAACGGTCATCGAGTGGCAATGCCACGAGATGAGCGAGGTATCGCGATGATCGGGTAGGGAAAGGAAACTTCCCCTATCCGATTCCGAGGCAGTCCAAAGATGGCAAAGACTGTTTATTGTCTGGTTGCCTTTCCAGACAAAAGAGTATATAATGACACCAGAGTTGAAAGTTTGCGGTTCTGACAGCAGAGAATAACAGAACACCAAAGGGAGGTAAGATGCAGGGAAGAATTATCAAAGGAGTAGGAGGATTTTATTATGTGGACTCCGGAAAAGGGAACGTCTATGAATGCCGGGCAAAAGGAATCTTCCGGAAAGAAAAACTGAAACCTCTGGTAGGAGATTATGCCCAGATCGAAGTGATCGATGAAAAAGAAAAAACCGGAAATGTAGTGAAGATCCTGCCGAGGAAAAACCAGCTGATCCGCCCTGCGGTAGCGAATATCGACCAGGCGCTGGTTATTTTCGCAGTTAAGGAACCGAATCCTAACTTTATGCTTCTGGACAGGTTTCTCATTACCATGGAACGGCAGAATGTGCCGGTGGTGATCTGTCTGAATAAGGAAGATCTGGGACAGGAGAAAGAGATCAGAGAGATTGTCGGGATCTATTCTGCCTGCGGTTACCAGGTACTTGTCACAAGTGCGGAAAAAAAACAGGGGATCCGGGACCTGGAGCAGGTCCTGAAGGGAAAAACTACTGCGGTAGCCGGTCCTTCAGGAGCTGGAAAGTCGTCCCTCACAAATCTGGTGGCGCCCCATGTACAGATGGAAACAGGAGAGATCAGCAAAAAGCTGGGAAGAGGGAGACATACCACCCGCCATTCTCAACTGATACCCATTGACAGGGACACTTATCTTATGGACACTCCGGGATTTACTTCTTTTTATGTGGAAGATATGGAGAAAGAAGAACTGCGTTATTATTTTCCGGAATTCGCACCTTACGAAGGCACCTGCCGCTTCCAGGGATGTACCCATACCCATGAGCCGGGGTGCAGGGTGAAGGAAGCTCTCCAGGAGGGAGAGATCAATTCCAGAAGGTATGAAAATTATATAGAGATTTATAAAGAATTAGAAGAGAAAAGGAGATACTGATTTCATGGAATACCAATTATGCCCTTCAATCCTGGCTGCAGATTTCTGGCATCTGGGCGAGGAGATCAGACAGGTGGAGGAAGCCGGAGTGAAGTGGCTTCACATTGACATTATGGACGGACATTTTGTTCCTACGATTTCTATGGGAGTGCCTGTAGTTACTTCCCTGAGAAAAGCCTCAAGGCTGTTCTTTGACGTACACATTATGGCTAAAGAGCCTGCGCATCTGGTAGAGGAGTTTGCCGGAGCCGGAGCAGATATGATCACGGTCCATACAGAAGCCTGTGTGGATCTGGACCGGACCCTGAGGCTGATCCATGAAAAGGGCTGTAAAGCTGGCATTGCCATTAATCCGGCAACACCGGTGTCTCTTCTGGAAGATGTGCTGGAGCTGGCAGATATGGTATTGGTGATGACTGTAAACCCGGGCTTTGGAGGCCAGAAATACATTCCTTACTGTACAGAAAAGATCCGCCGGTTAAGGATGATGGCTAAAAGCATGGGAAAGGATCTGGATATTGAAGTGGACGGTGGGATCAACCGGGAAACGATCCATACTGTGCTGGAAGCGGGAGCCAATGTGATCGTGGCCGGATCTGCCGTGTTCGGAGGAGATACCAGAGAGAATGCAAAAGCTTTGAAAGGAATCATAGAAGAATATGAAAGCAATACTGGTTTGCGGCGGTGAGATCGAGGATAGTTTTGCCCTGGCCGTTTTTGACAGGATCCGACCGGATTATATCATCGGGATTGACAGAGGACTGGAATTCTGTTATAAGTACAATATTGTTCCCCACTATATTCTGGGGGATTTCGACAGCATTTCTCCAAAGATCCTGTCCTATTATGAAGATCAGAATACGCCGGTGAAACGGTACCGGCCAGAGAAAGATGCTACGGATACCAGGATCGGTCTGGAACTGGCGCTTGGGCTTGGCTGCACAGAGATCCTCCTTCTGGGAGCTACAGGGGGGCGGCTGGATCATTATATGGCCAATCTGAAGTCCCTGTTTCTTCCTATGAAACAGGGGGCACGGGCATGGATCCTGGACAGCCAGAATGTCATTACTTTATTGGACAGGGGGATCGTGATCCCGAGAGACCGGCAGTTTGGCAAGTATGTTTCTTTCTTCACTATGGGAGACAAAGTGGAGGGAGTGACGCTTAAGGGATTTAAATATCCGCTGAAAGATCATACCCTGGTAAATTCTGACGAGATCGGAGTCAGCAATGAGATCCTGGAGGAAAGAGCCGAGATTTCTTTCCGATCCGGCATTGTTTTAATGATCATGTCGAAAGATAAAAATATACAGTAAAGAGAGGATTTTTCACTATGAAGTTAGGAATCGTGGGACTTCCCAATGTGGGGAAAAGCACATTGTTTAATTCACTTACAAAAGCGGGGGCCGAGTCTGCCAACTATCCCTTCTGTACCATTGATCCCAATGTGGGGATCGTGGCGGTGCCGGATGAAAGACTGAAGCTGCTGGGAGATTTTTATCATTCTAAGAAAGTAACTCCTGCAGTGATCGAGTTTGTGGATATTGCGGGTCTGGTAAAAGGAGCTTCCAAAGGAGAAGGTCTTGGAAACCAGTTTTTGGCTAATATCCGGGAGGTAGACGCTATTGTCCATGTGGTGCGCTGCTTTGAAGATGAGAATGTGGTCCATGTAGACGGGTCTATTGATCCTATGAGGGATATCGAGACTATTAATCTGGAACTGATCTTTTCAGATCTGGAGATCCTGGAGAGAAGGATCGCAAAGACCACCAAAACGGCCAGAATGGATAAAGATGCGGCGAAAGAACTGGAGTTTTTAAAGAAGATCAAAGCTCACCTGGAAGATGGAAAACCGGCTTCTACTATTGAACTGGAGGACGAAGATCAGGAAGGCTATATGAAAGAATATAATCTTCTTACCTACAAGCCGGTGATCTACGCGGCCAATGTATCTGAGGATGATCTGGCAGATGACGCTCAGTCGAATCCCCACGTACAGAAGGTAAGAGAGTACGCCAAAGAAACCGGCAGCGAAGTGTTTGCCCTGTGCGCAGAGATCGAACAGGAAATCTCAGAACTGGAAGATGATGAGAAAAAAGAATTTCTGGAAGACCTGGGCATTAAACAGTCTGGGCTGGAAAAGCTGATCGTAGCCAGCTATCGGCTGCTGGGACTTTTAAGTTTCCTTACTGCCGGAGAAGATGAGACAAGAGCCTGGACTATCAAGGTCGGTACAAAGGCGCCGCAGGCTGCCGGAAAGATCCATTCAGATTTTGAACGTGGATTTATCAAGGCCGAAGTGGTGAATTACCGGGATCTGCTGGAAAGTGGTTCTTATGCCGGGGCCAGGGAAAAAGGTCTGGTCCGTATGGAAGGCAAGGATTATGTGGTTCAGGATGGAGATGTGATCCTCTTCCGATTTAACGTATAAAATCTGCAAAGATCAGAAATCCTATTTTCATCTGAAGAGATGTCTTTTAGATACAAATAGAAAAGTGGTTAGTTTTATCTGCGGCCTGTATGTGCGCAGGATTGGTTACGGAAAGATTAATGTGGAAGGAAAGAACTGCAGGAGTTAATAAATGACACAGATAGAACTGAAAATAAAAATCGAAAATACCAGAGAAGATCTGAATGCCGCTATAGCGGGAAATATGACCAGGAGCAGGATCCTGGATATCAGCCAGCTTCTGGATGGGCTGATCGAGGAGTATCTGGAAAAAAACGGAACAACTCCCCAGGGGGCAGGAGATGACCAGGTTTCCTGCCTGGGAGTCAGACAGCAGAAGGGCTGCTGAAAGAAAATTTACGATAAAAGAGACTGTTGCATTTTATGCAGCGGTCTCTTTTGTTTTAAGGAAAAAACATATGTTCCTCTTGCGTTTTCCTCTTTATTAGTATAGAATGAGCATATAAGTGGTAGAAAGTGGTGAAAAGTGGTGGCAAATGGGTAGCTGATGGCAGAAGCGGCCTATAGAAACCATGGAGGGCACGAAGGGGAGAATCGTATCCTCACGAAAGAAGGTGACATTCATATGTTCATGGGAGAGTACAGTCATACGATCGACGCAAAGGGGAGGATGATCATTCCCTCGAAGTTCCGGGAGGAACTGGGAGAGGAGTTCGTACTTACCAAAGGCTTAGACGGATGTCTGTCGATCTATCCCAAAGATGAATGGAAAAACTTTGAAGAAAAGCTGAAAGCTTTACCACTTAATGATAAAAATGCAAGAGCCTTCTTACGTTTCTTTGTAGCCAGTGCAACAATGTGCGAATTAGACAGGCAGGGGAGAATTCTCGTACCGCAGACGCTGCGGGAATTTGCAGGTCTGAGCAAAGATGTGGTGCTGACTGGCAATCTTACAAGGATTGAAGTCTGGAGTAAGGAAAAATGGCTGGAGAACAGCAATTATGAAGATATGGATGCCATTGCACAGGGTATGCAGGATATGGGCATTGTAATCTGAGAAAGCCAGGAGAAAAAGATGGAATTTAAACACCAATCCGTATTACTGGAAGAGACTGTCCGGAATTTAAGGGTAAAACCGGATGGGATTTATGTAGATGGAACACTGGGAGGCGGCGGACATTCCTACGCGGTATGTCAGCAGTTATCTGCCAAGGGGAGCTTGATAGGTATAGACCAGGATGAAGCTGCGATAAAGGCTGCGGGTGAGAGATTAAAAGAATTCGGGGAGAATGTGACGATCATCCGCAGCAACTATTGCAACATGAAAAAAGAATTACAAAAGATAGGGATCACATCAGTAGATGGGATCATTTTAGATTTGGGGGTATCTTCCTACCAGCTGGACAACAAGGAGAGAGGCTTTACGTACAGGGAAGATGTCCCTCTTGACATGCGTATGGACCAGAGAAATCCCCGGACGGCCAGGGATATTGTGAACACT
>DWUY01000129.1 GCA_019120515.1 Candidatus Blautia avicola | reverse complement strand
TGACGGTAGGTATCGGAGAAGTGGTTTCCTGCGGTATCCTGGGTAATTGCCTGATCTCTGTTCTGGGCAGATACAGGACCAGGATCTTTGACAGGGCGTAATAAGAAACTTTCATAATTTCATAAAAACTGAAGGAGTATTCCGGGAAAGTCCTTTGAAAGGACTTTGGGAATGCTCCTTTTTCTGTTTGAAAAATTCTTTTGACTCTTCCAATCATTTACTTTGACATACCATATCCAGTATGATAAACTAAAATCAATTATCCTGACTTTTGCAGATAAAATGAATTAAAAATGGCCGTAATCCTAGTAGTTATGCGGGATTACGGCCTTGCTATTTTGTCATTTTTTCATGGCGTTTTTTCTATTTTTTTGTCTTTGCCAATATTTTTTTTATTTCTCCCAGAGTACGGATACGTTTCCCGAAATCAATATCCATAATCAAGCCAATCTCTTTTAGTATTTCATCATAGTAATCGAATAGATAGTAGTTTTGCTGGACCAGGCTGCATTCTGCCTTTGACAAGGAGTCCAGGATTTTTCCAACGCTGTATTTGCGTTCCAACTTATTTTCCAGTATCCTTGCTATCGTCAAGGCTACAAAACAGATCAGAAAATGTGCTTCGATATGTTCTTTTGTCCAGACATATACGGGTCTGGCTTCCAGTTCGCTTTTGGTTACCTTAAAAGACTCTTCAATCCGCCATAATCCCCGGTACATGTCGATGATCTCATCGTCCGATGCTTCCATTTCACTGGTCAGGAGCATATAGTAACCATCTAGCGCTTCCTCTTCACGGATCTTTTCTTCGTCAATGTCCAGTATGGATGAGGCGGCAAGGATCTCACCGGTTTCCTTGTCGTAGTCTATTTTTTTGACATATTTTGCTGCCCCATAAGAAGTGGCTCTGGTATAATTCCCTGGATTTTGCGCCAGATCCCTGGCCTTTGCCAGTGCGGTTTCCCGTTCAGCTTTTGCCCGCTTGGCGTATTTTTCACTCCAGAAGACAACCTGTTTCTCGTCCACCTGCTGTTTCATCTTTTTGCCAGTGACAGAAGTAACCAGGATCGTTCTTGGGGATTTTCGGGATTTTCGTTTATATTCCGCACCAAGCCACTCGTAGCCCTCCTCTTTGAGGACATAGTCTTTGATCCCTTTTTCAGCCCCTCGGATGGACATGCTGAAAACATATCCATCATGAGTAGGGGTATTGATCGTGTACCAGATGTTGTCGCCTGTTGTCATTCCTTTGTCAGCAACGGAGATCACCCGGCCAAGGTCAAACTGTTTTTTGATACGTCCAAAGTTTGGCCTGTAGGTCAGGCAGTCATTGGTATTGCCGGGAAAGAGCTCATAAGTAATAGGAATTCCTCTGTTATCCATGAAAAGGCCCATCTGTATGATCGGATTTGGCCGGTGCTCTTTGGAAATGCCTTTGTGAAGGAAGCCGTTTTGTTCATCTGTTTCGAAATAGTAGTTTGTAACATCATAATAGATCAGGCTGGTATCTCTGCCATAATTCTTTTTGATCCTGTCATTCATCCATATCTGTAGGTTTTCCCTGTGTTTGTCCAAAAAAGAAAGGAAGCGGTAGACATCATCCAGGGAATAATCCGATCTATCAAAGAAACGTTCCCGGCCATCATAAGAAGATTTCTTTGATGCAGGAAAAAGGAGTCGGGAATAGACAAGCATCTTCATAATGGCATTGGCATCATACCATTCTTTCGAGTGACGCTGCCGGTTGGTCAGGAAGGTATGGATGCCGAGTTCATGATAGATCCGGCTCAGTGCGGCATAGCCGAAGTTTTTCCGCAAGTCATCACCAATACAAAGTCTGTCTGAATCGTAGAAAGTAAAGAGGATCGGAGCCTGCTTTTTCTGCTTTTCCGCATTAAGTTCTGCTACCCGTTTTGTGAAATGAGCGATCGGGTCATCGTACTGTTTTTCCAGTTCATCGAGCCAGCCGATAGATTCCACGGTTTTCTGGCGGGAGCATTTCTTAGCTTTATCGTAATAAGTATCAACAATAGAAAGGCGGATGCGGCCATGAGAGTTTGGGGTTTTTTTAAGATACATAATAAGTACTCCGTTTCATATAATACTTATTATATCACGAAACGTTATAAAACGCTAGTAAAATATGACGAAATTTCAAAAATAAAAAAGCTTGTAAGCCGCCATACAAAAGGCTTTCAAGCTATAAACGAACATATGTTGCTGCAAAACTGTGGGACTTTGGGAATGCTCCTTTTTCTGTTTGAAAAATTCTTTTGACTCTTCCAATCATTTACTTTGACATACCATATCCAGTATGATAAACTAAAATCAATTATGGAGTCTTATACCCTCAGGGTTCGGTGACATTATTTGAATAAAAATGTATAGAGGTGAACGAAGTGGATAAGAATGAATACAGGGCAAAACTGGATGAAATAAATGATCTGGTAGACCGGCAGGACTACAGAGGCGCCCTTAAGATCGTAGACACCATTGACTGGCGCAGAGTAAGAAGTGCCAGGACATTATGTATGGTGGGAGAGATCTATGAGGCCAATAAGCGCTATGAGGACAGCCGGAAACTGCTTTTAATGGCTCATCACAGAGCGCCTATCGGGAGGACAGTGATATACCGTCTGGTAGAGCTGTCTATAAAAATGGGAAATTTTGACGAGGCGGCAGATTATTATAAACAGTTTGTGGAGATTTCTCCTAATGACAACAGCCGTTATATTTTAAAATATAAACTTGCCAGGGCAAAAAGGGCCCCTCTGGAAGAACAGATCTCGATTCTGCAGGAATACAAGAGCAGAGAATATACAGAGAGATGGGCTTATGAACTGGCAAGACTTTACGCAAAGGCAGGAAAAAAGGAAGCCTGTATTGAAGAGTGCGACGATCTGATCCTGTGGTTCAGTGAAGGTAAGTATGTGACAAAAGCTATGGAACTGAAAATGAAATATACGCCTTTGACGCCTATACAGCAGGATAAATATGATCACCGCTTCCAGAAAGGATATTCTCCTGCATCTGCGGCCAAGGCAGTGGCTGCTGCGGCTCAGGCTGCCCAGGAAGTAGTGAAGGCTTCTGTGCCTCCGGCAGGTGATCAGGAAAAAGAGATTAATGATATCATAAATAGCGTCATTGGAGGCGGGGTTGCTAAAACTGGTTCTCAGCTTAAGGAGAACGCTGTCCCACAGGTTTCTGATACACAGGAGCTGAAGGATAAAGCCGCTCAGGAAATCCTGGATGTTTTGCCGGGCAGAAATGCCGGTGAAGAAGAAACAGCGGCTACGAAAGAACCTGCCAGAAAAAAAGAATATGTTGTAAAAGATCTGGAGCCGGAAAGTTTTGGACAACCATCAGAACCGAAGCCTTTCCATATGGGCGGAGCTATGAAGTCTGCCGTAAAAGTCCAGGCGCCTCAGTCCCAGCTTTTTAAAGAGGAAGATATGAATCCGGATGATTTTAAGACAGATCTGAAGGAGAAGGAACTGGATCTGGAAGCTCTTCTGGCAGAGACTGCCAGTGAATTGGCCCAGGCAGTAGCAGAAGAGACCGAAAGCTCCCAGCCGCCTGTCCAGGAGGAAACAGAATCCCAGGAGGAAGTCCGGGAACCGGAGACGCAGGAAGAACAGACGCAGGAAGAGCAGATCCAGGAACCTCAGGTTCAGGAAATATCCGAGGCTGAACCGGAACCGGAGACGGAGAGTACGGAAGAAAGTACAGGAGAAGAGGCGCAAGATGAGATCCCGGCGCCGGCGGCAGCAAAATCTGCCATAGTAGCAGACGCCATTGCTTCTGCTCTGATGGAAAAAGCAGAAGAATTTGAAAAAGACGCCAAGGAGGCCCTGGGAGATACCCGGGAGATCGTTACAGAAGAGATCCTGGATACAGAGTCCGGAGTGCCTGTGGTGGAGGCTGTAGAAGAGGCCGAATTTGA
Organism: Candidatus Blautia avicola; assembly: GCA_019120515.1. Classification (GTDB taxonomy): domain Bacteria; phylum Bacillota; class Clostridia; order Lachnospirales; family Lachnospiraceae; genus Blautia; species Blautia avicola. The sequence continues at coordinate 8,690 of DWUY01000129.1, read as the reverse complement.
AGAAGAAAATGTACAGGAACCTCTGGAAGAAACAGCAGAAGAAGTTTCTGAACCGGAGAAAACTCCGGAACCGGAAGAGGTTCCGGCAGAGACAGAAGAGATCCAGGAGCCTGCCGCAGAGCCAGAGGAAGTTTCTAAGGAGATCCAGGAGCCTGTTCCGGCAGCAGAAGAACCTGCGGAAGAACCTGCTGCAGAGCCAATAGAAGAACCGGCCCAGGATATGGACGAGGCAGAAAGCGCTGAAGTCTCTGAAAAAGAAGAAGCGCCTGCCCAGGAGGAATCTCCTGAGCAGCAGGAAGGATTCCAGACAGATCTTCAGGAGACTAAGGTGATTCCGGAAGATCAGGTGCGGGAAGCTTTAGGAGAGATCGATCTGTCTTGTGCCCTGGAACAGGAACTTGAAACCACAGTTCTTCCTAAAGAGCAGGGAGAGCAGGACGAGGCAGAGGTATCTGGAGAAGAAATAGAAGAGACAGAAGAAACAGAAGAAACAGCAGCGCCGGTATCCCAGCCATCTGCTTTCGGAACAGCGGTGGAAGGCTTAATGCGCCATCACCTTACAGAAGAGGAACATAGAAGGCTTTTTACATATTTTGCACCGGTTCCCGGTATGAGCCAGCAGATCAATGAAGCTTTGGATACAGCCCAGGAATCCGCCTGCTCCAGAACTTCCCAGGCCGGAAATATCATTGTTACCGGAAGAGAAGGTTCCGGAAAGACCAAACTTTCCGAAGGCCTGATCAAGGCACTGTGTAAGGAGCGCCAGATGCAGGGAGCAAAGGTGGCCTACATTGAAGCGGAAGAACTGAATAAGAAAGATCCGGCGGCGGTAGTAGATAAACTTTCCGGAGGTTTCCTGGTGATAGAACATGCAGGAGCCCTGGAAGCAGATATTGTGGAAAATCTTTCCAAAGCCATGGAATTTAAGACAAACCGGCTTACGGTGATACTGGAAGACCTGAAACCGGGAATCCGGGATCTGGAAGAAAAATATCCGGAGTTTATGAAAAAGTTTGATTCCCGTATTGTGATCCCGGTGTTTACCAATGACGAGCTTGTATCTTTTGCCAAAACATATGCAAAAGAACTGGGATATAAGATCGATGATATGGCGGTGCTGGCACTCTATACTCTGATCGGAGACAATCAGAATGAGGAAAATCCGGTATCCATAGGCATGGTAAGGGAAATGATGGACGAGGCTTTGAAAAAAGCCGCAAAGAAAGGACGCCGTCCGGGAAAAAGAGTGGGCAAGCGTCATCTGGATGAAAGCGGCAGGATCATGCTGTATGAAAAAGATTTTGATATTTAAGGGAGGAAAATAAAATGACAGCCCCATATCTGGGAAACCCTAAGAAGACGATAGAGGTCCTTCAGAAATATGAGTTTGTTTTTCAGAAAAAGTACGGGCAGAACTTCCTTATTGATACTCACGTTCTGGATAAGATCATAAATGCGGCAGAGATCACAAAAGAGGATTTTGTACTGGAGATCGGTCCCGGGATCGGGACCATGACCCAGTATCTGGCTTCCAGCGCCAGAGAGGTTTTTGCTGTGGAAATTGACAGGGCTCTGATCCCCATACTGGAGGATACCCTCAGCGAATATGAAAATGTGACGATCCTGAATGAAGACATTTTGAAAGTGGATATCAGAAAACTGGCAGAGGAGCACAACCAGGGCAGACCGATCAAGGTTGTGGCGAATCTGCCATATTATATTACAACGCCGATCATTATGGGGTTGTTTGAGGAAGAGGTGCCGGTAGAATCCATTACTGTAATGGTTCAGAAAGAAGTGGCGGACAGAATGCAGACAGGACCGGGCAGCAAGGATTATGGAGCCCTGTCTCTGGCAGTCCAGTATTATGCCAGTCCTTATATCGTGGCTAATGTGCCGCCGAACTGTTTTATGCCTAGACCCAAGGTGGGAAGCGCGGTGATCCGCCTTTCCAGACATGAAAAACCTCCGGTGGATGTGAAAGATCCCCGGCTGATGTTTCGGATCATACGGGCTTCTTTTAATCAGAGAAGAAAAACTCTGGTAAATGGACTGAAAAACGCACAGGATCTGGATTTTACAAAAGAAGAGATCGAGAGAGCAGTATCTGTCTGCGGATTTCCCGCCGGGATCCGGGGAGAGGCGCTGACCCTCCGGGATTTTGCCGATCTGGCCAACTGTCTCTCGGAAAGATAGAACGTAAAAGCCACCGCAGTTTTGCTGCGATGGCTTTCTCTATAAATATTAAAGGAAGGAGAGCCGACCCTGTCGGGCCGACATATGAAAAAGAAAATATAAAAATAATTTGTTCTTATTATTTTTATGGTTTTAGTATATCCGTCAAATATGTTGAAATCATGTTTAAGTTGTGAAGTTTTCATGAACGAAATTAAAAAGATTTATGAATGAGCAAAAAACCTTTTCAATGCTCCAGATCCAGCGGACTTGTACGTATTTCCAGGTGGCGGATATCCAGAAAGTGCTCGCTGCCGAGCCGAATCCCGCCGATCAGACCTGAGATGTCCTGCAGGCTGGAAGGGCTGATCCGGCAGTTCCGGTTCTGATGTCTGGCCAGGTAGTCTACGATCCTGGCATTGATATCCGGAATATAGTTGGAAAAGGAACTGTTTAGCACGATCAGGTCGGTGTTGAAGGTGTTGATCAGATTGTTGATGCCAATGGACATATATTTTACAAAAAGCTTCATCATATCGTGAGCCTGGGGAACCTTTTGACTGTAGTCGGAAAGAAACTCATCGATACTGACCTTTTCCTTTCCGACACGTTTGCCATATTCTTCCAGTATGGCTTTTTCTGAAGCGTACAGCTCAAAGCACCCCTGGTTTCCGCAGGGGCAGGGTTTTCCGTCGGGAAATAAAATGGTGTGTCCGAATTCGCCTGCGTAACCGTCTTTTCCTTTATACAGATGGCCGTCGATCAGGATTCCCATACCAATGCCGTCATGAACATTTATGTGGATCATATTCCGGCAGTTACAGTGGAAAGCGGATTCTCCCAGTACCGAAAGGTTTGCTTCATTTTCCACCAGAACTGGAATGTGGAATTCCTCCTCCAGAAGACGGCCCAGATCCGGGTGGGGAAGGGGGTAATAAGGAGTAAAAAGGACCTGGTTCTTCTGGACTACCCCATAGATCCCTATAGAGATCCCAAGGACTTTCCTGGTTTTCTGTTCATACTGTTCCAGGGTTTCCTGTATAATGCGGGAAAGAAGAGGAAGGAGCTGAACTTCCGGAGGAAAAGGATATTCCTGCACATGGCAGTTTTCTCCTTTCAGATCGGAGATCAGGGTCAGGATCTGCCGGGGTCGCACGTCTATGGCCAAGGCATAGCCGTACTGCTGGTTAAACTCCAGAAGAATAGGCTTTCGTCCCAGTGAGGTTTTGGCGCTGCCAATCTCCAGGATCAGGTTCTGCGCAAGCAGATCCTGTACAATGGCGGAGATCGTGGCTTTTGTCAGTTTCAGCTGCTTGGAGAGATCGGCTCTTGAAACAGGAGGGTTATTCACAATATATTCCAGGACCAGACGCCGGTTATTATCACGTATCATTTCCTGATTGGCGATAGGCATAATGACTTCCTCCTTAAAAATAGTTTTTCTTTATCATAACACTTCGGGGAAAATAAGGGCAAGAAGAATTTGTTTAGGCACTATACAAAAGGCTGCCATAATTCACAGAAAGTTTAGATGTAAGAATAGAGAAACTGTGCTATAATAAAGAGCGTTACAAAAAAGAACTCTTTATAGAGGAGATGGTATGATCATGAAAAAAAGAATTTTAGCAGTTTTATTAACCGGCGTGATAGCGGCGGCTCTTCCGCTTACAGCATATGGAGCCGGTAATGATAAAAATACAGATGTCCCTTATATAGCTTTGGGGGCAGACCTGAATCAACAGGAGCGGGCGACAGTCCTGCGGCTTCTGGGCGTTACAGAAGAAGATCTGAAAAATTATACAGTGACGACGGTTACCAATGCAGATGAACACCAGTATCTGGATTCTTACCTGAGCAGCAGCATCATTGGTTCCAGGGCTCTTTCTTCAGTCCTGGTGGAAGGAAAGAAAGAGGGGAACGGTATTCATGTAACTACCAGCAATATTACTTACTGTACGCCGGGAATGTATGAGAACGCTCTGGCTACGGCGGGGATCGAGAATGCGGACATCAAGGTTGCAGGACCCTTTAACATTTCCGGTACCGCGGCTTTGGTAGGGGCTATTAAAGCTTATGAGAATATGACCGGAGAAGAGGTCAATGAAGAAAATGCAGATACGGCCACAAATGAACTGGTAGTTACCGGACAGGTGGCGGAGAATGTAGGAGATCAGGAAAAAGCAGAACAGCTTATCGGAGCGGTAAAAGGTGAAGTGGTGGAAGGAAGCGCTACGACCACAGAGGAGATCGGCGATGTAGTGGATCAGGCGGCCCAGGAAATGGAGATCAAGCTTTCTCCGGAAGACCGCCAGGCTATTATCGATCTGATGGAGAAGATCAGCAAACTGGATCTGAATATCGACAGTCTGAAAGAACAGGCGAAGAATCTTTATGATCAGATAGCCGGGCTGGATCTGAACCTGAATATCGACCAGGAGCAGGTAAAGGGATTCTTTGAGAAGATCCTGGATTTCTTCCGGGGACTGTTTTCTTAAAAAAGTTGTTGACAAGCCTGGAAGTTTATGATATGTTATCAAAGGATTAGCTGCCGAAGACAGCAGGTGCCGTAAGGTATAATGAGAGATCGCCTGCCGAGGAAAGGTTCATTCTTAATCAGTGAAACGAAAGCCCAGGGCTTTTGTGGATATAAGATTGATATATACCTCTTTGTCTTTCGGACAAAGAGGTTTTTCTTATTCGAGGCCGGGATGAAGGTCCTGACCGGAGCAGCGCAGCCTAAAAAAATAAGGAGGTGCACAATTCATGGCAAAAGTAGAACTTAAAAAACCTGTCGTAGAAGAGATTTCCAACAGCATTAAAGATGCGGCTTCCGTAGTGCTGGTAAACTACAAGGGCATCAATGTTGAGCAGGATACTCAGATGCGTAAGGAATTAAGAGAAGCTGGTGTTGTTTACAAAGTTTACAAAAACACAATGATGAACTTTGCATTCAAGGGAACACCATGTGAAGAACTGTGCCAGCATTTAGAGGGAACAAACGCTCTGGCTGTATGTGCAGATGACGCTACAGCTCCGGCAAGAATCCTTGCTAAATACGCAAAGACAGTTCCTACTCTGGAATTAGTTGCCGGTGTCGTAGAAGATACTTACTACGATAAGACAGGAATGGAAGCACTGTCCAAGATCCCTTCAAGAGAAGAACTTCTTGGAAAACTTCTTGGAAGTATTCAGTCTCCTATCGCAAACTTTGCTCGTGTGCTTAATCAGATCGCTGAACAGCAGGCATAAAGAGCAGCAGTTTTACAAAAGAGAGAGCCTGTAAAAGAAACAGGCAAAGTAAAAAGAAAATATAATCGGAGGTAAAAAAGAATGGCAAAGTTAACAACAGCTGAATTTATTGAAGCTATCAAAGAGTTATCTGTATTAGAGTTAAATGATTTAGTAAAAGCATGTGAAGAAGAATTTGGTGTATCTGCAGCAGCAGGCGTTGTAGTTGCAGCAGCAGGCGGAGCTGGAGAAGCAGCAGAAGAGAAAGACGAGTTTGATGTTGAACTGACAGAAGTTGGACCAAACAAAGTTAAAGTTATCAAAGTTGTTCGTGAAGTAACAGGCTTAGGACTGAAAGAAGCTAAAGAAGTTGTAGACGGAGCTCCTAAGGTACTCAAAGAAGGCGCTTCTAAAGCTGAGGCTGAAGAGATCAAGACTAAACTGGAAGGCGAAGGCGCTAAAGTTACTCTTAAATAATCTGAGAAAACTTTTACCTATACAGAAAACCGGGCAGAACACCTGCCCGGTTTTCTTATGTTAAAAAGCTATTTGCGGAGGGGTTGTCTCTATTGCCGGAGAAAAATGATTTTTTTGTTGCAAAATTGTCGATTCTGAGCAGGAATTATTATCAGAAAATAAATATTCCTAAAAAATATATGAAGTATAGCCAATTTTTATATTATAAAAACTTTACAATTTGGAACTTTGCTGATATACTAATTTAGTGTAATAAAACTTCAACGAGAGGGAGGAATTGACATGATTACCTTTATCATCGGCCTTGTCATTTTGTTCGGAGGCGCAGCGCTGTATGGAAAGTTCTGTGAAAAAGTATTCGGGCCTGACGACAGAAAGACGCCGGCTTACACCAAACAGGATGGTGTAGACTATGTTCCCATGAGGGAGTGGAAAAACAGTCTGATCAACTTATTAAACATCGCAGGTACCGGACCTATCCTCGGACCTATCCAGGGTATCTTATTCGGACCTATCGCCTTTATTACAATACCTATCGGAAATATCATCGGCGGCGCTATGCATGATTATTTCTCTGGTATGATCTGTTTAAGAGACGGCGGTTCTCAGATGCCTGAGACGATCCGCAAATACAGCAATAAAGGCGTATACGGCGTATATCAGGTGTTCTGCAGTCTGCTGCTTCTGCTGGTTGGCGCAGTATTTATCTATACGCCTGGCGATATCGCGGCTACTCAGGTCTTTGGATTTGACGGATCCGCCACATCTGTTTCTACATGGGTGATCTACGGTGCGATCTTTGTTTATTATCTGATCGCTACTGTATTCCCGATCGATAAGATCATCGGCCGTATTTATCCTATTTTCGGAGCGATCCTGCTGTTTTCCGCACTGGGCGTATTTGTCGGTCTGTTTGTAAAGGGATATCCCCTTGTAGAACTGTGGGATAACTGGAGCTGGACGTTGCCTGGAGACGGCGGCGTGCTTTCTTATAGCGACTACTTTAATGCGAACCACTTTATCCCGATCTTCTTTATCACAGTTGCCTGCGGTATCCTTTCCGGATTCCATTCCACACAGACAGCTATCATTTCCCGTACTATGAAGAGTGAGAAACAGGGCCGCATGACATTTTATAATATGATGGTTCTGGAAGGCTTCATCGCTATGGTATGGGCGGCAGGCGCTATGGGCGTTTACAACCTGGGTCTTCAGACAGCAGATGCTTCTCTGGCAACCGCTACGATCGGTGTTGTATGTAAGAATATCCTGGGACCTGTAGGCGGTATTATCGCGCTGCTGGGAGTTATTGTACTTCCTATTACGTCAGGAGATACTGCTCTTCGTTCTCTGCGTCTTGCGATTTCGGAGTCTTTCCATATTGACCAGACTTCCAAGGCAAAACGTATGGGACTGGCTGCGGTGATCTTCGCATTGGTTGCTGTAATCCTGGTATTCGCTAAGATGAATGCCAACGGATTTAATATCCTGTGGCGTTACTTCGCATGGTCGAACCAGACTCTGTCATTGTTCGCGTTCCTGGCGATCTCTGTCTGGATGTTTGAAAACGGAAAAGCCAAATTTGCCTGGATGCCTTTGATCCCGGGCGCATGGTACGCATTTGTTACCATTACCTATATCGCAAACGCAAAGATCGGTTTCAACATTCCATGGACAGGCGCTTATATCATCGGTGTCTGCGCGGCAGCCGTTTATGTAGGCGTGATCATCTGGTATGCAAATAAGAGAAGAGCGTTAAAGAGAAAAATGTAAGATAAGGGCGAACTGCTTTTGAACGATTGAGAAGATAAAACTGCCTGCAGGCTGCTAAAGAACAGTCTGCAGGCAGTTTTTTTCATATAGGCAGCTATTCGGCCTGCGCCGTCGGGAAGATCATGGCAGCGTGAGCTTCTCTCTCAGATGGTCCCATGGCGGCGCGATCATGTATATGTAAAAGTTTGGAAAAATATCTGTTGACATGCTTGACGAATTGTGATATAGTGAGAAATGCACTATTATGGCAAGTTATGCCTGGAAGTCTAACAAAAAAGACTTCCACATAAATAAATTAAAACATACAAGGGGTGAAACGTCAATGGAGAAAAACAGAATCCGTGCCGTAACTAGTGGTAAGAGCATGAGAATGACCTACCAGCGCCAGAAGGAAGTTCTGGAAATGCCGAACCTGATCGAAGTACAGAAAGATTCTTACCAGTGGTTTTTGGACGAAGGACTGAATGAAGTTTTTGAAGACATATCTCCTATCGCTGATTACAGTGGTAAATTAAGCTTAGAGTTTATTGGCTTTACTTTGTGTGTGGAAGAAAGAAAGTATTCCATCGAAGAGTGTAAGGAGAGAGATGCCACCTATGCCGCACCATTGAAGGTAAAGGTGAGATTGCACAACAAGGAAAACGGCGAAATTACCACACATGAGATTTTCATGGGTGATCTGCCGCTGATGACAGAGACCGGAACATTTGTGATCAACGGAGCTGAGCGTGTAATCGTCAGCCAGTTGGTGCGTTCTCCCGGTATTTATTATTCAATTGCACATGATAAACTGGGCAAAACCCTCTATTCCTGTACTGTGATCCCAAACAGAGGCGCATGGCTGGAATATGAAACCGACTCCAATGACGTATTTTATGTACGTGTAGACAGAACCAGAAAAGTCCCCATTACTGTTTTGATCCGTGCACTGGGAATTGGCACCAATGCGGAAATTATAGATCTGTTCGGAGAAGAACCTAAGATCTTAGCCAGCTTTACAAAGGATACTTCCGAAAATTATCAGGAAGGTCTGCTGG
>DWUY01000128.1 GCA_019120515.1 Candidatus Blautia avicola | reverse complement strand
AAATCCTCCTGTAATCTCTGTCTTTTTCTCCGAAGTTTTACTTATCCCGCCGGTCTTATCCCACAAAAAAACGCCTGGCTCCATTCCTTCTAAGGCCTATCGGAATGGATCAGGCGTTACCCGGCGGCAAACATTCTTCATAACTCTTCATCAAACAACTAGGAATTTAACACAGAGCCGCTCCAAAGTCAAGATATGTTTTAAAGGATTCCCAGCCCCTTTACTGTAAGCATAATGAAATCCTGTACATTGGTCACAATAGTGGTCGCAGAAAGACTGCCTCTGTCCAGAAGCTTGTTCACCACAAATTCATCAGCGTCTACTGTATAGAGGAAAACCGGACGGATCTCCTTCTCAGCGGTTACAGTATAGGAAGGTGTCATATTCCCTGTGGCGATAGTGTGGAGCATAGTAGCCAGACAGATCACAGTAGTGGCTTTTTCCACCATCTGACGCATAGCCGTCTGTCCCTCATAGGCATTTCCGATCACCTCCGGCAGTGGTCCGTCATCCCGGATAGAGCCTGTAAGAACAAATGGGATCTTGTTTTTCACACAGCTGTACATAATGCCGTTGTCAATCTTATAATCTTCTATAAACTGAGGGATAGATCCGCTTTTTCTCACCCGGTTGATCACATCCAGATGATTGTAATGACCGTTTGGATGGGACTTCTGAGTATAAATATCCTGCCCCAGAGCTGTATGGAACATGGCCCCTTCCAGATCATGGGTAGCCAGGGCATTTCCTGCCATAAGACCGTCCACATAGCCGTTTTCCACCATAGCTTCCATAGCTCTTCTGGCATCAGCATCAAAAGCAAAAGCCGGTCCCATGACCCAGAGGATATTCCCATGTTCCCGCTCATAATTCAGCAGTTCAAAAAGTCTGTCATAGTCTCTGGCATAAGAAGTCTCCCGGCTTCTTCCCTGACGGAACACAAACTGATCCTTCTGGGTTTCTTCCGGATTTTCAAATCCTGTGGTGTGAAGATAGATCCCCTCTTCTCCCTTTTCCGTTCTTCCCAGGATCACCCGGTCTCCTTTTTTCAGATTCCTGTTTTCCACCACTTTTAAAGTTCCGTCCTTGTCATATACTACACTGGAATCCATGCGGGATTTTTCCGGCAGCATCCATTTCCCGTTGATCTTAAAATACTCCGGATACATAGATGTACTGTGGTAATTCTCCGGAGCGACTCCGTCTGCTGCCGCTTCCTCCCATTTGGCATCCGGCGCGTTTTTCAGCGGCTCTGACGAAAAATCTGGTTCATAATATTTTGGTAATGTAAACATTCTCTTCTCTCCCTCATATTTTATTTGTTTTTTCTATATACACAGCGGCCATTAATATACGTTTCCGCCACGCTGACCTGATCGATCTCTTCCGGAGGAATTTCCAGGATATCCCGGTCAAGGATAAGAAAATCTGCCTTATATCCTTCTTTTAACTGGCCAAGCCTGTCAAATCCCACCATTTCCGCAGATTCCTTTGTATAAAGGATCAGGGCTGTCTCTATACCAATGGCCTGGTCTTTTCCGCAATCCGTGCCGTCCCAGGCCTTCCGGGTTACTGCTCCTTTTATATTGGGGAAAGGGTCCGAAGGAACCGCCCAGGAGGTAGCCGGAGCGTCTGTGGATAAGCAGAGCTTTACTCCTTTATCCAGCAGATGGCGGATCGGGTAACAAGTCTTCATCCTCTCGGTTCCCAGGTTTTTCAGATAACTTTCAATCTCTGCATAAAGAAAGATAGGCTGTGTCACAAAACCGATCCCATGTGCGGCAGCCTTTTCAATGCTGTCTTCTGAAGGAAGAGTGATATGCTCTACCCGGACATAAGGTTCCGGACCCTGATTCCACTTTTCTTCTCTGACGGCCCGGTCTACCACTCTTTCAATGGCTTTCGTTCCCATAGCATGCATGGAAAGCTGACAGTGATTTTTCTTACAGAAATCAACAGCAGTTTCCATCTGACGGTCACTGCATACGGAAATTCCACAGGAATCAGAATCCAGATAAGGTTCTGCCATCCAGGCGGTCCTTCCTGAAACACTTCCATCTCCGATCAGTTTCAGACCGGAAACAAAAATCTGCTGTTTCTTATTAAAACGTTCCTCAGGAATCTGGAAATCTTCTTTATCCATAAAGAAATCCCACATATAATAAACACCCACTTCCTGGAGAAACCCTTTCTGGACTGCCTCCTGGTACAAGAGGTAATTGTCCCCTTCGTCCAGATTTCCCATATCCGTCACAGCTACGATTCCCTGAGAAGTGAGAAGTTTTCCCAGCTCTGTCAGATTTTCCACTGCTTCTTCCCGATTTTCCGGAGGCATAAAAGGTGTGACCAGATTTCTGGCATTTTCCTTTAAGACTCCTGTAGGTTCACCATTTTCGTCCCGTTCGATCTCCCCTCCTTCAGGGTCCGGGGTATTCCGGTCAATTCCTGCCATCTCCAGAGCTTTGCTGTTGACGCAGCGGATATGACCGCAGGTCCGTACAATAGACACCGGGGAATCACTGCAGCCCTTATCCAGATCCCACCGGGTGATAGAACGGCGCTCAGCAAACTTTCCTTCGTCATATCCCCAGCCGAGACACCATTTTCCCGGTCCCTGCTCTTCTCTCTTTTCACGTACTGCCTGGATCAGTTCTTCAATGGAATGGATCTTTGGGGGCAGAGCCGATATCTGCCGGCTGTAATCCGCCAGCATACGGGGATGCATATGGGCGTCTACAAACCCCGGTATCACCCGGCTTCCCTGAAGATCTACTCTTTCACAGCCCTGAGGGGCCAGCTTTTCTACTTCTTCCCTGCTGCCAACTTTCCGGATAACTCCGTCCTCTGTCAGCATGGCCTCTGCATACAGATTTTCCTTATCTGATGTGAAGATTTTTCCGTTTTCGTAAATACAAGCGTTCATTTATGTACCGTACCTCCATTTATCTCCTATATCGCATAGGGAACACTTTCCTTCCCCGTCACCTTATAAGTTACCGCTCCCACCAGAAATCCGATGATCGTAGGCACTACCCAGGCAAAGCCCTGTTCAGCAAAGGGGATCATATAAATAATATTCATAATACCGGATACGTCTATCGGGATCAGTCCGGAAGACTGGGCCACATTTAGCGCGTCAAACAAAGACATGACTGCGGATACGATCACCGCTCCTTTCCAGGCTCCGTCATTAGGCACAAACTTTTTAAACAATCCCAGGATCATCATAACCACAGACATTGGGAAGATAATAGTAAAGATCGGACCGGAAATAGTCAGCACATTGCTTACTCCTGTAGAAGATACCAGGAAAATGGCAATGGTGATCACCAGAGAAGCCAGCTTATAAGAATCTTTTCCTTTTGTCCAGTCTTCCACCCACTGACCTGTAGTAGCGATCATTCCCACCGCCGTAGTCAGGCAGGCAAAGATCACAGCCAGGGACAGCACAACACTTCCCCCTGTACCTGCCAGCCTTCTCACCAGATCAGTAAGGAGATAAGTGGTATCCACATCTGCAGGATAGTCATTTCCTCCCTGGGCTCCCAGATAGGCTAAGCCGCTGTATACAATAAACAAAAGAAGGAATCCAATAACAATAATCCCAAACATCATTTTCCGGTACTCTTCTTTTTTGGTATAGCCCTTCTGCTGAAAAGCCGCAATAAAGATTCCCGCACAGATAATTCCCGTTCCTACATCTCCCGTATTATATCCGGTGAGGAAAGCACTGAGAAAGGCTTCCTGCCCGCTTGCCTGGGTTCCTCCCTGGACCGGTCCCAGAGGTCGGAATATGGCCAGAAGGATCACTACCAGCAGAGTAATGAGAAGGATGGGTGTCAGATATTTCCCGATCCGGTCAATGACATTAGACTTATTCATGGCAAAATAGTAAGATATCCCAAAGAAAAGAAGGAGGAAGATAATTCTGGCATACACAGGAAGCGATCCGAAGATCCCTTCAAATCCGGTCTCGTAAGCTACCCCTCCGCACCTGGGAATGGTTCCGAAAATAACTACCAGAAGTCCCAGACCCATATACAGGTAATGCCACCAGCTTGTTACATGCTTCATCATATCCTGGATTCCATACCCTACGTTTCCCACTGCCGCTACTGCCAGCATAGGGAAGAGGATGGCAGAAATAGCCAGACCTCCAATTGCCCAGAATACATGCTCACCGGAAAGCAGCCCTACCTGAGGCGGAAATATCAGGTTTCCAGAGCCGAAAAAAATGGCAAACATGGCAAATCCTGTGATCAAAATGTCCTTAAACATACTTTTCTTCATCTTATCTCTCCCTTCAAGCACCATATTAATACGATAATCTTTCACCGCATAAAAGTACGCCGCAAAAAAACAGGTGCCTCAGCCTGAAGCCGAAGCACCATCGCTTATATCTATATATCGTACTCCTGTCATTATAGCTTTGTCAATATTTTATATTTTCCCTAAAGTTTCCACAATTTTTTCCTGCTGGACCTTATCCGGCGCAAAGCTCAGATCTATCTTCACGATCCTGTCTTTCATGCAGATCAGATACCGATAAATTTTCTGCCCTTTCCTGTCAAATTCTGTCTGCCGTATCTGACGCACTCCCCTCTCTCCTGTTTCCCAGGAATCCACAGGCTTCCAGTTTTCCCCACTTCCATAAGTCCGTTCCATAGAAGATCTGATAAATCCGTAAAGAGGATTCAGCTTTACCTTTGCCACCACGTATTCCAGGTAATATCCCGGCTCTCCCTTGGCTCCGGACAAAGTCTCGTTATAAAACTGTTCAATCTCCATCCTGGAAAGGAAAACGGAACTTTGGATATTCTGGGTATCAATATATCCCTTCCCATCAAACTCCGGTCCTGCCAGCTCCTGAAGCGTCAGGGGATTTTCCTGTCCGTCCCAGTGAAATCCTTTTTCCCCATAATAGCCTTCCGCCTCAAAAGAATTAAAATAATAATATCCGTTAAATATCACAAAAAATATAAGAAAAGCTATGGCGAAATTTACTCCCACGTTTGCCGCGGCCTTGGCGCCTTTGCTTCTCATACGATTCCGGATGATATCCTGTAAATAATAGACAATAAAATATCCGGCCATTACAGCCAGCGCCAGTCTGCCTTCTATTGCTGTAAAGGCGTAAATAATCAATGAAGCTATGGCTGAAAGCAGAATTATTTTTACAATCACAGGATAACCTTTTGTTGGCGTAAACGACTGGTCTCTCTGTGCGTTTGCCTTTGCCTTCCGATACCAGCATTGATAAGTGATCAGTTCTACAAGTCCGTAAATCCCCAGCATCAATCCTATAAAAACCAAAAATAAGCCGGTTCCGCCGGAAAGGGTCCTTACTCCGTCAAAATAAAGACTGAGCATGAAATAAATGACGATCAGCCAGCCGATCCCTCCCAGGACTCCATCTGCGATCCTGAATCTTCTTGATCCTCTGCGGATATTTTCCACCTGAAGATCTGCCTGGGTTTCCAGGGGAACAGGATTTTCCCTTTCGTTACAGAAAATCTTCATAGCGCCGTGTTCTGCCGCCAGCTCCCAGCCTGCCATCTCACAGTATTCTTCAAAGGTCAGCTCCTCCCCGGTAGGAGGAGCATAGACCCCGCCTCCCGGAAAATATCCCACTGCATAGTGAAGGGGCTTAGGCTCGATCCTGTGATAGTGCCAGAAGATTCCCATTCTGTCCAGAGCCCAGCCTTTCCCTGCCATTTTTTCAAAGTGCCGTTCCATTGTAGTATGGTCATAATAATAAGACCATACCAGTTCAAGCTTCCCCCTTCTCATTTTCCTGCACCTCCATATAGCGGCGGTAGTCTGCCGCCTGACCGCATATCCTCTCATACTCTGCCCGAAGTGCCTCTGTCCCTGTCTCTGTAAGAATATAACTTTTTCTTCTTCCCTCCACTTTTGTCTCTACGATCATTTCTGCCTGGGAAAACTGGTCCAAAAGATTATAAAGGGTTCCCGGTCCTATATTTACCCTGCCTTCCGTCATCACGCGGACCTTCTCCATAATATCCATACCGCAGCATTCCTGCCTGAGGCAGAGAAGGATATAAAACATTTGTTCCGTTAAAGTCTGAAACTTTGCTCTGGCCATAGCATCGCTCCTTTTATCGAATATCGATATTCTTCTGATTTCACTATAACATCGAATATCGATAATGTCAATCTGTTTTATCCTGTCTCCGCCTTGATTTTACAGATCCATTTCCTCCAGAAGCGCCCCATACCCGGCATACTCTGCGATCTGCTTCATTCCCTCTGCCGCTTCCTCCAGGGAATAATCATGGGCCTCCAAAAATTCCCGGCCTTTCTCACTTACATATTCATAAAATAAAACGGCCGCCGCCAGTTCCTCCGGATTCTCATGATCCAGATTTTCCAAAAGAATATTTTCAGCTTCATTGATCTTCCCCTGGTCTACCAGTCCCGTAAGATCATCCAGACTGCTTCCTGAAACAGAAAACTTATTCTCTTTTGGCAGTTCTACCTGAGTATATTTTTTTCCAAAAATCAGAGAAAATAACACCCTGGCCGCTTCTTTGATCATACGCATGATATAATCGCTTTCTTCCTCATAGATCATAAATCCACCTTCTCTCTCCTCTTTCTCTGCTTTTTATTCATCCAGGCTAGCCCTCTCAGGATCAGAAAACCGATGATCGTAATTCCCAAAAAGAAGCCTGTACCTAACTGTATTGCCCGGATTTTATCTGCTCCCATTCTCAGTATACAGAAGCCATATAAAGCCGAAAAAACGCCGCTGCACAATATACTGATCACCAGATCAGAAAACCAGGCTCTCTTTTTCCCTGCTCTGCTCTCCCACAGCCCATTGTATAGAATCAATGTCCGTCACCTGATTATACCATTTTCTTTTTCTCTTTTTTCCTTTATTTTGTCAAAAAAAGGACAGTGCCTGGAGCAAGGCTTCGCCTTGATCCAGATACTGTCCGGATGGCTTCTATCATCTATTATACGGTTATTTCTGATATTCCATTCTTACCTTTCAAAATCTTTTTAACCCTTTTCTCTGGCCTCCGCCGCTTTATTAATGCAGGTAATTGCGTTCAGACTCCGGGGATAGCCGATGTAGGGCAGGCACTGGGATACCACTTTTGTAAGGAACTCTTTGTCATTTCCCAGATTCATATTTCCTCCCGCATGGGCAATGAGCTGAGGTTCACATCCTCCCTGGGCTGCCAGGAAACAGAAAGTGATCATCTCTCGCTGAGCCAGTGTAAGACCGGTACGTGTATAATAGTCTCCAAAGCAGTTGTCTGCCAGCCACCGGTTGATATGGCCGTTTTTCCAGGCTTCTCTCATGCCCTCGCCAAAAATATCCACCTGGGCCTGGGCCCCTTTCTCCAGACGGTCTTCCATAGTAGTTGTAGCCTGTCCTTCCAGAGGCAGTTTCACGCCTCTTTCTGTCAAAATCTCATTTACTGCATCCAGGAAAGGACGTACCCTGCCTATGCCCAGATAATCTACTGCCTGATAGACTACCTCTTTCACCATAACAGGAGTAAGCCCTCCGTCCAGTGCCCGAGGCAGTTCTGTCTTGAACTCATCAATCCCCTGACACCCCAGAAGGGTGGCGATGATCGCCATATGGCGTGTGGTTTCCTCTAACTGCTGTCCTTCTTCCCGGACTACCTCTTCAAAAGCAAAATGTTCAAACCGTTCCGCAAACTCCGGATCTGTTTCTCTGTAACCCATCTTGACATCCTCCTTATTTTCCTTATTTTACTTTGTTTCTATTTTCTGACTGCCTGTAGACCAAACATGGGTCTGCTTAGCGGCAGCCGGTGTATTCTGAGCCATGACTCCTACCAGTTTATGAGGAACATAAGCCTCTTCCAGATATCTCATCTCTTCCTCCGTAAGCTGAAGATCCACGGCTTTTGCCGCTCCCTGGATATGGTGGAGTTTAGTGGCGCCTACTACCGGCGCGGTTACCTTCGTCAAAAGCCAGGCCAGAGAAATCTCAGTCATAGATACGCCCCGCTTATCTGCCAGCTCTGCCACCCGGTCAATGATCACCTGATCCTGACGGGCAGTATCATCATATTTCAGTTTTGCATAGCTGTCCTCTTCAAGTCTCTTGGAAGTTTCTCCCGGGTGTTTGGAAAGACGTCCTCCTGCCAGAGCGCTGTAAGGCGTCATAGCAATATTGTCTTCTGCACAAAGCTTAGCCATCTCTCTTTCTTCCTCACGGAAGATCAGATTATAATGGCCCTGAATGGATACAAACTTCTGGAAGCCTTCCTTTTCTGCCAGTGAGTTTGCCTTTGCAAGCTGATAGGCAAAACAGTTGGAAATTCCGATATAGCGGGCTTTTCCCTCTTTCACGATCTTGTTCAGACCCTCCATAATATCGTAAAGAGGAGTCTCATAATCCCACATATGGTAAATATACAGATCTACATAGTCCAGTCCCAGATTTTTCAGACTGGTATTGATCATCCGTTCAATATGTTCCTGTCCGGAAATTCCCTGCTGGATTTCCTCCGGTGTCCGGGGGAGAAATTTCGTAGCTACTACCACATCTTCCCGCTTTGCAAAATCTTTTATCGCCCGGCCTACATACTGTTCACTGGTGCCGCTCTGGTACCCGATAGCCGTATCAAAAAAGTTAACTCCAAGATCCAGTCCTTCTTTAATGATCTCCCGGGAATGTTCCTCGTCTATGGTCCAGCTGTGCTGTCCGTTTTTGGCGTCTCCAAAGCCCATACATCCCATACAGATCCTGGACACCGTCAGATCTGAGTTGCCAAGTTTTGTATACTTCATAAAAGAATCCCTCCCTGTTTTTATTCTGCATGGATCCTTCATCGGATCTTCTTTTGGTTTTTATTATAGTGAGAAAATGACTGTCTGTCTAATACCTATGCTTTATCTTTCTCCATGCCTTTTTTCTATTTTTCCAGTTTCCAGTGCCGCAAATATATCTTTTAGGCATTGACAGCAATCCAATCTAAGCATTAGACACGCTTCTCTTTCAAGACTAAAATATAGAAGTACAAAGATAAACATACTTGTAATTTACATGGTGTCCTTTTATCCGCAGACAAGTAAACTGATAAAATAAGGAGGAGTTCTATGACCATTGATGAGGCAAGCAGGCGCTATAACATTCCCCTGGAAATTCTCCAAGAGTATGAACAATGGGGACTGTGCGGAGCCGTAAAAAAAGTGATGGGCGCCTGGCAGTATGATGATACAGACCTGGAACATCTGAGTATGATCATGACCCTTCACGATATCGGTTTTGAAAATTTTGAGATAGAAACCTACATGAGAAAATTACTGGAAAAGGAATCTGGAGAGGACCAGTGTCTGAAAATGCTGGAGAAGAAAAGGCAGAATCTTTTAGATGAGATCCATTTTCGGGAAAAACAGCTCAGCAATCTGGACTTTCTCCGCTATAACATCTGCAAAGAGCAGGATACCGGGAAATCATTCTAAGGAGGTATTTTATTTATGAAAATTCAGGACAAAGCAACCTTTGATAAAGCCAATGTATTCGGCCTGGGGCAGGAGAATACCGCTTTCGCCCAGTATTTTATCGGAAACTCTTATTTAAATCCCCTGACAAAGCCAGAAGAAAGCCCTGTGTTTCTGGCAAATGTCACCTTTGAACCAGGCTGCCGCAATAACTGGCATATCCACCACGCCAAAACCGGAGGCGGACAGATCCTGATCTGCACGGCAGGCAGCGGCTGGTATCAGGAAGAAGGAAAAGATCCGGTAAGTCTGGAGCCAGGCACTGTCATCGTGATCCCTCCTGAAGTAAAGCACTGGCATGGAGCCAAGGCAGACAGCTGGTTCTCCCACATCGCCTTTGAAGTTCCCGGGACACAGACCAGCAACGAATGGCTGGAAGCTGTAGATGACGAAACATATTCCAAATTAAAATAATTAGATTGCGCATAATACTTAATCCTCCTGTTGATTGGCGTGCTGCCTGAGAGTATGGTGAAGGCAGCATGTCCAATTCTCAGGGGGATGTTTTTATTTCTGCAGGCAACGAGCCAAGCGTACATGCTTGCGTCACTGCGAGTTTGATGCCCCGTATGCTTGGTATCGGAGTCTTTTACTTCCCCAGGCAAAGGGGATTTGATTTATGGCAATAGGTGGTCACTAAAACGTGCCATCTAGTACTATTTCAAATATTTGTAGACAAGCCGCTCTACAATCTGCATATTTAAAACTGTTTTTTCTGTCTCATATGTAAGGATCAGGCGCTCCCCCGGATAAATTCCGTTTTCCTCATATGCATAAATCTTTCTGATCGCGTTTTGTGCATAAACCGGATCGTCCATCCTGCCGTCATGCTCCCAGTAGATTTCCTGTCCAGTCTTTGCTGACAGAAAAGTGAAATCCGGATAGACCGTTCCAAAATTTTTCAGATGTAAAGGACATTCATATTTGTAAGGGATCTGGTTTCTGTAAAAGAAATCCGCCAGTATCTTTTCAGATTTCGAACGTACCCTTTCTCCCCGTTCACTCCGAATCAGAGGAGTATCCTCTCTGAATTCTTTTCCTTTATACTCCTGTTTTTCCCATTCTTCTATCTGGCGTTTCCAGATAGTCTCCACCGGCCGGATACGCTTTTGTTTTTCTATATGTTCTTTCCAATATACCATTTCCACCTCATCATCTTCATAATCCCTGGTTATTTTCTTGATTTGATCAAGTCTTTTGGAAACTAATCGGATTATCTTCTCATCATAGGATTTTTGAGCGAGCCTACAGATCAGTTTCTGGTTTTCTTTTGGAATATACGTCCCTTTTGTCTTATCTCCCGGCATGCCCTGATAAAACTGTACCCACTTTTTGTTTACAGATATCCGCAGCGAACCAGGCGGAACATCCTTTTCCATTCCTTTTGCTGTTTTCTCCAATATATTCTCCAGTCTGCGCTGCTCACAGAGTAGCATATCTTTAAGACCTTTCATCAATTGCTCCTTTCCTGATTTTTCTACAAATAAATTTTTTCTGAATTTTCTGCTGGAGCCATCAGCTCATTTCTACAGGCAAATTTCACCTTTCCCGATTTTTGGCTGTAGGCTTCGACTTATTTCTACCGGCGAATTTCACCTTTTCCGATTTTCTACCGTAGGC
>DWUY01000127.1 GCA_019120515.1 Candidatus Blautia avicola | reverse complement strand
TTAAAAACTGAAAATCTTCATCTTTATAGTAAAATAATACCAGGATCAGCAAAAGAAACATGCTGACAGTTACATAGATATCCGCCACGTTAAACACCGGAAAATCAATCAGAGAAAAATAGATGAAATCTACTACATAATTTAACCGCACCCGGTCGATCAGGTTCCCGATCCCCCCTGCAGTGATCATAAAACAAAGCAGCTTCAGAAGATTGTATTTCTTATCTGAAGGAATCTTCCATAAAACATAGCAGACACATACCAGGATAATAGCCGTCAGGATCAGCAGAAAAGCTCTCTGGTCCTGGAAGATGCCAAAAGCCGCCCCTCTGTTTTCCAGATAATGGAGACACAGGGCGCCGGGGATCAAAGGGATATCTTCCTGGCCTTTTAAATGTTCCACAGCCAGACTCTTGGTCCACTGATCGAAGGCAACCAGGACTGCTGTGGAAAGGATAAACAGGATAAAAGTTGTCAGCCTTTTCTTTTCTCTATTCATTTTCCTGTTGTACCTCCTGATTTTCCAGCCTTATACTTTCTATAGCCTCACAGAGTTCCTGATCTGTTACCGAAGTATCTACCACGGCCCATCCGGGCTTTTCCATAAGGACAAACTTGATCTGTCCCTTTTCCATCTTTTTATCAGATTTAGTAGCCTCCAGGATTCCTTCTGTGGAAAGTCCGGACACATATAAAGGCAGACCGAAAGACTGAAGCTGCCGGGCTGTTTCCTGATATTCCTCCTGAGAGATCAGCCCTCTTTTTCTGGAAATATAAGCAGAGGCCATACAGCCTACCGCCACACACTGGCCATGGGCCATAGTAAAGTTTTTCAGCTTTTCTACCGCGTGGCCTACCGTATGTCCCATATTCAGCACGGCCCGTTCGCCCTTTTCTGTAGGATCATTTTCCACCACAGTCTTTTTGATCACACAGCTTTGGAAGATCATTTCCCGGCAGGCCTCTTCTTCTCTTTTTAAGATTGCCTCCCGGTGCTCATCCAGCCAGCGGCTGTATTCCCGGCTGCGGATCAGTCCGTGTTTGATCACTTCCCCCATGCCGCAGGCAAATTCTTTATCCGGAAGGGTCTTTAATGTAGAAACGTTCATATAGACCAGACAGGGCTGATGAAAGGCTCCCACCATGTTCTTATACTGTTTGAGATCCACCCCTGTCTTTCCCCCTATACTGCTGTCCACCTGGGCCAGGAGGGTGGTAGGGATCTGGATAAAATCAATTCCCCGAAGGTATGTGGCGGCAGCAAAACCGGTCATATCCCCCACCACGCCGCCGCCGAGAGCCGCCAGAAGATCTTTTCGGTCAAAGTGGTTCTTGATCAGAAACTCATAGATTCCCTGGATCTTTTCCAGATTTTTATTTTCTTCTCCTGCGGGAAGGACATAAGAATAAATTTCCCTTCCTGTTTTTTCAAGCTCATGCTTTACATTCTCCAGGTAGAAAGGAGCCACATGACTGTCCGTCACGATACAAAGTCTCTTTCCCTGATTAGGCAGAGCCTTTATTTCCTTAGATAAAGAAGCAAAATCCCTGTAAAAAACAATAGGATATGTAAATTCTCCATCTCTTTTCACCTGCAGTCTCTGCTCGCTCATATACAATTCCTCCCTTTCAGCAATAACGGTATAAAACTATATGAAAGCGGTTCTTTTTTGTCTTATTCGTCACAGAACCAAACTGGAATTTCCCTTTTCCCCGTACAGATACAATATCTCCCTCTTTGATAGAGTAGGCATTAGAAACTATGCTCTTTCCATTTACAAAAACTTTGCCTCCCTCTATCAGGCCCAGGATACTGTTCCTGGAACTTCCAAAGGCCAGGGCGATCACACTGTCCAGTCTGGGAGAAGCCACTGTACCTGAAACTTCCTCTCTTCTGGGTGTGGGAAGAGGTTCTTCTTCCAGAAGCCGACGGGCCTGGATAGAAGTATGACGGATACGCGTCAGTTCTTCCGCAAGAAAGGCAGCCATAGATTCCTGGCAGAATACATAACCGGCCTCCTGATCCAGAAGGATATCGCCGATCTTGGCCCGGTCGATCCCAAGATTCAGGATAGCTCCAAGATAGTCCCGATGGGTCAGATCTTCAGAAAATTTCCTGTTCAGAGGCTGTATCTTCACACAGGCAATGGGATAATCCTGCTCATAAGAAAGAGCCTCAGGGACGAATGCCGCCATCTGACGCTCCGCTGACTCATAGCCTCCAAAAGTTTCCACCTTTACCCCTGTATCACGAAAGGAGAGGCTGTGAAGTATATTCTGCTGATTTAAGTCAAGGAAATCGGAAAAGGTAAGAATGCCTCTGTAATAGGCTTTCTTACCCAATTCCCTCATACGCTTTTCAAATAAATCCTCTTTATCCATGTCTTTTTAAAATCCTTCATACATAGACGCAGATCCGGCGATATCGTTTAAGATTTCCTGGGAATCTCCGGTGATATCCACGCCTTCCGGAGTGAGGATGAAGATATAAGAAGAAACCTTCTTGATATTACCGTCGATAGCATAGCTGGCGCCTGCTGTAAAATCGATAATGTGCTGTGCCAGAGTGATATCCAGTCCCTCCAGGTTCAGGATGACCGTACAGTTATCCAGGAGCGCGTCTACGATCTCTGTAGACTCGTCAAACTGTTTTGGCTTGATCACACATACTTCATTAGATGAACCGGCAGAAGGACCGGAAGTCTTTTTCTTAACACTATACATAGGCGTCACCTTGCTGGAAGAATTCTGGGTTTTCGGCTGCTTGGCTGTTTTGGTACCTGATGAAGTTTTCTTTTCCTTTTTGGTGTTCTTTACCGGAGGAAGATCATCATCCAGATCATCATCATAATCATCATCCAACTTTTTGAAAAATCTTTTCTTCGGTTTTTCATCATCAAAATCGTCGTCTGCTTCATCTAAGAAATCATCATCATCATAGTCGTCATTTACCTTAACTGCGTCCAGAAATTTATCTAAAAAACTCATAATCAATCTCCATTTCCTATTCTTCAATATTATAATTTCTTTCTCCGAAAATACCTGTTCCTACCCGGACATGAGTGGCACCTTCTTCGATGGCGACCTCATAGTCGCCGGTCATGCCCATACTCAGGACATTCATAGTAACATTATCAAAGTTTTTCTCTCTGATGTCAACACTTAATTT
>DWUY01000126.1 GCA_019120515.1 Candidatus Blautia avicola | reverse complement strand
AAATGAATGGATGATGCGATCTTTTCTTCATATGACGTCCTCCCTGTTATTTACTTATTGTAACAGATTCCGGAAAAAATTTACAGTTGACGATGAAAGATGTTTCATGTATTATAATAGTAACTATTATCCCGTTTTCAACACTTTAACGAATTAGAAGAGCCGGAGACCCTTTAAACTTAAGGGTTTCCGGCTCAAACTGACAGAGAAAGATGTTGTATGTGAATGCTATTGTAAAAATTTTTTTATCATACTGTTTAATTCTTTTGGTCTGTAGTGAAGTCTGTCCAGTGGTAGCATAGTCAATCTGGTTAATGCGTCAAGGGCTTTGCTTCCGTTATAAAGCGCCATGTATTCAATATCGTGGACATTAGCAACGTTCATATTCTTTAAGGTGGTTATGAGATTGCTGGCTGTTACATGTGTTCCCTGATCATCTAGCCGGGCTTCCAGCAGGCGATAGACCAGAAGTGCGGTATAACAGATCAGAAAATGTGCCTTAATACGTTCCTGAAGCCTATGGTTGACCGGACGGCCGTCAAAGTTGGTTTTCATGATCCGAAAGCATTCTTCTATCTGGTATCTCTTATTGGATACTGCGAGGATATCTTTTGCGTGATCCTGCAGATTGGTCGCTACGGCATAGTAACCATCATATTTTTCTTCTTCGGCAATCTTATCCTGATCCAGGATATATTCCACGACTGCTGTTTCCCCCGATTTTGTTTTCGCTGTTCTTTTTAAGAAACGTTTTACATCGTTCGGACCTTTTTTGATCTCTTCAGGATCTTTTAACTCTAATAACTTCTTTGCCCGCTCAATCTGCCTGCTGCGGACAGATCTCTGATATTCCATCACCTTTCGGGAAAAAGTAATGATAATGCGCTGTTTAAGGACACCCTTCGCTTTCCGTTTCATAGTGCGTCCGTTCTTTAACGTCACATCTTCGTAGAGGCCGAGATCCAGTACCTTATCGGCATCTACCACTTTATAAGCAAAATCGTTATATAATTTCAGGTTTTCCTCTTCAAATCGGTCAAAGCTTTTCATTCCAGCGATCGTGACAGGTTTGTCATTGGAAAGAAGCCGGTAATCGTAGTCGTTGAAAACGGATTGTTTCAAAACATCGCTCATTTTTTTGATCGATTGCGTGACAATGAACGCCCTGCCGCCCATACTGTTAAATTTTCGGATGTTGTAAGAACCGAGACCGGCATCTGCGCAGTAGATAAATTTTGCATCCGGCAGCATTTTCATCACTTCTTTTTCCAGTGGGATAGCGGTAAGCTGTTCACTGGTGTTGCCGGGGTGGAGACACATGGTGATAGGGATGCCCCGCGAATCCATAAACAGCCCCATCTCTACGATCGGGTTAGGCCGATGCTCTTTGCTGAAACCGTACTGCCGCATTCCCTTCATGATTTCTCCCGTGACTTCATCTACGACGTCTTCATCCGGCTGCTCTGATTCAAAATAGAAGTTGGAACAGTCATAGTAAAGGACAGAAGTATCTCTTTTTACGATCGTATTACTCTGCCTGAACAGCCATGCCAGGTAATCGTCATGGTTTTTTTCCAGTAAATCCATAAAACGCAGGATGTGCTGGTAATCAAAATCCGGCTGTTCATAGTAGGTGTCAAGCTTATGCCATGTGGCATGTTTTGAAAGCGGGTCGAGGATCCTTGCATAGGTAAGGAAACGGGATATCGTGTAACAATCGAAAGTAATCTTCCGGTCTTTCGTTTTCTGATGGAAGAAATCTCTGAGCCGGAGACCTTTCATAAGTTCCTGGAGGAAAAAGTATCCAATGTTCAGCCAGGTAGAGGAAGAAGCAGGGTCGTTTGTATGAGGAACACGTTGATTGAAATCAGCGGACAAAGTATATTCCACTTTTCCGGACCGGTATTCTTCATTCCACTTTCGTATCTCCTCGCGGACATAAGCCTCCGGGTCGTCCGTGATTTTCAGGAGTTCAGAATGTTTGCCGAACTTGATTATATTTTTAGATGTAACTTTTTTTCCGTTGCGAAATCCCTGCTGACCATAATAGGTAGGGTCTTTCAGGCGTTTATCAAAATAGAGCTTCAATCATTATCACCTCAAGACCATTATACCATAAACATGCAACACATGCAACATATAAAAAGATAAAATTTGACAAAAAAATACCGCATTTCTGCGGTTTGTAAGAATTTATTGATGATTCAACTGTTGAAAACCCGGCAGCCGTTCGGTTTGCCCTCGCAAGTCCATTCCCCATTCCTGCACCGCTGCAATCCCACCGCCTGCAGCTCTCTGTGTGTGCCCTTGAAAATGAGTACTACTCTTGTTCACAGGTTTCTTGTCTGTTGATATGGTTACTATACTATGGTAAAAAGGAAAAGTCAAGGCGGGAACGAAAAATTTTGTCTGGTTGCTTCCTGGAAAAGGATATGATATAATAAAACCGTTCATGCGGACATGGCGGAATTGGCAGACGCGCCAGATTTAGGTTCTGGTGTCTTTGACGTGCAGGTTCAAGTCCTGTTGTCCGCATTTCAAAAGCGCCTGGTTTGAGGCGCTTTTATTTATGGGCTTGTTTTCTCTACTGCTGTGTGATATTATTTCTTTACATTCAAACCGACGACTCCGTCGGACAAGCGGCATTTCTGCCGCGGATTATCCCAAAAAGCAACAAAATACGGAGCGGACAGCTGTTTCTTTGTATGTTTTTGCACAGATTTTCTTTGCGTTTTCCTTTACAGAAGCGGACTTCTGCTCTATAATGAAAGGAGAATGTGATTTGGCAAACACGAAAAAGAATTTAAGCGACCTGACGCTTCTGGATCGATTCCTTTTTGCCGAGGCAGTGGAGGATCCGGAAATCATGCAGCTGATCCTGGAGATCATCCTGGAACGGGAAGTCCGCCTGGATGGCCTGCCCCAGACGGAGAAGGAGGAACGGGATTCGCCCCGGTACCGCCATGTCCGGCTGGACGTCTGGGCCAGGGATCTGGACAACCGTGTCTACGACACGGAAGTACAGAAACGCAATACCGGCAGCCTGCCCCGGCGCAGCCGCTACTACCAGAGCCACATCGATGTGAAGCTGCTGGAGCCGGGGACGGTGGATTTCAGCCTTCTGGGCGATGTTATCCTGATCCTCATCGCCCCCTTCGACCTGATCGGCGACGGCTGTTACCGGTACACGTTCCAGATGTGCTGCATGGAAAACAAAAAACGGATCCTGGAAGACGGCGCGGTGCGGATTTTTCTTAATACCCATGGGAAGAACCCTAAGGAGGTCAGCCCGGAGCTGGTACAGCTGCTCCATTTCATGGAGCACACCAACGAGGCTCCGCCTGCCGACGGGGAGTGTGAGAAAGTCCAGCGGCTGCGCAAAAAGATCGAAGCGATCAAGTCCAATGAAGAGGTAGGTGTAC
>DWUY01000125.1 GCA_019120515.1 Candidatus Blautia avicola | reverse complement strand
GGATATAAGGGCGTTCATAATCTGTTGTGGAATAAAGAGGCAGATACCCTTCAGGTTTATGTAGAGTTTTATAATGAAAGTGAAAACCCCGTAACCCTTGAGATGCTGGAAAGTTTTTCTGTAGGGGGGATATCACCCTTCCTTTCAGGAGACGGGGCAGAGCATTTATACATGCACCGTGTAAGAGGCGTATGGAGCGCGGAAGGAAGACTTGAAACACTTCCATTAGAACAACTGCAGCTGGAGCCTTCCTGGGCCCCCGGACATGCAGTCAGATGTGAAAGATTTGGTTCTATAGGTTCTCTGACAGTAAATAAATTTTTTCCATGTGTAGTTATAGAGGACAGAAAAAATCATGTTTACTGGGGGGCGCAGCTTGCACATAATGCTTCCTGGCAGATGGAAGTTTACAGGAGAGATGAAGCTGTATCTATAAGCGGAGGTATAGCGGACAGAGAATTCGGACATTGGATGAAGCTGGTTAAGCCAGGAGAGAGCTTTTCCACTCCTGCGGCTATCCTTTCAACAGCCGCTAATATGGAAACAGACGAATTTTTTCAAAGGCTGACATCCGGTCAGGAATGCGCGTTGAAACAACTGCCGGATACAGAAAAAGATTTACCCTTAATCTTTAATGAATATTGTACTACCTGGGGCAATCCCTCTCAGGAAAATATAGAAGGAATCTTAGAGGCTATACAGGATAAAGGATTTTCTTATTTTGTTATTGACTGCGGCTGGTATAAAACGGAGGGGGTTCCATGGAGCGATTCTATGGGCGATTATCTCCCATCATCCGAACTGTTTCCGGAGGGGTTAAAGAAGATGGCGGCAGAAATCCGCAAAGTAGGTATGATTCCGGGTCTTTGGTTTGAAATCGATAATGTAGGCAGACTGGCTGAGGCTTATAACAAAGAGGAGCATCTTTTAAAAAGAGATGGATTCGTTTTGAGTACAGAAACCAGACGATTTTGGGATATGAGACAGGAATGGGTGCAGAACTACCTGACAGAAAAGGTTATTGGGACCTTAAAGACAAATGGTTTCGGGTATATAAAAATGGATTATAATGATACTTTGGGAATCGGATGTGACGGAGCCGAATCTCTGGGGGAAGGCCTAAGACAGAATATGGAGGCCTCTTATCGCTTTATAGAAAAGATCAAGGATAATATTCCTGGAATTATCATAGAAAATTGTGCTTCAGGAGGGCACAAATTAGAACCTAAGATGATGGGAATATCTGCTATGGCTTCCTTTTCCGATGCTCATGAATGCGTGGAGATCCCTATTATAGCAGCGAATTTACATCGAGTGATCTTACCCAGGCAAAGTCAGATCTGGGCGGTTGTCAGAAAAGAAGACAGTATTAAAAGACTGGTTTACTCCATGTGCAATACCTTTTTTGGACGCTGCTGCTTATCCGGAGATGTTACAGAATTAAATGAAGAACAGTGGAAGGCGGTTGATCAGGGATTGGAATTTTACCGGATTATCGCACCTGTCATAAAAACAGGACGTACCCATTATTTTGGTGAAATGGGAAAGAGCTGGAGAAACCCTGTAGGATGGCAGGGGATTCTCAGAGAAAATGATGAAGCTGCATTTGCTGTTTTTCACATATTCGGAGGAGAACTTCCTAAAAAGACTTTTGTACAATGGGAGGATAAGGAATACATAATAGATAAGATTTATTCCGATACGGAAGTATGCCTGGAAAAAAATGACAGGTGTCTGACATTTTATCCGAAAGATAATTGGCAGGCGGTCGCAGTGTATTTAAAAAGAAAGTAGTAATAAACTTATAGAATGGTGTTAGAGCAAGATCATCTAAAATATCTAAAATAGTATCTTGAAAACTTATTGAAGGGAATATTGCTTTTTAAAATCGCATATGCTATAATGCCGTTAGGCAAAGAGATATAACATGAGTCAAGCATGGGCTCACCAAGTGAAAACCCTCGGAAGGCAGTCCGAGGGTTTTCTTTTTCCATTACGGCGGAAACAAACCGAGGTTAGTTGTCATGACCATCGCCGTCTAACCATTTGGTGATGTAGTGGCAGGCTACACCGCCCACGACTGCGACTAGAAGAGATACAACAAAATCAAGCATGTTCCCACCCCCTTTCCGTTGCCGGATTGGGTATGACAACAAAAAAATTATATCACGCTATTCTGCAATTTTTTGTCGTTTTTGCTCATGTCTGCAACAAAATTTTGGCCAATAGAATCTGTTTCTCTCATTTCATGTCATGGCTTATTTTTAGAAAATATTTGAACCTTAGAATGACAATGTCCATAGAAGAACATACTATTATTATTCTATATCGGAAAGGAATACTGCTATGTTCTTCGACTATTATTACATTTTCTGGGTGCTGCCTGCAGTGATCTTCGCTATATGGGCCAGCGCCAGAGTGAGCGCCACATTTCAGAAATATTCCGCCCAGCTTTCCCATCTTGGCCTTTCGGGAAGCCAGGCAGCCAGAAAGGTATTGGAAGCTGCCGGGGTGTATCAGGTTCAGATAGAAAAAACAGGGGGAAGCCTTACAGATCATTATGATCCAAGAACTAATATCATACGGCTTTCAGACAGCGTCTGTGACAGGGCTTCCACGGCAGCCATCGGTGTGGCGGCCCATGAGGCCGGCCATGCCATCCAGTATGCCCAGGGGTATCTTCCCATTAAGATACGGAATGCCATTATCCCGGTGACAAACATCGGTTCCCGGCTGGCTCTTCCACTGATCCTGATCGGTCTGCTTTTTGCAGGAGAGGGAGGGGGCCTGGGGAATCTGGCTTATCTTGGGGTATTATGCTTTGGACTTTCTACTTTATTCCAGCTGATCACTCTCCCGGTAGAATTTGACGCCAGCAGACGGGCTCTCCGTGCCCTGGAAAGCACACATATCTTAACCGGAGAAGAATTATATGGAGCAAGAAAAGTGCTTACCGCAGCGGCTCTTACCTATGTGGCGGCCCTGGCTGTGTCGCTTACCCAGCTTTTCAGGCTGCTGACCATCGTTAATAGAAGAAATGGGAGGAGATGACGTCACGTATACTTGCAATGCTAGAAATCATATGCTATAATGCAATCCGGCAAAATGTTAAGGGTGTCCATGATGACACGACAACTGAAAACCCCGGAGGTTGCGACTCCGGGGTTTTCAGTTGTCTAAAATACAATTTTAAGTATAAAATGGAAATTCTGTAACACGTAATTTGCTACAACCATAAGGAATGAGGCGAATTTCTTCTTCGGTATTATCAATATGAACGGGACTGTAAGGAAGATCAGCGGCACTGTTATTGCTTAATCCCCAGTTCTGGCAAAGTTTTCCTTTTGTATAAAGGGTTACCGGAGGTGATTTTTTAGAAAATGGAGTGTCTGATATATCCTGTATACATTCTTTGCACTCTCCATTTAAGGCCAGTGCATAATTCCAAGGGGTTTCAGGATAAACTTCATAGTCCTTTATGCCCATTAATTCACGAAAAATTTTCCAATTTTCCTTGATATCCAGAGAGTACACCAGAGGTCCTCTTTCAATGGCGATACTATTGTGATACCAGAAGGTTTTGCGTATTTCCATGGCAAATTCTATAACTACGGTATCATTTTCCTGTAAGTCTTGCAGTATTATAAAATCATTATCAGATAAGGCGGTATTTTTTGCATGGTATATATTATCATTTTTATATATGGTAAATTTATTACACCATGAAGGAATACGGATTTTTAATGTACAGTCTTTAATGCCGTTACCTTTTAAATTATATTTAATCCGATTTTTAAAAGGATAATCTGTTTCAGCGGTAATATGTACAGATTTTCCATTGATATCTGTAAATAAACTACTAGGCGCATGTACCATTGCAATAAAAGTATTTTTTCCTTCTTTATACCAGAGACTTTTTATAAATTTAGGCCAGCCCTGATGCATATTTGCTGTACAACATCCAAAATTAGGTTCAAGACCAAACATATTTGATTCCTCATTATTGTTAAACCACGGACGTTTGGCCTTATTGGCAATTACTTGATTTGCCTGCTGTAAATATTGATGAGCCATAAAATCTTCTGTAATGGTGGCAGGAAGGGCATTATAGGCCAGCTTTTCCAGCTTATCAGCAAAATATGGATTGCCAAAAGCTTCAAGCATGGTCTGAAGACTGAACATATATTCTACTACAGAGCAAAGCTCGGCACCTTGAGAAGGGCTATTACCACTTAGGTGTTCGTCTCCGTTGATCACTCCCGCAGCGGTACCGTGATATTTTTCAAGACATTGAATGCCTTCAATAGAAATTTTTTCATAGTCTTTATCATTGTAAAAATAGGATAGCATTGCAGGATATTTAAATC
>DWUY01000124.1 GCA_019120515.1 Candidatus Blautia avicola | reverse complement strand
GAACATCTGGAATTTACTCAGGAAATCTGGAATCATGTATACGAAAAAAATAAAGAATATTTTCCAGATCAGGAGGTGGTAGGGTGGTTTCTTTCTATACCAGGCTGCTCCATGGAACTGCACCAGGTGATCTGCCAGACCCATCTGGACCATTTTGGAGGCAGCGATAAGATTTTATTTATTATGGAACCGCTGGAAAAAGAGGAGGCTTTTTATCGCTATGAGGATGGCCGGATGTCCAGACAGACAGGGTTTTATGTGTATTACGAGAAGAATGAACCTATGCACAATTTCCTCATAGCCCAGAATCAGAAAATGGAAAAGAAAACGGAAGAGGTAGACGATTCTGCAGTCCGAAATTTCCGGAAAAAAGTAGAAAAGAATATCAGCCAGGAGCAGAAAAAGACGGGATTTCCGGTGATGAAGGCTGCAGGTATCTGTGCCGCTGTAGCTGTACTGGCGGTGGGGGTTCTTTATCTTAACGATTATCAGAAACTCCAAAGCGCCAGACAGGTGATCGCAGACATTGATCAGGAGCGGCAGGATGCAGGAGTACAAGAGACGGCGCCAGTGAATGGCAGTGTAAGTCAAGAACAATCCGATGAACAGCAGACAAAGGGTGAACAGACCTCTGGATCAGAAGAAAAGGAACAGGATACGGAAACAGAGCTGGGAGACAAGAACCAGACAGAGGAGGAGAAGGAAGCATCCGCGGTTTCTGAAGAGCCGGATCAGAGTCAGACTATACTAGATGATCCGGACCAGGAAGAGGAAGAGGGCAGAACCCAGGCGTCTGGTGAGATACATCCTTCTTATACGATCCAACGGGGAGATACTATAACAAAAATCAGTATAAAAACTTATGGAAGTACAGATAAAGTCCGGGAAATCTGTGAACTGAATCATCTGTCAGTAAATGATCTGATATATCCGGGACAAAAAATTTTACTCCCGTAAACTTTTGTGTTATACTAGCCGCAGGGGTGCTGGTATCATCGGCGGCTGTCAAACGAGCCCAGATGCTGGTCTGGCTCTCCGCTTTTAGGTATACGAACCCTGAATTGACACATCAGACATAGATACACATTAGGAAAGAACTATATGAATTTAAAAGAAATTTTTAATTTTGAGAAGAGAGATTCGGGAGGAGGAAGACTTTCGGATTTCTGGTATTTTTTCAGGAGGATACGTCTGAACCGGACGATCGTGGTGCTTGGAATGCTGATCGCGGCGGCAGTAGCAGGGATCGTTTATGTCCTTAACCATGTGGAACAGAATTATGATGTGCTTTCCACTATAGAGAATGAGGACACCCAGTCCTCAGAATATATACAGATGGGGGATGATCTGCTGAAATACGGCAATGAAAGTGTCTCTCTTCTGTCACAGTCCGGAGATACCCTGTGGAATCAGACGTATGATATGAGTGATCCGTCAGTCAGTATTATGGGAGATACGGCTGCAATATATGACAGGCGGGGAACTGCCATGTATGTAGTGAAGATGAGCGGCCCGGTAGGTCCCATATCCACGGACTTTCCAATCGTCAAGGCCGAGGTAACACTTAACGGTTCAGTAGCTGCGATCCTGGAAGATGGTGAGAAAACATGGGTGAATTATTATTCTTCCGATGGAAGTCTGATTGTGGAGAATCAGACGAGAATGGAGAACAATGGTTATCCTCTGGATCTGGCCGTTTCTCCGGATGGGACAGTGATCGCTGTCAGCTACCTTATGGTAGATTCAGGAGAAATCTCCAGTCATCTGGTCTTCTATAATTTCGGCCAGGCAGGCCAGGGGCAGGTGGACAACGTAGTAGCCGAATTTACATATGAAGATACTGTAGTGCCGGATCTGGTTTATTTTAGTGAAGGCACCTGCGTTGCCTTCAGGGATGACGGATTTTCTGTTTTTCAGGGTGAGGATACTCCTGAGGAAAGCCAAAATACCGAGATCAACACTCAGATGATCAGTTTATTCTATAATGAGGAATATTTTGGAATTGTTACAGAAGGAGAGGAAGAATCCTATCTGATGACCTTATATGCTCCTGAAGGAAGACAGCGGTGCTCCCGGGAATTTGATATGGAATATCAGAGTATTTCTGTCAGTGGAGAGAGGATCCTTCTCTGGGATGGCGCTCAGGTAGAGATATATGACCTGGGAGGCAAACTGAAATTTCAGGGAGATGTGCGGGAGGGCACTGTAAGAAACCTATTCCAGATGTCCAGAAACCGGTACCTGCTGATCTCAGATGAAGGGATCAAAATGATCCGGCTGTCCTGGTAACATAAAAGATACACGAAAGACAGGTAATGATATGAATTGGTTTTCTATTGTAATCCTGGCAATTCCTGTAGCACATATTTTCAGCGGCCTTCAGAAAGGAATGGTCCGTACAGCATTTTCTTTTCTGTCGGTTATTCTGACTCTGGCGCTGAGTTTTGCTTTGAATCCGCAGATTACAAAGTTTGTTCAGGAAAATACGCCTATCTATCATATGATCCAGGAAAATTGTCAGGAAAGTCTTATGAAAGACACAGAAGTTAAGATCAATGAGAAGACAGATTCAGGAGAGCAGAATCAGTTTATCCAGGAACTGCCTCTCCCGGAAAATGTGAAAGCACTTCTCATAGAGAACAATAACGCTCAGGGGTATCAGCATCTTCTGGCAGAAACATTTACCGAATACATTTCCCGCAGCATAGCGGCGGTGGCAGTCAGTATTTTGGGAATGATCGTAACCTTTTTAGCAATCAGTATTATCCTTCACATAATAGGAGGAATCTTGAATAGTATATTTTCTCTTCCTGTCCTGAACCTTTTTAACAGAGTGGGAGGAGCCGCTTTAGGAATTATTCAGGGAGTTTTTGTGGTCTGGATCATTTTTCTGGCATTATCCTTGTTCTGGGATACCTCATGGGCACAAACCGGAGTCTCCATGGTAAAAGAAAATCCTGTGACAAATTATCTGTATGAGAATAATCTGCTGGCAGGTTTTTTATCCGGATTATTGTAAAAAAGAAGAAAAAGACAGGCAGGAGATCAAAGGAGATTTTCTGCCTGCCTTTTTTATAAACAGAGACGAGTCTGTCTGGATTTACCCCTGATTTTCGTCTTTTTTGTCCAGTAAAAAGTGAAATTAAAAAAAATGGAAAAAAATTCACGAAATCTGTTGACAAAGAAGAAATGCTGTGGTATTCTAACATAGCTGTCGGCGAGAGCGGTGCTCTCAAGAACTTCTGAAATTCCTGAAAAAAGAAATTTTCAAGAAAAAGAAAAAAGTTCTTGACAAGCCAGAAAAGATGTGATAATCTAACATGGCTGTCGCAAGACAGGGACCTTGATAACTGAACAGTGAAACACATGAACTGAAAATTCTTTTACATTCATTTTTAAAAACGGTTCAACGAACCAAAACAGTAAAAAGGTTGGATAAGCGAGAGTTTATCGTGACCTGGACAAACACTTTATCAGAGAGT
>DWUY01000123.1 GCA_019120515.1 Candidatus Blautia avicola | reverse complement strand
GTTGAATAACGGAATACCGATTATTTTTTTGCTATTTTTCATTTTCAATAAAACCCTCCTTGAGAAAATAATTGTGCAAGTTGCTGTTGAAAAATGTTATCGGCCCGATAAGTTGGTTATATTATACAAAGAAAATAATGGTGCGTAAATTTATATTCTTTGCTGAAAATAATAAAATATTAACAATTAGAAATAGTAAAATATTAACTCAAATTATAAAAATCACAAGAAATAGTTGATAAAATAGAGTATAAAGTGTAATATTATCATAAAATATTAACATTTCAGGAGAGAGTTAACTATGGAATATGTAAATTTTCATACACCTCCGTATCCATATTTTATATTAGCAGGAAGTGCTTTATACAGACCTGGAGATGCACATGGAAGAAGAACAAATATAGGAGTTTTTGATCTCATTTTTATTGAATACGGAGAATTATTTATAACAGACGGAGATAAAAGTTACCATTTAAAAGAAAATGATGTATTGATTATTAAGCCGGATTCTACCCATTTTGGGTATAAAAAGGTATCCATGAAGACAAAGTTTGACTGGCTTCATTTCCGCCCTTCCGGTAAATACTACTATGCCTCGGAATTTTATCTTACGAAGGAGGAGAGAAAAGCGTTAAGTTCTTATGAGGACCGGAAAAGTATATTAACATTACCAATGTATAAAAAACTGACCCCTTTTGAAAGTGAGGAGTTTTCTGCCTGCTTTTCAAAACTTATTTCTGCAAATATTGATAAATATCAACAAAAGGAGATACAAAGTCAGACATTATTATCACCTTTAGGATGCCAGGAATTATTCTTCCGTCTGTTGAGTTTTGTACAGGTGTTTCAGCCTCAAAGAAATTCTTCAGAACTCCTGGCAGCTAATATAATGGAATATATTATGTTAAATTATCATATTCATCTTACCTTAGAAAGTATTGCCGATTATTTTAACTTTCATCCTGTACATATTATAAGGTGTATGAAGAAAGAATACGGAATCACACCAAATAAGGCGATTAATTCGATCAGAATAGAAAATGCAAAAAAGATGCTCATAACTTCCGATCTAAGCATAAATAAAATTGCTGATTTGGTAGGATTTAATACGCCTTCATATTTCAACAAAGTTTTTAGAGAATATACAGGTATGACACCGGCAAGCTATAGGAAACAATACGAGAAGAAGTAGAAAACTGTTCATCTCCGTCTTTCAGTCATATCCACTAAATTTCCAGCATAAAATTTGTTAAACATTCCCCTATTGAATCTTTTCAGGACCTGTGGTAGATTAATTCCAGAAGATATCGGAAACGTTACCGATATCGTTACCAGAAACCCGGCGTTCCGATGGAAAGAGATTGCTATATGCATATCGGGCGCTGCTTACAAAAAGGAGATCGATCATGAGAGAAAGCGGTGTGCTGCTTCCGGTAGCCAGCCTTCCGTCGGATTACGGAATTGGCTGTTTCTCAAAGGAAGCCTATGAATTTGTGGATCAGTTAAAAGCAGGAGGACAGAAGAACTGGCAGATCCTTCCTCTGGGACCTACAGGATATGGGGATTCTCCCTATCAGTCCTTTTCTACCTTTGCCGGGAATCCATATTTTATCGACCTGGAGACGCTGATCGAAGAGGAGCTTCTCACCAGAGAAGAATGTGACGCCTGTGACTTTGGGGATAATGCAGAATTTATTGATTATGAAAAGATTTATCTTTCCAGATTTAAGATCCTCAGGAAGGCCTTCGAGCGGTTTGTGCCTGATGAAGGGTTTGAAACATTCGCAGAGGAAAATAAGGACTGGCTGGAAGATTACGCCCTTTATATGGCTGTTAAGAACAGTCTGGGAGGCATCAGCTGGAGCCAGTGGCCGGCTGATCTGAAAAGAAGAATGCCCCAGGCCATGGAAGAGAAGAAGAAAGAACTGGCAGAGGAGATCCAGTTTATCCGTTTTCAGCAGTATGAGTTCACAAAACAGTGGACGAAACTGAAAAAATATGCCAACGATCAGGGAATCCGTATTATCGGCGATATTCCTATTTATGTAGCTTTTGACAGCGCGGATGCCTGGGCTGCTCCGGAGCTTTTCCAGTTTGATGAGGAGTGTACTCCTACAGCAGTAGCCGGCTGCCCGCCTGATGCGTTTTCTGCTACCGGCCAGCTTTGGGGAAACCCTCTTTATGACTGGGAATATCACGAAAAAACAGGATTTGTCTGGTGGATACGGAGACTGGAACATTGCTATAAGCTTTATGATGTAGTGAGAGTAGACCATTTTCGGGGATTTGATGAGTATTATGCCATTCCTTATGGAGATAAAACAGCAGAATTTGGAGAATGGAGAAAGGGTCCCGGACTGAAGCTGTTCACGGCAGTGAAGAAAGCTATGGGAGAGACTCCTATCATCGCAGAGGATCTGGGGTATCTGACAGAAAGCGTGATACAGCTTGTGAAGGATACCGGATATCCGGGAATGAAAGTGCTCCAGTTTGCCTTTGATTCCAGAGAGGAAAGCGATTATCTTCCTCATAATTACGAACATAACTGTGTGGTATATACAGGGACCCACGATAATAATACGATCCTGGGCTGGCTGGATGAGATGGCTCCGGAGGACAGACTTCTGGCAGAGCGGTATCTGAATAACCGGTACACCAGAAAAGAAGATATGCCCTGGGATTTCATCCGCCTGGCAATGGCTTCTGTGGCGGATCTGGCCATCACTCCTATACAGGAATTCCTCTGCCTGGGAGGAGAAGCAAGGATCAACCGTCCTTCCACACTGGGTATCAACTGGAAATGGAGACTGTTAAAAGGGCAGATCACCCATGAAGTTACAGGAAGGATGTATGATATGACAAAGCTTTACGGCAGACTATGATCCGGAGCTTTGAGCAGACAGGAAAGGCTCCACGGGGAGTCTTGAAAAGGCGGGATGTAAAATGGCGGGAATGACCATTAAAGATATAGCAAAGAAATGTGGAGTAGGGGTGAGCACCGTATCCAGAGCTATGAATGACCACCCGGATATCAATCAGGAAACCAAGGACAAGATCCTGCGGGTGATCGCAGAGTCCAACTATATCCCCAACAACAGCGCCAGGAACCTGAAGCGGTCGGAGGCTAAGGCCATTGCTGTCCTGGTAAAAGGCCTGGGCAATACCTTTTTCGGAGAGCTGGTAAGTGTTCTGGAAAGGGAATGTGAGAAAAAGGGATATAGCTGCATCCTCCAGCATGTGGAGGAACAGGATGATGAGCTGGATGTGGCTTTGTATGTGTCAAAGGAGAAAAAGCCCAGAGGAATGATCTTTCTGGGAGGAAATTTCTCCCACCCGAAAGAAAAAATAGAACAGTTAGGGATACCCTGTGTCCTCAGCACCATCTGTACATATGGAGATCAGGAACAGAGTTATGGGACGGTATCTGTAGATGACTTTCAGGAAAGCCGGAAGATGACCGAGTATCTCCTGGGACTGGGACATGAGAGGATCGCTCTTCTTACGGCGCCCAGAGAAGATGAGAGTATCGGAAAGCTGAGACTTATGGGATATCAGAAAGCCCTTTCGGAACGGGGGATTCCATTCAGGGAGGAGCTGGTGGCATACATGGAAGCCAGCGAAGACAGGTATTCTTTTGCCACAGGCTACCGTCTGGCAAAGAAACTTCTGGATAAAGGAGAAAGCTTTACTGCCTTATACGCCACCTCGGACACACTGGCCATCGGGGCCTGCAGAGCCCTGAAAGAAGCAGGCCTGGAGATCCCCGGAGACTGTTCTGTGGCAGGTTTTGACGGCATGGATATGGGAGCTTACTATATTCCCAGCATTACTACTATCCGTCAGCCGGTAGAGCAGATCGCAAAGGCTTCCGCAGGATTGCTTTTTAATATGATTAAGGGCAAAGAAAAGCCCGGGAAGCTGATCTATGAAGGCCAGCTTTTGATAAGAGAATCCACAGCAAAAGAAAGAACATGTAACCCCTTATATAGAAATGCGGACCTTGGAACCGCAGGAAAATTTTCAGGAGGAAAATATCATGGAAGAAAGATTACAGACACTGTTAAATGAAAAATTCGGAAAAAATCTGGACACCTGCAGTCAGGCAGAACTTTTCCAGGCTCTGATGATCCTGACAAAGGAAGAGACACAGAAACTTCCCCAGAATCAGGGAAATAAGAAACTTTATTACATTTCTGCAGAATTCCTTATCGGAAAACTGCTGTCCAACAATCTGATCAATCTGGGACTGTATGAGGAAGTGGAGAAGGTCCTGGAAAAACATGGACAGAAGCTGTGCGAGATCGAAGAACTGGAGCTGGAACCTTCCCTTGGAAACGGGGGTCTGGGCCGTCTGGCAGCCTGTTTCCTGGATTCTATCGCCACGCTGGGACTTCCGGGAGACGGTATCGGACTGAACTATCACTTCGGCCTGTTCCGGCAGATGTTTGAGGACCACAAGCAGAAAGAAGTAAAGAATCCCTGGATCACCCAGGAGAGCTGGCTGGTGCGTCAGCCTGAAACCTTCCAGGTGCCTTTTAAAGATTTTACACTGAAGTCTGTTTTATATGACATTGACGTTCCCGGTTACGAGTCCGGCTGCAACCGCCTTCATCTTTTTGATGTAGATACCATTGATGAAAGCCTTGTACCGGAGGACAGTATTGACTTTGACAAAAAGAAGATTCAGAAGAACCTTACCCTGTTCCTTTACCCGGATGACTCGGATGATGATGGACGGAAGCTCCGTATCTACCAGCAGTATTTTATGGTAAGCTGCGGCGCTCAGCTGATCCTGAAAGAGTGTGAGGATAAAGGCTATGATCTCCATAAACTGAATGAGCATGTGGTGATCCAGATCAACGACACCCACCCATCTATGGTCATCCCGGAACTGATCCGTCTTCTTACCGGAAAAGGATTTACCATGGATGAGGCTGTGGAAGTTGTGCGCAAGACCTGCGCTTATACAAACCACACCATCCTGGCAGAAGCTCTGGAAAAATGGCCCATGGACTATCTGGAAGAAGTGGTTCCTCATCTTCTCCCTATTATCAAAGAACTGGATGAGAGAGTGAGAGAGAAATATACCGATGAGTCTGTATATATCATTGATGAAGACGAAAGAGTCCACATGGCTCACATGGATATCCACTACGGATTCTCTGTAAACGGCGTGGCTGCTCTTCATACAGAAATCCTGAAGAATACAGAGCTGAATAATTTCTATAAGATTTATCCGGAGAAGTTCAACAATAAGACCAATGGCATTACTTTCCGTCGGTGGCTCCTTCACTGCAACAGGGAACTGTCTGCCTATATTGAGTCCCTCATCGGACCGGGATTCAAGAAGAATGCAGATGAGCTGGAAAAGCTGCTGGCATATAAGGATGACGAAAAAGTACTGGAGAAACTGGCTCAGATTAAAGTGGAGAAAAAACTGGAGTTTAAGAAGTTCATGAAAGAGACCCAGGACATGGATCTGGACGAGAACTCTATCTTCGATGTTCAGGTAAAACGTCTCCATGAGTACAAACGCCAGCAGATGAACGCTCTGTATGCAATTTATAAATACCTGGATATTAAGGCCGGAAATAAACCGAAAACGCCTATCACCATGATTTTCGGCGCTAAGGCTGCACCGGCTTATGTGATCGCAAAGGATATCATCCACCTGATCCTCTGCCTCCATGACCTGATCGAGAATGATCCGGAGGTGAAACCATATTTCCGTGTGCTGATGATCGAGAATTACAATGTTTCTAAAGCTGCCAAGGTAATTCCAGCAGCAGATATTTCCGAGCAGATCTCTCTGGCTTCCAAAGAGGCTTCCGGAACAGGAAATATGAAGTTCATGCTCAACGGCGCCCTGACTCTGGGAACAGAGGACGGAGCCAACGTAGAGATTCGTGACCTGGTTGGGGATGAAAACATCTATATCTTCGGAAAACGTCCTCAGGAAGTCATCGACCTGTATGCAGAAGAAGCTTACTGTTCAAAAGATATTTACAAGAAAGACAAACTGATCCACAAGCTGGTAGACTTTATCATCGGAGAGGAGCTGCTGGCTATCGGAGATAAGGAAAGCCTTACAAGACTTCACAAAGAGCTGGTAGGCAAAGACTGGTTCATGACCCTTCTGGATACCAGAGAGTACATTGAGACAAAAGAAAAGATCTACGCAGAC
Organism: Candidatus Blautia avicola; assembly: GCA_019120515.1. Taxonomy (GTDB): domain Bacteria; phylum Bacillota; class Clostridia; order Lachnospirales; family Lachnospiraceae; genus Blautia; species Blautia avicola. The sequence goes on along the minus strand of DWUY01000123.1, from coordinate 9,951 downwards.
TATGAAGACCAGAAAGCATGGCAGAAGAAAGCCCTGGTCAACATTGCAAAAGCCGGATTTTTCTCCTCAGACAGAACCATTAAACAGTATAATGAGGATATCTGGCATTTACAGTAAGATGAAGGATCATTAAAAAGTAAAGAAAGTCAGAGAAAAGCTGTCGCATCTTGAGAAATTTGCGGCAGCTTTTCTAGTGGGCAGAGAAGAATAATATTTTGTGAAAATAGCAATTTACTCTAAAAATAGGAAATGCTACAATATCACCTTTCAGCTGTTGGGGAGGCATTTTTTATGCCAAGAGGAATTACCAGATATCTTCGGTGTACAAAGATGCTTTTTTATGTTAAAGTGTAAAAAGACACAAAATGACAGGACTGAGGAAATGAAGAAAAAAAAGAAACTTAAGAGGATTTTCCTTGTGATCTTAGGGGTGCTGTTCCTTCTGTACATAGGCCTGGCTAATGTTCTGGTAAGCGCGGCTCTGGTGCCGTCCTTTATGGAAAGGCTGGAGGCGTTTTCCAGGATCACACAGGAAAGCGTGGATGCTTTGGTACATACTGACGATATACAGCAGCAGTATGAGAAATCCTGGGAGGAAACGAAGGAATGGGCCCAGAACGCCCACGGGCAGAAGCTGACAAAGGAGACCGAAGATGGATATAAGCTGATTGCCCAGGAGGTCTATACAGAAGAAGAAAGCCATAAGTGGGTCCTCCTGCTCCATGGCTATACAGGCTGGAAAGAGGCCATGTATCCCTTTGCCATGTGGTATAACGAAAGAGGCTATCATGTGATCGCTCCGGATATGCGGTGTCAGGGAGAGAGCGAAGGAGACTTTATCGGTATGGGATGGACGGACAGGAAAGATAATATGCTGTGGATCGATTATATCCTGGAACAGGATCCCGAAGCAGAGATCGTGATCCACGGCCAGTCTATGGGAGCTGCCTGCGCCCTGATGATGACCGGAGAGGAGGAACTGCCGGAGAATGTAAAGGCGGTGGTTTCAGACTGTGCTTATACAGACGCCTATACCATGTTCCAGGAGAAGATCGTAAAGTGGTTCCATCTTCCTGCTTTTCCCATTCTGGATACGGCGAATCTTATGCTCCAACTCAGAGGCGGCTATGACCTGAAAAATGCCTCTGCCTTGGAAGCAGTAAAGAAAAGCAGTACCCCCACCCTTTTTATACATGGAGATCAGGATGACATGATCCCGGTGGATATGTCAGAAGAACTTTATCAGGCGGCGGCCTGTCCGAAAGACCTGCTTATCGTAGAAGGGGCCGGACATGCACAGTGCCAGGATAAAGATCCGAAAGGGTATTATGGGGCAGTGGAAAAACTGCTGGAAGAATATCTATAAAAATTTCTTGTAGATTGAAGAATGGTTTCAGACCTTATGCCTCGAATGGAGCAGAATTGGATTCTGAAAGAAAAGCTTGGCGCTTATGATGCGGAAGTGTGGACGAAAAAGTTGAAATCCCTGGCTGATGTGGAAATTCATCTTACACCAGTCAGGGATTTTTCATAATTATTCTACAATGATCTCCGCAGTCACCTTCAATCCTTCTTCTCTGCAGACAATTCCCATCGCCGGCACTGAGAAGTCCGGCATACCGTTCTTATCCCAGTAAATCTTTCCTACGGAAGCGTTTCGGCCTGCATCATAAAGGGGCTGATAGTCTTCTTCTACAAGATAACGTTCTTCCTGTCTTCCATGGTAAATGATCAGATCTTCGGAATCATCATCAGATTTGGTGAAGCTGTTGTGTCCCAGACCAAACTGTCCGGTCTCTTTGCTGCTTTGGAATACCGGATAGGGCAGTTTTGTCCAGGAAGCGGCGCTTAACAGATCTGCGTCCTCGTCTGCATAGAGAAGTCCTACGCAGTACATGGCGTCGGTTCCGCTGGCAGAAAAAGTGACAAAAATTTTCCCGCCATGTTTGATCACTCCCGGCCCTTCATCTACAGGAAAGCCATGGAGCTCCCAGTTATATTCCGGATGGGTAAGACGGACGGCAGGGGTGCACAAAGTCCAGGGATTGGAAAGCTGTGCAATGAAAATATCGGAAATATTGTTAGTCTTCTGTGCCCAGAGAATATAGTCCTTGCCCTGGTGGTGGAAGTATGTATGATCCAGGGAGAAATCTGTAAAGGCGATGTCCCCTTCTACGGTGGAGACCAGGGGACCTTTTTCCACCCATTTTCCAGACAGGGGATCCTGGTCTTTACATTCCAGGCAATGAGGACGGATCCTCCAGGAGGACTCGTCGGAAATAGTAGTGGTATAGTAAATATACCAGTTTCCATGGATATAATGGATTTCCGGAGCCCAGATGTGAGGACTCATGGTCCCGTTGTTGATCGGCTTTCTCTCATATACGACTTTTTCCTCGTAAGAATTGGAACTGTCGGCAAGCCCTTCTAAGGTGTCCGCCCGGCGCAGGATAATGTAGAGGTACTGATATCTTCCCTCCAGATTATGTTCCATATCCGTATAAGAGGCGGTGAAATAATATTTTCCGTCCGTGTGTTTGTAGATATACGGGTCTGCCCGGTGATAAATAAAAGGCTTTTTAAACAAAGTCTGATGAAGTCTTCCTTCTACGGTATATTTTCCAGGCTGCTGCAGCATATCTTCAGATATGCTGTTCCATTCAACCGGAAGTTTGTCGGTTCCCCCGTTGGAATATCCTACGGAGATTTTCCGGGGCAGTTCAGGAACTTTTCCGGCTTCTGTTTTCAGCGAAATGGCTTCTGTTTCTGTCAGAAGGACGGGCTCTGGTCTGCCGTATACAGGGAACAGTTTTTCCAGAAGAGAAACCGGGATCTCCAGACGGTTTTCCTGGTCTGGAGAACAGGAAATTTCTTTTACGCTTTTAAAATCCCAGTCCGCGCCGGTATAACCGGATCCGGTAAAGGAACGAAAATCAGTGGTTTCTGTAAAATACATATGAGAAGGATCTTTGGCGTCTCTGGCAGTTATAAAATAGCTTCCGTTTTTTAACTGATAAACAGAAGGGTCTGCCATCTGTTTGGAACCGTAGTCCGGAAACCATACGCCATTGTTTCCGTTGAGGCTGTACCAGTTTTTGCCATTATAGCTGTACTCCAGATGGAGGCTGTCAGATTCAGGATTATCCCAGTTTTTTGTGTAAGGGCGGAGAAATGCCTGGGTCTGACCTTCTTTGCACAGGATATCTTCCTGGGGTAATGTATACATCTTGTTCATATGGGCTCCTTTCAGAGATATATGGAAAATAAGAGTTGCTTTATCCTAGCATGAAAGAAAGTGGTTGACAAGTGCGTACAAGTCAGGGTTTAATATAAACATATAGGTTTTACAGGCTTCACAAAACAGGAGGAAAGGAACCGGAAAGAAATAATGGCTACGATTAAAGAGATTGCAAAAAAATGCGGGGTGTCGGTCGCGACAGTTTCAAATATACTGAACGGAAAACCGGGAGCCAGTGAGGCCACCAGAGAAATGGTGCTGAAAACTGCCAATATGATGGAGTATATGCCCAGTTATGTTGCCAAAAGCCTGAAAACGAAAAATACCAGGAATATCGGAGTGATCGCGGAGGATATGACGATCTTCAGTATCCCGGATATTATCGACGGGATCACGGAGTACTGCGAAAAGGTGGATTACAAGATCCTGCTGACAAATCTGCGTCTTTATAAGAAATATAACGACAGATATTATCACAGAGAAGACTATTTCGGAATTGTGAAACAGGAGATCAAGAAATTTGTAGCCATGCAGACGGAAGGGATCATTTATGTAACCGCTCATGAAAGGATCATGCATTGTATACCGGAAGATCTTCCGATACCGGCTGTGATGGCCTATGGATATACAGAGAGCAGAAAGATCCCTTCTGTGGTAGTAAATGATCAGAAGGCTGCTTATGAACTGGTTGAATATCTGATAAAAAAGGGACATCAGAGGATCGGCGTGATCAGCGGCAAACAGGACAGTATCCATACCCAGGACAGGCTGCTGGGCTATCAGAAGGCTTTGAGGGATCATCATCTTATCTATGACCCGGAGCTTGTATGCAGCGGAGACTGGACAAGAAGGTCAGGCTATGAATGTGTGGAAAAACTGCTGAGGCAGGAGGTGACGGCTGTTTTCTGTATGAACGACCTGATGGCGGGCGGCGTATATGACCGTGCAGATGAACTGGGACTGAGAATCCCTGAAGATCTTTCCGTGGTGGGATATGATAACCGTGAGCTTTCCAGCTACTACAAACCACCCCTTACCACAATAGAGCTTCCTCTTCATGACATCGGGTATCGGGCGGCAGAGGTAATGATGGAGCTCCTGGCAGGAAAAATAAAGACAGGGATCAAAGAACTGGTCTATCAGGTTCCCTGTGACCGGCTGATCCGTCAGTCGGTAAGGGAGATCGGCAGTGTAAATTGAAATGGTACAAGTTGAAAAATATGGTACAAGTTGAAAAAAAGAGCCCGAAAAGCGCTTTCCTTTCGAAAAGCCTTTAAGCGCTCTTTTTTTGATGTTTTGCACAAAGAAAGTCCCGGAAATTCAATGGGAAAAGGAAAATAAGGAAGAGAAAATTTGTGCAAATATCCTATACTTAAACGATTCAAATATTCAATAAGTTGTGTAAAAAATAAAAAAGTTAGAAAAAATGAAAAATAATGAGATATAAAGAGAAATAAGGAGAATATAGAGAATATATAAAAATATCAAAAGTTTATTTATGAATGGGTGTATGGTATAAATAAGGAAACCGGAAAAACTTGCACAAAATATTTGTTAATAAAGGTTGAAAATGCTGCATCATATTAAAAAAATGAGGAAGATATATGGGAAAATAAGTCGATTGATGGTATTTTCGATTAAACGGTTAATAAATACAGCAGACAAGTTAGGTGTTTTGACCACAGGTTAAGGAGAATGCAGAAAATGGAAAAAGAAAGACTTGCAGATATTTCTCTGAAAGATATTGCCATTACCGACAAGTTCTGGAATAAATACAGAAGTCTGGTAAAGGATGTGATCATTCCTTATCAATGGGATACCCTGAATGACAATGTGCCGGATGCGGAACCCAGCCATTGTATTGAAAATTTCCGTATAGCGGCAGGAGAGAAAACGGGAGAGTTTGCCGGAGCTGTATTTCAGGATACAGACGTAGCCAAATGGCTGGAAGCGGTAGCTTATGTCCTGGAATCCCAGGGACGGGATGAAAAGCTGGAGAAGCTGGCAGATGAAACCATTGATCTTATTGGAAGGGCGCAGCAGCCAGATGGTTATCTGAATACATATTTTACTATCAAAGAACCGGACAGACGCTGGACTAATTTAAAAGAAGGCCATGAGCTTTATACGGCAGGTCATATGATAGAGGCAGCGGTGGCTTATTATCAGGCCACAGGAAAAAGAAAATTCCTGGAGATCGTAATGAGATTTGCGGATCTGATCAGCGAAAAATTCGGCCCCGAGGAAGGAAAATGCCACGGATATCCCGGGCACCCGGAGATCGAGCTGGCTCTGGTAAAACTTTATCGGGTAACCGGAAAGAAGAATTATCTGGATACAGCCAAATTTTTTATAGATGCCAGAGGCGTGGGAGAAAATTATTTCTTCCAGGAGGAAAAAGGAGAAAAATATCAGCAGATATTTCCTGAATTTGCCGGTTATGTGCCGGAGTATTCTCAGTCTCATCTGCCTGTAAGAGAACAGAAAACTGCAGAAGGCCATGCGGTGAGAGCAGTATATCTTTACAGCGCAATGGCGGACCTGGCCTATGAATATCAGGATGAGTCTCTTTTAGAAGCCTGTGAGACTCTCTGGAAGAACATGGTCACAAAGAGGATGTACATAACAGGAGGAATCGGTTCTTCCGGTCTTCTGGAAAGATTTACTACAGATTATGATCTTCCAAACGATAGGAATTATGCAGAGTCCTGTGCATCGATCGGTCTTGCCATGTTTGCAAAGAGGATGGGGCAGATCACCAGAGAGGCAAAATATGCAGATGTTATGGAGAAAGCTTTATATAATACGGTTCTGGCAGGTATTGCTATGGACGGGAAAAGCTTCTTCTATGTAAATCCTCTGGAAGTATGGCCGGATAATTGTATGAACCGCACATCTATGGAGCATGTGAAGCCGGTGCGGCAGAAATGGTTCGGCGTGGCGTGCTGTCCGCCCAATATTGCCAGGACGCTGGCCTCCCTTGGACAGTATATATATGGAGAAGATAAGGATTCAATTTATGTAAACTTATATGTTTCTAATGAGACAGAGACACAGATAAACGGGATACCATGCAGGCTGGCTATGGACAGTGATTTCCTTTCTGCGGGGAATGTGGATATTTCGTTTAAATCCCCTCAGGCTACCGGCGGAAAGCTGGCTTTGAGAGTACCTGGGTACACCAGAAGATTTCAGGTGTTCAGAAACGGGGAAGAGGTATCGGATCCTCATCTGAAGAAAGGATATCTGATCCTGGAGGATCTGAAAGAAGAAGAAAACATCAGGATCTCCTGTGATATGAAAGCAAAATTCGTTCATGCAAATCCGGAAGTACGGGCTGATGAGGGAAAAGTAGCGATCATGCGGGGTCCCCTGGTTTACTGTCTGGAAGAAACAGACAATGGCAGAAACCTTTCCTCTTTATATGTGGATACAAAGGCAGAACTTGCAGAAAACTATGAAGCAGATCTGCTGGGCGGTGTGGTAACTGTGACGGCTAAAGGAAAGCGTATTTCCAATGACGGCTGGAATGAAGAAGAATTATATAAAGAGCAGGAGACCCGGCTGGAGGACGCGACATTAAAAGCAGTGCCCTATTGCAACTGGGGCAACAGAAAGACGGGAGAGATGACCGTCTGGATCAAAGAACTTTTATAAACTTATTACCGTATCATACAGAAGCGGAGACTTCTGATTTGATAAAAAAAATTAAAGGAGGACACTATCTATGAAGAAGAAAGTGTTGGCTGCATTATTATGTGCAGCAATGGCAGGTACCATGTTGGCAGGCTGCGGCGGCGGATCCGGCGACAGTGAAGGCGGAGACAGCGCAGGCTCAAGAGACATGGGTGTAGAAGGCGACGACGTTACAGAACTTACCGTTTGGACCTTCGTAGAAAATCATCAGGATTTCTATACTGAGATGGCGGAAAAATGGAATGAGGAAAATCCTGATAAGCAGGTAAACCTGGTTCTTTCCAACATGGCTTATGATGATATGCACAACAAGCTGTCACTGGCTCTGGAATCCGGCGAAGGCGCTCCTGATGTAGTAGATATCGAGGTTGGTAAATTCCCATCCTTCATGGTTGGCGATATCGGTCTGATGGATCTGACAGATGCTATCGCTCCATATAAGGACAAAGTTGTAGAATCCAGACTGGATCTGTATTCCAAAGATGGAAAGTACTACGGATTCCCGACACACGTTGGTACAACCGTTGCTTTCTATAATACAGAAGAGCTGGAAGCAGCAGGAATTGATTATACAACTATCAAGACCTGGGATGACTTTAAAGAAGCCGGTATAAAATACCATGAAGCTACAGGCAAGACTTTTGCCGCTGCTGAGACAACCGCACAGTGGATGATCAACCTGATGCTGGCTCAGAAGGGCGGAGATTACCTGACAGAAGACGGAGAACTTGATGTAAATAACGATAAAATGGTTGAAGTTCTTCAGTACATCAAAGACATGCAGGATGCAGGCGCTGTTGCAACAATCGCAGGCGGACAGCCGGATAACGAGGAAGCATATCCTCTGTACAACAGCGGTGATGTAGCAGTAGCTATCATGCCATTCTGGCAGACAAGCCGTTACACAACTTATATGACAGATCTTGCCGGAAAAGTTGCTATCGCTGCTCCTCCAGTATTCAGCGATAGTGATCCAGTGAAGACGATCGGTGGAGGCGGAACCGGTACAGCAGTTATCGCTTCCAGTCCTAACGCAGATCTGGCAGCAGAAGTATTCGCATACATCAAGCTGTCTGACGAAGCCAGCCACGAGATTTACAATGTACTTGGATTTGACCCGGTAAATACAGCTGTTTGGACAGATACATCTCTGACAGAGAATCCGGACAACCAGTTTGTACAGTACTTTAAGACAAAACCATTTGCTCCATTATTAGAGTTACAGGACAGCATCGGATTACTGAAATCTGCTACAGATGAAAAGATGCCTTCTATCAACAATGTATTCACTACCCAGACTCTGAACGATATCTTCGAGTCCGGTGTGGATGTAAAAGAAGCTCTCGATTCCGCTCAGGAACAGCTGGAAAATGAATTTGCTTCATAATCCGACAGATTGAAAACATAAAAAGAAGAAGCAGGTAGGATGTGGGACGTGTCCTGCATCCTACTTACTATATAGCAGGAAGCTTTCGTGAGTTTTGTGCTATATAGTAAGAAAAGAAATTTAGAGAAAGGGGATTGATACAGTATGAGTAAAGTGAAGAAGTTTTTCTATTCCCAGAAGGCTGCGCCTTATGTATTCATACTCCCGTTTGTGTTAACGATCATTTTGTTCTGGATCGCGCCTATCGCCAATGGTGTTCTTCTCAGTTTTCAGGATGTATTGAAAGATAAATGGGTAGGTTTTGATAATTACTCAAGACTGATAAGTGACAAGATGTTTTATAAAGCTGTTTATAACAGTATGAAATACATGATCGGAACGCTGATCCTTCTGATCCCGTTCCCCATGCTGTTTGCTACTTTATTAAACAGCAAGCTGATGAAGGGAGCAGGATTTTTTAAATCTGTATACTTCCTGCCGGCATTGACTTCCGTAGTAGTAGCCGGTACTATTTTCCGTCTGATGTTTGGCGAGATGGATACTGCTCTGGCAAACCAGATCATCGGAATTCTGGGACATTCTCCGATCAAATGGCTGAAAGGCGAGTGGACAGGATACGCGGTGCTGCTGATCGTAGCATGCTGGAGATGGACGGGTGTTAATATTCTGTACTTCCTTGCAGGACTGCAGAGTATTGATACAGAACTGTACGAAGCAGCATCTATCGACGGAGCTAATAAATGGCAGCAGTTCCTTAAGATTTCAGTTCCACTGCTGAAACCTACAACCGTATACGTTCTGACTATCAGTATTTATGCCGGTCTGGCTATGTTCCTGGAGTCCTTCATGCTGTGGAAAGGAAACAACTCTCCTCAGAACATTGGTCTTACTATCGTGGGATACCTGTACAGACAGGGTATTGAAAAGAGGGCTATGGGCTATGCCTGTGCCGTAGGTCTGGTACTGTTAATCGTGGTTATGATCATCAATATGATCCAGCTGGTAGCCACAGGCACATTCAAGAAGGAGGAGAGATAATATGGCAATGGATACAATCGGAAAAAGCCAGAAAAAGAAAAATGCAGTGGCAACAGTCCTGATGATCATACTTTTTACGATCCTTGCGATCTTGATCGTACTGCCGATCTACGCTATCTTTATGGCCAGTTTTCATCCAGGCAACTTCCTTCTTCAGTATGGTCTGAATCTGGATCCGGACTTTGCCCACATGACGCTGTCAAACTATGTACTGCTGTTTACCGGGGATCATGATTACTGGATCTGGTTTGGAAACAGTTTGATCTTGACAGTGCTTACTGTTGTTCTGACACTGCTGATCAGCTCTTTTGTAGCCTATGGATTTGCGGCGTACGATTTTAAAGGGAAGAACTTCTTCTTTGTAATCGTGCTGATCATCCTGTCTATTCCATTTGAAGTTATCATGCTTCCTCTTTATAAGCAGATTTCTACATGGGGATTGATGGACAGCTATGTAGCGGTTGTGCTGCCTTTCCTAGCTCATGCTTCTACGATCTTCTTCTTCCGTCAGTACCTTCTGGGACTGCCGAAATCTCTGATCGAAGCAGGACGTATCGACGGCGCTACAGAATATGGTATTTTCTTTAAGCTG
>DWUY01000122.1 GCA_019120515.1 Candidatus Blautia avicola | reverse complement strand
GGAAATGTGGCAGGCACACATTGGCGCAAAGGACGGTGACGCAGCATGATCGAAGTATTAAAAAAGATCTGGCATTTTGCCGGAAAAGAACAGAAAAACATCAGCAAATCCATTTTCTGGGGATTTTTCTATGCAGTATTCCATATGTTTCAGGTGGGAGCAATCTATTATGTAGTGCTGGCTCTTACCGGAGGAGACCATTCTTATCAGGCCGCATGGACCGCTCTGGCACTCCTCCTGGTCAGTATCGCAGGCCGTGCCGCCATCAACCGTTTTACTCAGCTTCAGCAGACCCACGCCGGATATTTCATGGTGGCGGGCCGGCGGATCCGGATCGGAGACAAACTGAAGCGCATTCCCATGGGATATTTTAACGATAAAAGCCTGGGCGAGATAACCGGTATCACAACAACAGTACTGGATGTAGTGGAGACCATGGGACCAGTAGTACTGGTCAGTATGCTGAGCGGGTTTATTAACGCATTGGTCTTCATCCTGTGTGTATTTTTCTTTGACTGGCGAATCGGGCTCCTTGCTCTGGCCGGAACAATCCTGTATCTGTGTGTCACCTCCGCCATGGAGCGCAGATCCGCACAGGTAACTCCCCACCGGCAGGAATCTGAAGCAAGACTGGTAGATGCAGTGCTGGAACAGATCCAGGGAATGAGTGTGATCAAATCCTTCAACCTGACCGGGAAAGGGGATAAGCGGGTGCGGGATGCCCTGGAATACAACCGGGAAAGCAACCTGAACATCGAGCGTCTGTTTACTCCCTACAACATTGCCCAGGAAATGAGCCTGCATCTGTTCTCGGTACTGATCATCGGAGCCGCTGTTCTTTTCTGCCTGAATGGCTCTATGTCACTTGCCAATGCGCTTACGACTGTGATCATATCTTTTCTGATCTTCTCACAGATCCAGTCCGCAGGGAGTGCAGCCGCAGGACTGCGCGTTGTCGGCAGTTCCATCGACCACGCAGATCAGATCAACGGAATCCGGGAAATGGATGACAAAGGAAAGGAAATCCATCCCCAAAGGCACGATATTTCTATGGAACACGTAGATTTTTCCTACGACAGCAAGCCGATCCTGAAGAATGTCTCCGTGACCATTCCCGATAGGACAACAACTGCGATCGTAGGCCCCAGCGGGTCCGGAAAGACCACCCTCTGCAATCTGATCGCACGCTTCTGGGACGTGGATCATGGTTCCATACGAATCGGGGATGCAGATGTCAGGGAATATACTCTGGAATCCTTGATGGAACAGATCAGCATGGTGTTCCAGAAGGTCTATCTCTTTGCGGATACGATTGAAAATAATATTAAATTCGGCCGTCCCTACGCAACCCATGAACAGGTAGTTGAAGCGGCCAGAAAGGCCTGCTGCCATGAATTTATCGAGGCGCTTCCCGACGGATACAACACGGTGATCGGCGAAGGCGGGGCTACCCTCTCCGGCGGCGAAAAGCAGAGAATCTCTATCGCCCGCGCCATCCTGAAAGACTCTCCCATCATCATCTTCGATGAGGCAACCGCAAATGTGGATCCGGAAAATGAAGATAAGCTGCAGAAAGCAATGGAAGAACTGATGCGGGATAAGACGATCATCATGATCGCTCATCGTTTAAAAACCGTGCAGAAAGCGGATCAGATCCTCGTGCTGGATGACGGCGCCATCGTACAGCGGGGAACTCATGCCCAGCTCTCGGAAAAGCCCGGACTGTATCGGGATTTCCTGAATGCGAGAAAAGAAGCTGCCGGATGGAAACTGTCATAACCTATAATGGGAATAAGACCGGACAGATTTAGAAACTTCCGGTCTTACTCTCTTTCTTCTGCAATTTATATTCCTATGTGGTTTTTCCGAAAAGTTTGTTCTTCCGAAAAGACACATATGCTATAATAACAGAAAATGATTATACTGTGAGGTGATAATAGTGCATGGAAACGAATCTTCTGAAAATTATCTGGAGACAATCCTTATCTTAAGTGAACGGCTTCCTGTTGTACGCTCTATAGACATAGCAACTGAGCTCAACTTTAAAAAGTCGAGTGTCAGCGTTGCTATGAAAAAATTACGCGGAAGCGGACATATTGTTGTATCCCCAGAAGGTTATATCAAACTTACCGAAAAGGGGAAAGCAATCGCAGACTGTATATATGAAAGACACACACTGTTGTCCTCGTGGCTGGAGAAGCTTGGTGTCGATGCCAAGACAGCAGCAGATGATGCCTGCCGGATTGAACATGTGATTAGTACGGAAAGCTTTGCAGCTATCAAACGACATATAAATAAGGCATTGCCAACATGAAAAATGGTGGCAGGAAGAGGCTGGCTGTCATACGATATAGGCAATGGACTTTTTACAGGACGCAGCCAGCTTCATTTCTAAGTCGAGTAATATATTCCAGCGCTTTTTAATTCCATAAAGACATGAAAAAATAGACGGCTCGAAAGCCGCCCATAAGGTCAATATGATATTGAGATTGTAACTCGTGCGCCGCCCGTCTTTTTAGAATTGCTCAAGATAAGCTGTCCCCCATGCTGCCGGATAATAGACTTTGTGATAAATAGTCCCATCCCAAAGTGTAGATCAGAACTGCGGCTGTGGTCTGCCATGTAAAACTGTTCCTCGGCGTGCA
>DWUY01000121.1 GCA_019120515.1 Candidatus Blautia avicola | reverse complement strand
GGGCCTGCCGTTGGTATCCCCGCAGCCGCCTGCCAGAAGCATGCCCCTGTCATGAAATTCAATGTAATTTACCACTGCAAACTGGTAATAGGAAACCGCCTGCTCAAAAGTCCAGAAAAAGTTATCTGCAGAAGTCATCAGCAGCGCGCTGTCCTTTACCGGATAATTTTCATATCTTCCAAAAGGCGGATCAGGATCCTCCCTGGCAATACAGTAAAACCGCTCAATAAAAGCCTTTAGGCGTGAAGAAATGGTCCAGAAATATAGCGGTGAGGCAAATACCACCAGATCTGCCTCCAGGATCTTAGGCGCTATCTCGTTAAATCCGTCTTTCTGGATACAAGGTTTCCCATAGCGGCAGGCATTGCAGCCCAGGCAGCCCTTTACCTCTGTTTTCATAAGGGATACCAGTTCGGTCTCATGTCCTGCTTCCCTGGCTCCTTCCATAAAAGCCTGGACCAGCCGGGCAGTATTTCCTTTCGGACGCCCGCCTCCAAGTACCACTAATATTTTTTTCACAGCTTGTCCTCCTTCCCTTAAGATCTTCTGTGCCAGATATTTAGTTTCCATTTTATCACAGAGAGATCCCCGCAACAACCGGAGATTAAACATAGATTTTTTACCTCCGGGGTGCTATAATCATTTCGACTTTATAAACAACAGGAGATAATTTCTATGATTTCTATATTGCTGGCCAGACAGCTGGCCGTACTGTTTCTCATCATGGGCTGCGGATTCCTTCTGGTAAAACTTCATCTTGTAAGATCCGAAGAAAGCAGGACTCTGTCTGTGATCACACTGTATCTCATCATGCCCTGTGTGATCATAAACGCTTTCCAGATTGATTATTCCAGAGAGATCCGGGACGGTTTCCTGCTGGCTCTTCTGGCAGCGGTCCTTATCCATGTGATCTTGTTCCTCCTTTGCCGGCTCCTTGGGAAGTTCCTCAAATTCAGTTCTGTGGAAAAGGCTTCTCTGATCTACTCCAATGCCGGAAATCTGATCATACCTTTAGTAACTGCTGTTCTTGGAGAAGAATGGGTGATCTACGCCAGCGCATTTCTCTGTGTTCAGACTATTGTTCTCTGGACCCACGGCCAGTCTCTCATGAAAGAAAGCAGAGGGATAAACTGGAAGAAGATCCTCTCCAATATTAATCTGATCGCCATTGCAGCAGGGATCCTGCTGTTTTTTACCCAGCTTCCTCTGCCTTCTGTACTGACGGATACCATCGACACTTTATCCTCCACCATCGGGCCGGTAAGCATGCTGGTCCTGGGTATGCTCCTGGCAGAGGTCCATTGGAAAGAGGTTTTTGCAGGAAAGCGGATCTATCTGATCGTTTTTCTGAAAATGGCAGTATTTCCCGGAGCGGTACTGGTGTTTCTCCGCTTCCTCAGCCACGCAGTTCCCATGGCCCATGCACAGACCATCCTGCTCATCAGTCTTCTGGCAGTGATCACTCCCTCGGCGACCACGATCACCCAGATGGCCCAGCTCTACGACAATCATGCTCCATATGCCAGCGCCATTAATGTGCTGACCACCCTGGTCTGTATCCTGACCATGCCTCTGATGGTGGCCTTATATACCCTGTGATTTATAATCCTTACAAAGCCGAAAGGGACTGCCCGGATACTATGATCCTGGAGCAGTCCCCTTTTATTCATAGCTTTAAATGCTATCTCTTTTTCCTTCTTTTTTCCTTCGCTATCACAGCTATTACAATTCCGGAAAAGACCAGTATGCAGATAAGTTCACCAATAGGCGCTTCATCTCCTGTTTTTACAGAAGCAGTGCCGGAGGTTTTTGCTGTCTCCTGCTCTTTTTCAGGCCCGCCCGGAGTTTCTTTTTTCTCTGTTTTTGGTTCCTCAGGAACTTTGATCTTTACTGTCTGATTTTCATCCTCCAGGTCTGTGTGGGAAGCCGCCTCAATTTCCTGTACATAGAGGCGCTCAAAGACAACGATCTCCTTTCCGGCTGCTGTGGAAGCATCAAAAGAAAATCCCAGTTCTTCCCTTCCGGAGGATTTTTCCGGTATAAAAGTTTTCTCTGCAGTGATCTGCTTTTCGTTGATCAGCAGCGGCTCTCCGGTACTTTTATCCATGAGCGTGCCCTTCAGAGTATAGCTCTGGCCCGGGATCAGCCCTTCATAAGTAACCGTATCCAGGATCGCTGTATCAGCTTGAGCCTTGGCTTCCTGAGTTCCCGATTCCTTATCCCTGGCCCGGGTCTGGATCTTATGTGCCGGATATTTTACAGTCTGGCCTTCGTCATTAAGATCCCGGTGGGCGTTTACCTCTTTATCCTTTACATACAGACTTTCAAAGACCACAATTTCCGGATTTTTCAAAGCTGTACTGTCAAAGGAAAATTCCAGGACCACAGTTCCATCTGCTGTTTCCGGCATGAAAGTCTTTTCTGCCGTAATCTCCTTTTTGTTGATCAAAATCGGCGTTCCGGTGGATTTATTCATCAGGATTCCTTTCAAGGTATATTCCTGGCCCGGGA
>DWUY01000120.1 GCA_019120515.1 Candidatus Blautia avicola | reverse complement strand
AAGAAAGTTATGGTTGCCCTTCGTGAGCCATCTCTGGGACCTGTATTTGGTGTTAAGGGCGGCGCTGCAGGCGGCGGATACGCACAGGTAGTTCCTATGGAAGATATCAACCTGCACTTTACCGGCGACTTCCATGCTATCGGAGCTGCAAACAACCTGCTGGCAGCTATGCTGGACAACCACATTTATCAGGGAAATGAATTAAACATCGACCCAAGGAAGATCACCTGGAGAAGATGTGTGGATATGAACGACCGTCAGCTTCGTTTCATCGTAGACGGTTTAGGCGGAAAGACAAACGGAAAGCCAAGAGAAGACGGATATGATATCACGGTTGCTTCCGAGATCATGGCTGTTCTGTGTCTGGCCAGCGACATTACAGACCTGAAGGCAAGACTGGGACGTATCATCGTAGGCTATACTTACGGAAAAGCTTCCGAAGAGAAACCGGTTACCGCTCATGACCTTCATGCAGAAGGCGCTATGTGCGCACTGTTAAAAGACGCTCTGAAACCAAACCTGGTACAGACTCTGGAGCATGTACCGGCTATCGTACACGGCGGACCATTCGCAAACATCGCTCATGGATGTAACTCTGTGATCGCAACAAAGATGGCTATGAAGTTAGGTGACTACGCCATCACAGAAGCAGGCTTCGGCGCTGACCTGGGAGCTGAGAAATTCCTGGATATCAAGTGCCGTATGGCAGGCCTGACACCAAACGCTGTAGTGATCGTAGCAACTGTACGCGCCCTGAAATACAACGGCGGCGTTCCAAAGGCTGACCTGAACACAGAGAATCTGGAAGCTCTGGAAAAAGGACTTCCAAACCTGCTGAAACATGTAAGCAATATCAAGAATGTATACAAACTGCCATGTGTAGTTGCCATCAACGCATTCCCGACAGATACCAAGGCAGAGCTTGACCTGGTAGAGCAGAAATGTAAAGAGCTGGGCGTAAACGTAGCCCTGTCCGAAGTATGGGCAAAAGGCGGCGAAGGCGGTATTGCGCTGGCAAAAGAAGTCATCCGTCTGGTAGAAGAGCCAAACGATTTCACATATGCATATGAGCTGGAAGGAAGCATTGAGGATAAGCTGAACCAGATCGTACAGAAAGTATATGGCGGTAAAGGCGTAGTTCTGACTGCCACAGCTCAGAAACAGGCACAGCAGCTGGAAAAGCTGGGCTATGGGAACTGCCCGATCTGTGTTGCCAAGACGCAGTACAGCTTAACAGATGACCAGACAAAACTGGGAGCTCCTACAGACTTTGAAGTTACGGTAAGAAATCTGAAGATCTCTGCCGGAGCCGGCTTTGTAGTAGCACTTACCGGTGAGATCATGACTATGCCTGGTCTGCCCAAGGTACCTGCCGCTGAGAGAATTGATGTTGACGAGACAGGAAAGATTTCCGGTCTGTTCTGATCATTTTGAATTGGGGATTTCTCTGGATTTTACAGCAATAATTTTCAGATTTTAGGAGGATACGAGAAATGGGATTTTCAACAGTACCATGTAATGAATTTGTAGAGGTTCTGGCTTCTAAAGCTCCAGTACCGGGAGGCGGCGGAGCGTCTGCTTTGGTAGGCGCCGTAGGCATTGCCCTGGGAAACATGGTTGGAAGCCTGACTGTAGGCAAGAAAAAATATGCGGATGTAGAAGATGAGATGTGGGAATTAAAGAAGAAATGTGACGAGCTTCAGAAAGATTTTCTCCGTCTTATCGAGAGAGACGCAGAAGTTTTTGAACCTCTTTCCAAAGCATATGGTATGCCCAGAGAGACAGAAGAAGAAAAGGCTGAGAAGGCCCGGGTTATGGAGATCGTTTTAAAGGACGCCTGTTCAGTTCCCATGGAGATCATGGAAAAATGCTGTGAGGCCATCGATGTGATCGTCGAGTTTGCTGCAAAAGGCTCTAAACTGGCAATCAGTGACGCCGGTGTCGGAGCTGCCTTCTGCAAGGCTGCTTTAAAAGGCGCAAGTCTGAATGTTTATATCAATACAAAATCCATGGCAGACAGAGAGTATGCAGAGGAGTTAAACAAGAAGGCTGACGCAATGCTGGAAAAATATACAAAGATCGCAGATGAAACCTTTGACAGTGTTTTATCCAGATTAAAATAATAGAGTCCTATGCTGGACTGAAACAACATATTGCAGGAGGAATTGAAAAATGGCAAAGAGATTACTTGGAAAAGAAGTAACAGCCGCGCTGAATGAAAGAATTAAAGCAGATGTTGCAGCGCTGGAAGAAAAAGGCATAAAACCTACTCTGGGAATTATCCGTGTAGGTGAAAATGAAAGTGATATTTCTTATGAGAGAGGCGCCACAAAGCGCTGTGAGACTCTGGGTGTTGCCTGTGAGAAGGTACTGCTTCCCGCAGATGTATCCCAGGAGGATCTGCTGGCAGAGATCGAGAAGATGAATAAGAACGACTGTATCCACGGGGTATTGCTGTTCCGTCCTCTTCCAAAACATTTAGATCAGGCAGTTATCGAAAATGCGCTGGATCCTGCAAAGGATGTAGACTGTATGACAGACGGTTCCATGACCGGAGTATTTACAGGCAAAGAAGTAGGATTCCCTCCATGTACTCCTCAGGCATGTATGGAGATCCTGGATCATTACGGCATTGACTGCACGGGAAAGAGAGCAGTTGTTATCGGCAGAAGTCTGGTAGTAGGAAAACCTGCAGCTATGATGCTGATCAAAAAGAATGCCACAGTTACTGTATGCCATACAAGAACTGTAGATATGCCTTCTGTTGTAAAGGAAGCAGATATCGTTATCGTGGCAGCAGGCCGGGCAGGCGTGGTAGATGACACATACTTAAGACCAGGCCAGGTAGTCATTGACGTAGGTATTAATGTAAACGCAGAAGGAAAACTCTGCGGAGATGTAGATTTCGAGAAAGCGGAACCTGTCGTAGAGGCGATTACTCCAGTGCCAGGCGGTGTTGGAAGTGTAACTACATCTGTACTGGTAGGCCACGTTGTAGAAGCTGCAAAGAGAAAATATTTATGATACCAGGGTGGATTGTGGAAGTGCGCAGCACGCAGCAATCCGTCGATATCATAGTTGGGAGCTTTTGCCCTCAACATTATAAAAAAACGATCATAAGTAAAGCGGGTCCCGGCGGGAATTTTATCCCTGTCGGGGCCTGTTTTGCTGTCTGGGGCAGAGGCGGTTCTGATGACAGAAGCACAGATGGAATCCTTATCCGGAAAACTCTGTCATATCCTTTCGATACCAGAGGGGAAGGAAATTCCGCTGGCAGCGGTAGTTTGCCCGTGCCTCTACTCCCACAGCGTTAAAGAAGGCTTTCCACAGGGAAGAATAAGTATCTCCTTTTCTGGCTTCCTCCATATGGGCTAATTCCTGAGGGGTGACAGGCGTGAGAAAATAATGTTGATCAGAAGGATGGACCAGGGCTATCCTTCTTTTTTTATCTGCGATCAGCCAGTTTTCCGAGGGCATACGGTCGGCAAAGTGGGGTGCAATAAGTGTGAGAATATTACATTTTGGCTGGATAAGAGAAAAAAGAACCTGATCGTTCAGTCTGGAAAAGCGGACAAATTCCCGGAACTGGTGGCTCTCGTTGGTCACCTTCCGGTCCAGCTCAAAAAGAGCCGATACATAGGGATCGCCAAGCATACGGGTAACCTGGGAGCCCCGGGCAAAGCCCAGGACAAGAAAGCGGTAAATAATATCCAGTTTCTCCGGATTCCAGTGCATGGCCGCCCGGTAAACATCCTGATAGGCATTTTCTGAGATTTTCGACCGGATGGAACGGATCACCTTTTTATATTTTTCCGGATCAGGATCGACGTGCCGGTATTGACAGAACAGTTCCGGTTCCTCTATAGGTTCTGTCATCAGCTTGATATTAGAATGGCCCAGTCTGGCGGCCCAGGCGTCATAGATACAGGTCATCATAGATTCAAAATCATCATGACAGGTAAAAACTACCATTTTTCATACCTCCTGTGTAAGGGGAACGGATGGCCCCGGGATTTTGGAATGCTGTTTATAATTGCCCGGTTATGATCTTCCGGCTGTCTTCTACGGTAGGCGGGACTTCCAGAAAATGATCATCAAAGAGAGAAAGCTGGCGGTAGGTCTGAGGATGTTCCAGATCCCACAGGGAGCTTTTTTCACTCTGAGTTAACTGCCTGGTGATAAAGTCTTCTTCAATAGGGGTACGGTACCGCATTTTTCCATGGCAGGTGATAAAATACTGGGCTCGTTTCAGAACTACGCCCATAGTCTTTAAAGAAGAAAAATCCAGCCGGCCACAGCGTCTTGCCTGTAGGATCCTCCAGGCGGATTTGTTTCCGATACCGGGTACTTTCAAAAGATCCTGATAGGAGGCTGTGGAGACTTCTATCGGAAAAAGCTCCAGATGGCGAAGAGCCCAGTCACATTTAGGATCCAGAAAGATATTAAAATCCGGTCGGGAAGGACTGAGGAGATCGTCCGCCTGGAATCCATAATATCTTAAAAGCCAGTCCGCCTGATAAAGCCGGTGTTCTCTCAGAAGAGGGGGCGCTGTATCCAGAGATGGAAGAGCCCGGTCTTCATTCAAGGGAATGTATGCAGAGAAGAATACCCTTTTCAGATCATACTGCTGGTATAAAGCCTGGGTGACTTTCAGAAGCTGGTAGTCGTTCTCAGGGGTAGCGCCTATGATCATCTGAGTGCTCTGTCCTGCAGGGGCAAAGGGACGGGAGGCCCCTTTTGGGGAAGCCGCCTTTTCCGGAAAAGGTGGAGAGGACGGGGCAATGCCGGATAGAGCAGTTCCTGAAGGGACCAGGGGTTGTCCGGGAAGAGCCTCTGCAGGACCGTCTAACCGGCTGCTTTTTTCACCGGATGAGGAAAAAATATTTCCTGACAGATACTGATTGCCGAAATGACGCTCCATGGAGGCTGTTTTTCCAATAGACAGCCGGTAGTCCCGGATCTGCTGCCGGATCTGGCCCATAGGTCTAAGGATAGCCTGGTGATCTTTGCCAGGGGCAAGAAGCTGAAGGCTTTCTTTGGTGGGAAGTTCCATGTTGACACTCATACGGTCTGCCAGATAACCGATCTTCTGTATGATCTCGGGAGCGGCTCCGGGCACGGCTTTTGCATGGATATAGCCCCGGAAATGGTATTGCGTCCGCAAAAGAAAAAGGGTCTGATACATCAGTTCCATAGTATAGGTGGGGTTTTTTATAACTCCGGAGCTTAAGAAAAGCCCTTCAATGTAATTTCTTTTGTAAAATTCTATAGTAATGGTGCATAGTTCTTCCGGGGTAAAAGAGGTCCGGATCCTCTGGTTAGAGCGACGGTTGATGCAGTATTTGCAGTCATAAATACAGTCATTAGAGAGAAGGACCTTTAACAGAGAAATACATCGGCCGTCAGCTGCAAAGCTGTGGCAGATGCCCCAGGCTCTGGAATTGCCAAGACTTCCTTTTTCTCCTTTTCGGTCCACACCGCTGGAAGTACAGGCCACGTCATATTTGGCGGCGTCTGACAGGATCTTTAATTTTTCTTCTAAGTCTGGTTCACGTTTTATTTCCATGATCAGTTC
This sequence comes from Candidatus Blautia avicola, assembly GCA_019120515.1. Lineage (GTDB taxonomy): Bacteria > Bacillota > Clostridia > Lachnospirales > Lachnospiraceae > Blautia > Blautia avicola. The sequence continues at coordinate 1,595 of DWUY01000120.1, read as the reverse complement.
CTCGGTTCCAATTAATATACGAACGTGTGTTCTAGTTCTATTATAAGAGAAGAATGTATAACTGTCAAGAACAAATGTTCGATAAAAGTACACGTATTTTATGACGGGATCCTGCATATATATTATTAATATGATGTCAGGCCCGGAGACTGTATTGTTGTGTTCCTGAAATCGGCAGTGCGGTCTTTTATCTGGTCCTGACAGGAGGATCAAGGAGGCAGGTTCATGGATGCATATCATATCTATCAGGATATCCAGGCCCGTACAAACGGGGAAATTTACATAGGCGTAGTAGGACCGGTCCGTACGGGAAAGTCTACTTTTATCAGGCGTTTTATGGAGCTGGCAGTTCTCCCCAATATGGAGGAAAACCAGAAAAAAGAGGTCAGGGATCAGCTCCCCTTAAGCGGTTCCGGTAAGATGATCACCACAGTAGAGCCTAAATTTATCCCAAAGGAAGCCGCCAGGATCTCTCTGGGAGAGGATCTGGAAGCGAAAATACGTCTGATCGACTGCGTGGGATTTATGGTCCGGGATGCGGCAGGAAATATGGAAGAGGGAAAAGAACGGATGGTGAAAACTCCCTGGTTTAACTACGAGATCCCTTTTCATCAGGCAGCGGAAACGGGAACCAGGAAAGTGATCGAGGAGCATTCCAGTATAGGACTTGTAATCACCTGTGACGGCTCATTTGGGGAGATCCCCAGAGAAAATTACATAGAAGGGGAAGAGAAAACGGTCCAGGAATTGAAAAAGACGGGAAAGCCCTTTCTGATCCTGGTAAACTCTCAGAAGCCCTATAAGGAGGAAACCCAGAATCTGGTCCAGGAACTGAAGAAAAAATATCAGGCGGGAGTGATCAGCGTAAACTGCGAGCAGCTCCGAAAAGAAGATGTTAACAGGATCCTGGAAAAGATCCTTTATGAATTTCCTATTGTGCAGATGGAGTTTTATGTGCCCAAATGGGTAGAAATGCTGCCGGCAGATCACTATCTGAAGGAAAATCTTCTGGATGGTATCCGGGAGCTGATGGGGAAGATGAAGTATGTAAAAGACGCGGCCCGGGAACATCTTCCTTTCTCTTCTGAATATGTAAGAAATATGACCCCGGAGAAGATTTCCCTTTCTAACGGCAGGGTACAGGTCCGGGTGGATATGGACGAAAAATGGTATTATGAGATCCTCAGCGAAATGACGGGGGTGTCCATCTCTGACGAGTATGAACTGATCCACACGATGCAGGAAATGGCGAAAATGAAGAAAGAATATGTGAAGGTCCAGGATGCCATTTCTGCGGTCAGGGGAAAAGGCTACGGAGTAGTGACGCCGGACAAAGAAGAGATCAAGCTGGAAGAGCCGGTGGTGATCAAACAGGGCAGCAAGTACGGGGTAAAGATCAAATCAGTAAGTCCATCTATCCATATGATCCGGGCAAATATCGAGACAGAGATCGCTCCTATTGTAGGGAGCGAGGAGCAGGCCAAAGATCTGATCGAATATATTAAAACCTGCGACGAAAGGAAAGAAAGCATATGGCAGACCAATATATTCGGAAAATCCATCGGACAACTGGTGGAAGACGGGATCCATACAAA
>DWUY01000119.1 GCA_019120515.1 Candidatus Blautia avicola | reverse complement strand
CCCCTGGAATATTTCCTGAAAAGTAAGGACAAGCTGTGGTTTGTTCATGAAAAGACCAATGAAGATCTGGAAATGCTCCTTCGGATGCTGGCCGAGAGAGGGGAAAAAGAAACTCTGAAATATATCAAACATGTATATCTGAAAGGAAAGTAGAGAAATTATGACAATGCAGTTAGAACAGGTTTGGGGGACTTTAACGAACCTGTGGGAGCAGATACCTCAAGAATATATGATCGTGTTTACTTTTGGCGGAGCAGTTTTTGCTCTCCTCAACTGTTTCATGGGATACCGCCTGCGAAAAGTCTGGGGATGCCTTCTGGGACTGGCAGTAGGAGGCGCAGGAGGAGCAGGGGCAGGCTACTATATCCTGAATGACTGGATGCTGGCTCTGGCGGCAGGGGCAGGCTGCGCCCTGATCGTCTGTTTCCTGGCGTGGGTCTTTTACAAGCTGGGTGTTTTTGTAATGTGTGCCGGTCTGGTGTATTTTATGGTGATCAATATGCTGGATACCCCTTCTATGATGACACATCTGGTGGTTTTGGTCATCGGAATCTTTGCAGGAACTCTGGCTTTGGGATATGAGCGTCAGCTGGTGATCGCCATTACAGCTCTGTGCGGCGGGATCGGCGGAATGGGACTGCTTCTTTCTATGGCAGGAGTTGATTCTACAGCCGCCCAGCTTTTACTGGGGCTGGTGCTGGCAGCTTTCGGCGCTTTTGTCCAGTCTCTGCCTTATATGAGCCGGAGAGAGGCCCAAATGCCTATGCCAGGGAGAAGAGGCGGTCCGGTACTGCCGGGCCGGAGAAAAAAAGTAGTGAAGAAAACAGTACATCACAGAAACAGCGGCGGCAGGAGATCCTGGGATCCGGAGAAAAACTCTGAAACAGAAGATGCCAAAAAAGCAGATTCCAGGAAGACCAAGCCTAAGAAGGATCATTTTGACGCGGATGATTATGATGATGAAGATCTGGAAGAAATCTATGAGGCCAGAGAAAAAGAGCGGCAGAAACTGAACATGGATAAGACCCAGGAATATGTGGTGGGACAGAAACAGTATGAAAGACCAAAGCCGACAGCTAATTACGGAAGCCAGCAGGGCATGGGGATCGATCTGGACGACCTGAACCGGGAATTGTCCAAGGAGATCCAGAAAATATATAATGACGACAATTCTGGACTGGATAATTGACAAAGTACAGGAAGTCCTGTATACTTAGGAAAAGAATATTTTGTATATCAAAATATTTGAAATAAAAAACAATACAATAATTATAGAGGTAAAGCTATGACAGCTAGAATTATCGGAACCGGGAGCGCAGTTCCCGCCCATAAGGTAACAAACGACGATCTGTCTAAAGTGGTGGAGACCAATGATGAATGGATTTCCAGCCGTACAGGAATTAAAGAAAGAAGACTTGCCGGTGAGGAGACAACAGTTTCTATGTCTGTTTCCGCCGCAAGGAAAGCTCTGGAAAACGGAGGTGTGGATCCGCTGGAGCTGGATCTGATCATTGTAGCCACCTGTTCTCCGGATTATTTCTTTCCAAATACAGCCTGCTGTGTGCAGGATGCTCTGGGGGCGGTAAATGCAGTGGCATTTGACCTCAGCGCAGCCTGCTCCGGTTTCCTTTTCGGCCTGAACACTGTACAGGCCTACATGAAAGCAGGAGTTTACAAAAAGGCTCTTCTGGTAGGAGCGGAAACCATGTCAAAGCTGATTGACTGGGAAGACAGGAGTACCTGTGTCCTTTTCGGAGACGGTGCGGGAGCTGCCGTACTCCAGGCAGAGGAACAGGGGATGATCGATATGGTCCAGTATTCGGACGGACACCAGGGACCGGTGCTTACCTGTAAGGCCAGAGAGACCAGCAACTTTTTATTCCCGAAAGAGCAGAGGACCGACTATATCTATATGGAGGGACAGCCGGTATTCAAATTTGCTGTCAAGAAGGTTCCGGAATGTATCGGTACGCTGCTGGAAAAGACAGGTACTTCCAAAGAAGAGATCAAGTATTATGTACTCCATCAGGCAAACAGCAGGATTATTGACAGCGTTGCCAGGAGAATGAAAGAGCCGGAAGAAAAGTTCCCTATGAATCTTCATTTTTATGGAAATACATCTGCGGCAAGCATTCCTATCCTCTTAGATGAGATGAACAGAAAAGGTATGCTGGAAAGAGGAGATAAGATCGTTCTTTCCGGATTCGGCGCAGGACTTACCTGGGGAGCTTCTCTTTTAGAGTGGTAAAACCGGGACTGAAAATAGAAAAAGGCGTCATGAAACAGATTTTTGAAAAGCTTTCAGCAATCTGTTTCATGACGCCTTTTGATTTCTTCCAGCGGGCAGCGAGCCAAGCGGACATGCTTGCACGTCCATTTGGCGACTGCCGCGGGGGTCTTTGACTATACTGGTATTAGTTTTAAAGGATTACTTCCATTCCTACTTTCTGAGGTTTCAGACCGCAGGACTCATAGAATTTCATGGCGCTTTCGTTGCAGCTCCATACATTCAGGGTCAGATTATAGCAGCCATGCTCTCTGGCATAATCCAGAGCGGCATTATACAGCAGCTTTCCGATATGCTTTCCCCGCATGGTCTCATCCACGCACAGATCGTCAATATACAGAGTTTTGATATCTGTTATAATGTTGTGATCCTTATACTGCTGAAATATACAGAAAGCATATCCCTGCATACAGTCATTATCGTCTACCGCCGCCAGTATGGGACGGCTGCGGTCCTGAAGAAGGGCTTTCAGTTCCTCATCTGTATATTTGCTTTTCCCCTGTTTGAACAGATCCGGTCTGCCTTTGTGATGGACCATGGCCACCTGAGACAGCAGACTGTGGATCCGTTCTATGTCTTTTTCCTGAGCCATTCGTACTTTCATGGTCTTCTACCTCTTTTCCGCTGTTTTCTTTTCCACTCTATTCTAACACAGGGCCGGTTGTAAATACAATATCGGTCCTTATCCGGAAAAGAAGGGAGGAGGGCGCTGCCGCATTAGTCATACTTCAGGAATATTTATAGATTTTATGCGGATTTGATTAATGGGACAGTACCGCTTTCATCTCATTGTAGGTACCGTTCTTTTCAATATACTCCAGGATCCTGGCGACTTCTTCTTCAAAGCCGGGGATTTCTGTCAGATCTTTACCCCAGAAATCTGTATTGGAGCATACGGCATGTACCAGATCTTTTGCGGAATCTTCTTTGTGTGCATAATAAAATTCCAGTACGGATCTGTCGTCAGAGATGGTATAGGCATCTCCTTTGGGACGAACTGCCTTAAGTCCGGCCTCTGTCAGCTCTGTGCCCCGGTAGAACTGGATATAGAAGGCAAAGGAAGCTGTGATGCAGGCAGGGAGTTTATGGAATTTTTCAACATATCCTTCCAGAGAAGGCAGTACCCTGGCTCTCCATTTGGAAGTGGAATTCAGGGAGATGGACAGGAGGGCATGATCAATGAAGGGATTTTTAAAACGCTCTGTCACCGCGGCGGCAAAGTCCCTGCAGTCTTCTTCAGAAAGTGACAAAGTGGGAATGATCTCTTCATAGATGGTCTTATTCATGAAATTCAGGATGGTGTCGTCATGCATACAGTCCCGGACAATATCCTGGCCTGCCAGGTAAGCGCCAAGGACCATGGAAGTATGGGCGCCGTTGAGGATACGGACTTTTCTCTGTTTATAAGGCTTATGGTCGTCGGTGATCAGCACAGGAAGACCGGCCTGGGCAAAAGGAAGTTCTTCTTTCAAAGACTGAGGTCCTTCAATGACCCAGAAACCGAAGATTTCTCCTGTATCGATGAGATTATCCTCATATCCGTTTTCTTCATTGATAGCGGCAGCCTCGGCTCTTGGATATCCGGTAACGATCCGGTCTACCAGGGTAGAACAGAAAATGTTTCCCTTTTCGATCCAGCGGATGAAATCCTCTCCCAGATCCCACTGCTTTGCATATTTCAGCACACATTTTTCCAGCTCTTTTCCGTTGTTGTCGATCAGTTCGCAGGCCAGGATGATAAATCCTTTTCCTTCCTGGTTCCCGAATGCCTGGAAGCGGCGGTAGAGGAACTGAGTCAGTTTGGCCGGATAGCTGGAAGGGGGAGTTTCCTCAAATCTGCAGGAAGGATCATAGGCGATACCTGCTTCGGTGGTATTACAGGTAATAAAGCGAAGATCCGGATTTTCTGCACAGGCCATAACCTGTTCATAATCGCTATGTACGTTCAGACACCGGCTTACGCAGGAGATGATCCGTTTGTCATTGACCTTCCGGCCATTTTCAAATCCTCTTAAATAAAGGGTATAGAGTCCTTCCTGCTCATTGATCACATCGGCCAGACTGAAATCGTTGTGATTGGCGATAGGCTGTACCAGCACGACCTTGCTGTTGAAACCGGCTTTTTCATTCATCATATCTATAAAGTAGTCTACAAAAGCTCTTAAAAAGTTTCCCTCTCCGAACTGGAGTACTCTTTCCGGAGCATCTTTTAACAGATAGCCTTCATAACCCTGCTCTTCCAGGGCAGCATAGCTTAATTTTTTCATAATCCCTATTCTCCTTTTCTTTTCTTCAGGTAAATACCGGAAGATTACTATAAAGTCACACCCTGTTTAAAAATCGCCATATCATGGTAGCCGGCTTTTTCAGATTTTACTTTTTCACCGGAAGCCACAGCCAGCACATGATCAAAAAGCTGTTTGCTCAAAGCAGACAGATCGGTTCCTTCAACCATAGTGCCACAGTCAAAATCGATCCAGTTAGATTTCTTATTAGAAAGCGCTGTATTACTGGAAATCTTAACCGTAGGCACAGGAGAAGCAAAGGGGGTTCCTCTTCCTGTAGTGAACAGTATGATATGGGCACCGGCAGCGGCAAGGGCTGTAGAAGCGACCAGATCGTTTCCGGGAGCGCTTAAAAGATTCAGGCCTTTTTCGCAAACTTTTTCTCCATAGGCTAAAACCCCTCGTACCGGAGCGCTGCCTGATTTCTGGGTGCAGCCCATGGATTTGTCTTCCAGAGTAGAGATACCGCCCTTTTTGTTCCCGGGAGACGGATTTTCATAGATTGTCTGATCATGGCTTTTGAAATAATTTTTAAAGTCATTGATCAGATCCACGGTCTTGTGAAATAACTCCGGGTTTTCACAGCGGTTCATCAGAAGAGTTTCCGCACCGAACATTTCAGGGACTTCTGTCAGGATAGTCGTGCCGCCTTTGGAAATCAGTAAGTCTGAGAAGGCTCCCACGGTGGGGTTGGCAGTGATCCCGGACAGTCCGTCTGAACCGCCGCATTTCATACCGACGATCAGTTCTTTGCAGCTTATAGGTTCTCTTTTGGCAGGAGCTGCATATTCTACCAATTCTTCGATCAGTTTCAAGGCATCTGCCACTTCATCTTCAGAATCCTGGCATACCAGGAATTTTACACGCTTTTCATCATATTCTCCAATGTAGTCTTTTAATACATCGATATTACTGTTTTCACAGCCAAGTCCCAGAACCAGGACGCCTCCTGCGTTAGGATGTGTGATCAGATCGGCCAGTATGCGGCGGGTGTTTTCCTGGTCATCGCCCATCTGGGAACATCCATAGGGGTGAGGAAAGGCGGCGATCGCTTCAATACTTCCTTTTATCAAAGACTGGGCCTGTTTTTCGATAGCGGCTGCAACATTATTGACACAGCCGACAGTAGGGATGATCCAGATCTCATTGCGCACGCCGTTTTTTCCATCAGGTCTTTTGTAACCGTTAAAGAACCGTTCTTGTGTAGGAACAAGGGAAGTGTCTTGTTTCTCATAAGTATATTCAAGAAGATCTCCCAGAGCGGTCTTCATATTATGTACATGGACCCAGGATCCGGTTTTGACCGGTTCCTTTGTCAGACCGATGGGATATCCATATTTGATCACCGGCTCGCCCTGAGCCAGATCACATAGGGCGAATTTATGTCCCTGGGGGATATCCTCTGTAAGAGTGGTCTCCCTCTGATCAGTGGAAACTACGGTTCCTGCCGGCAGAGGGCAGAGCGCTACAGCAACTTTGTCTGCCGGGTGGATTTTAATGTATTTCTGCATTTTGGTATTCCTCCTGCAACAAATGCAATTCCATGTTTCAAAAATGTAAGAGCTTACATAAAAGGTAACGCGAAAAAGCCATATAGTCAACAGGAAATCATAAAAATTATAAAAATATGAAAAATACATAAAAATGAGACGAAAAACTGTGAAAAATTAAAGATAAAAAGCCTTTGCAAGGAAAGAATTTTAAATGTATAATGCAGTTAAAGATGTAAGAACTTACAATATATCGCAGCAAAGGAAGTGAAAACATACACATGAATATCTATGATATCGCAGAACTTGCGGGGGTATCCATCGCTACCGTATCCAGAGTCGTAAACGACAGTCCGAAAGTCAGTGAAAAAACGAAAGCGAAAGTACGGGCTATTATGGAAGAAAACCATTATACACCGAATGTATTTGCCAGAGGTCTGGGACTTAATTCTATGAAAACTGTGGGAATCATCTGTCCGGATGTCTCCGACGATTACATGGCAGGTTCTGTGGCATATCTGGAGAAAAGCCTGCGTACATACGGCTATGACTGTATCTTATACTGCAGCGGATATCAGTATCAGGACAAAGTAAATGCAGTAGAGCTTATCTTGAAAAAACGCATTGACGCTCTGCTCCTGGTAGGTTCCAATTATGCCGGAGACGGAGAGGAAACTTCTACAAAATATATTGCAAAAGCAGCCAGGGAAGTTCCGGTTTTCCTGATCAACGGTTACATCCACTGTCAGGGGGTGTACTGTGTTCTTTCTGATAACTATCAGATCATGTATGATACAGTTTCGGCTTTAACGGAAGCCGGAAGAAAGCGTATTTTATTTCTATACGATTCGAAATCTTACAGTGCCGCGGAAAAAATGAGAGGCTATGAGGACGCACTGCGGGATAATGATCTTCCCATACGGAAGGAGCTTGAGATTTTTGAACAGAATAAAATATTGAAAGTACGGGACAGGCTTTTGGCAGAGAAAGGTCTGGAATTTGACGCAGTGGTGGCTTCAGACGACGGTATGGCGGTAGGAGCTGTTAAATATGCCAGAAAAAAAGGGCTTTCTGTTCCAGAGGATGTAAATATCATAGGTTTTAATAACTCAGAGCTTGCTGTATGCTGTGAACCTGAGCTGTCCAGTATTGACAGCCGTAGTGAAGTGCTTTGCAAAACTGCCGTAGACTCTATGATGATGGCTTTAAGCGGCCATCCGGTACGGCATAAAAAAATCATCCCATGTTGTTTTATAAAGCGGCGCACTACAGATTTTTAAAAATTATATATGGAAGGAAAAGATCATGAAAGGTTTAAAAAGAATTTTAGCCGCAGCCTTATGTGTTTCCATGGGTGCTGTCACGATGTTCGGCATGAGCGGCTGCTCTTCCGTCACCGGAGGAAAAAGGATCATCCGTATCTCTCATGCTCAGTCTGAAACTCACCCGGAGCATATCGGACTTTTGAAATTCAAGGAATATGTTGAGGAAAATCTGGGAGATAAATACGAAGTACAGATTTTCCCCAATGAGATCCTGGGAGCTGCTCAGAGAGCTATTGAGCTGACTCAGACAGGAGCTATCGATTTCGTTGTGGCAGGTACTGCAAATCTGGAAACTTTTGCAGATGTGTACGAGATTTTCAGTATGCCTTATCTGTTTACATCCGAGGATGCTTACCATGAAGTTATGAACGACACAGACTATATGAATCAGATCTATGAATCCACTGATGAAGCCGGATTCCGTGTGCTTACCTGGTACAATGCAGGTACCAGGAATTTTTATGCCAAGACGCCTATCCACACACCTGAAGATCTGAAAGGAATGAAGATCCGCGTACAGCAGAGCCCGGTCAGCGTACAGATGATGGAAGCCTTTGGGGCTGCCGCTTCTCCGATGAGCTTTGGTGAGGTTTATACCGCTATCCAGCAGAGCGTTATTGACGGCGCTGAAAATAATGAACTGGCGCTGACCAACAATAAACACGGAGAAGTCGCAAAATACTTTTCCTATAATAAACATCAGATGGTTCCGGATATGCTGATCGGAAATCTGAAGTTCCTGAACAGCTTAAGTGATGAAGAACGCCAGGTATTTGAAGAAGCTGCCAGACTGTCCACCGAGGTAGAACTGGAAGAATGGGACGGCCAGGTAGAAGAGGCGAAAAAGATCGCCCAAGAGGACATGGGCGTAGAATTCATAGATGTGGATATCTAGGCCTTTAAAGACAAGGTAGCCGGTGTCCAGAAGGATATGCTGGCAGACAGTGAAAATATCCTTGATATTTACGACCATATCCAGGAAGTCAACGCGAAATATACAGATGGGGAGGCAGAATGATTATGAAAGTATTAGAAAAAATCAGAAAAGTGATCGATCTTATTTTAAGCTCTGCCTGCGCCATTGTTTTTGCAGTCATGGTAGTGGTAGGCACTTATCAGATCGTAGTACGTTACTTCTTTAATAGTCCGAGTACAGTTTCCGAAGAACTGCTGACCTACAGCTTTTCCTGGATGGCTCTTTTGTCTTCCGCCCTGGTATTCGGTAAAAGAGATCACATGCGTATGGGATTTATTGCAGATAAGCTGACAGGTGTTCCGAAGAAGATCCTGGAGATCGTCATTGAGCTGATGATCATGGCATTTTCTGTCAGCGTTATGATATGGGGCGGCTATACCATTATGCAGCTTTCCATGACCCAGGTTACAGCTTCTTTAGGCATATCAATGGGCGTGGTATATATCGTGGTTCCCCTTTCCGGTGTTCTGATCGCAATTTATTCGGTCCTGAATATCATTGACCTGGCAATGGGAATTGACCGCAGACCGGCTGAGGAAGAATAGGAAAGGAGATAAAATATGAGTACAGCATTACTTTCAGGTTTAATCATTCTGGTACTGCTGGTGATCATGCTGATCGCCGGAGTGCCCATCGCAGTTGCACTTGGAATTTCCTCCATTTGCGCGATCCTGCCTGTTATGGATACAAGTGTAGCAGTTCTGACAGGAGCCCAGAGGATCTTTTCAGGGATATCTGTGTTCAGCCTGCTGGCTATACCGTTCTTTATCCTGGCCGGCAATATCATGAACAAGGGCGGCATCGCAGTCCGTCTGATCAATCTTGCGAAATTAGTCACCGGCCGTGCGCCCGGCGCGCTGGCCCACACAAATGTGGTGGCAAACATGCTTTTTGGCGCTATTTCCGGCTCCGGTACAGCAGCAGCTTCTGCCATGGGGTCTATCATCGGTCCTATTGAAAAAGATGAAGGATATGATCCAAACTTCTCCGCTGCTGCCAATATTGCCACAGCGCCTACAGGACTTTTGATCCCTCCCAGCAACGTAATGATCACTTTCTCTTTGGTCAGCGGAGGAACCTCTGTGGCAGCTCTGTTTATGGCCGGCTATATCCCGGGTATCCTCTGGGGTCTGGCCTGTATGGTAGTGATCTATTTTGTGGCTAAGAAAAAAGGCTACAGAAGCACCAGTAAATTTACAAGAAAAGATCAATGTTTTGATCCAGGCGATCCCCTGTCTGCTGCTGATCGTTATCGTTATCGGCGGTATCATCGGCGGTATTTTTACAGCGACAGAAGGATCTGTAGTAGCAGTGGTATACAGCCTTCTGCTGTCTCTGTTCGGCTACAAATCTATTAAGCTGAAAGAAATCCCTCAGATCCTTAAAGAAAGCGCGGAAATGACGGGTATTATTATCTTTCTGATCGGTGTTTCCAGCATTATGTCCTGGGTCATGGCCTTTACCAATATTCCGTCACTGGTTTCCAATGGACTGCTGTCGATCAGCGATAACAAATTTGTGATCCTGTTCATTATCAATATTATCCTGCTGATCGTAGGTACTTTTATGGATATGACGCCGGCCTGCCTGATCTTTACTCCGATCTTCCTGCCAGTGTGTACCGCATTAGGAATGAATACGATCCACTTTGGTATTATGATGATCTTTAATCTGTGTATCGGAACTATTACACCTCCGGTGGGGACCACTTTGTTTGTAGGCGTGAAAGTAGGAAAAGTTAAGATCGAGACGGTATTCCGTCAGCTTCTCTGGTATTTCCTGGCTATATTTATCGTACTGATGTTGGTGACCTATATTCCTCAGCTCAGCTTATGGCTGCCCAGTCTTATGGGATATGTCTGATATTTAAGGCTCCTTTTTGGTTCAATTTGAAATGCATTGGAAGTTATTCTGACTTTCTTTAGGGGTTTTGGTAATAATTGCAGTATCGGTTGACAAAATACAGAAGGATTTAGTAAATTACAATAAAAGGAGGTTTATATTATGAAACCATTTATGGACAAGGACTTTTTATTAAGTACAGACACTGCTAAAGAATTGTATCATGATTTTGCCGCTAAGGTTCCCATTTTGGATTATCACTGCCATATCAGTCCGCAGGAGATCGCTGAGGACAGAAAGTTTGAGAACATCACCCAGGTATGGCTGGGAGGAGATCATTATAAGTGGCGTCAGATGCGTTCTAATGGAATAGATGAATATTATATTACAGGTGACGCCCCGGACAGAGAAAAATTCCAGAAATGGGCGGAAACCCTGGAAAAAGCTATCGGCAATCCTCTTTTCCACTGGAGTCATCTGGAACTTCAGAGATTCTTCGGCTATACCGGAGTCCTGAACAGCGAAACCGCAGAAGAGGTATGGAATCTCTGCAACGCGAAGCTCCAGGAAGACTCTATGAGTGCCAGAAATCTGATCAAACAGTCTAATGTTACACTGCTGTGTACCACAGATGATCCCATAGATGATCTGAAATGGCATAAGGTGATCAGAGAAGATGAGACTTTTGACGTCCAGGTCCTTCCTGCATGGAGACCTGACAAGGCTATGAATCTGGAAAAACCTGGATATCAGGAATATATTCAGAAACTGGCGGAAGTTTCCGATACACAGATCAGGACTTTTGCAGATCTGAAGGAAGCTATGAAGAAGAGAATGGAATTCTTCCACAGCATGGGCTGTCTGGTCTCTGATCATGGTCTGGACTATGTAATGTATGCGCCTGCTTCCGAGAAAGAAGTGGAGAAGATCTTCCAGGGAGCCCTGGCCGGAGAACCGGTTTTTAAAGAAGATGCCGCCAAATTCAAAACTGCTTTCATGCTTTTTATAGCGCCGGAATATGCCCGGAAAGGCTGGGTAATGCAGCTACATTATGGCTGTAAGAGAGATAATAATAAGGCTATGTATGCAAAGTTAGGTCCGGATACCGGATTTGACTGCATCAGCAACTACACTCCTGCAGACCAGCTTGCAGATTTCCTGAATGCGGTAAATGATACAGACAAGCTGCCTAAGACGATTATTTACAGCCTGAACCCGGCAGATGATGAAGTCATCGGTACGATCATCGGCTGCTTCCAGAACAGCGATGCCGTTGGAAAGATCCAGCAGGGGTCCGCATGGTGGTTTAATGACAACAAGACCGGCATGATGAAACAGATGACTTCTCTGGCAAATCTGGGCCTGCTGGGCAATTTTATCGGAATGCTCACAGACTCCAGAAGTTTTCTTTCCTATCCAAGACATGAATACTTCAGAAGGATCATGTGTGAGCTGATCGGCGGTTGGGTAGAGAACGGAGAATATCCGAAAGATATGAAGAACCTGGAAAAGATCGTAAAAGGTATTTCCTATAATAACGCGGTAAGATATTTCGGATTTGATCTGGAAACAACCATATAAATTTAAAAGAGCTGCAGAGTCGGGAAATTTCCCTGATCTGCGGCTCTTTTTTTGACAGCCGGACACGAAAGATCCAGTCTATAGGAAAGTTGTCTGTAAAAAACTATTTCAGAGCTTCCATTTCTCTGGATACTTCTTTCAGATTTTCCCGTATGGAAAGACCCTGAGGACAGACTTCTTCACATTTTCCGCATTCATGGCACTGGTCTGCCCGTTCCTGTTCCGGCAGATCTTTGAAATAGGCCTGTTTTGCTTTTGCTTTGTTTCCATACATGCCCAGTTCATTCCAGATATGGAAGTTCTGAGGAATATTTACGCCGAAAGGACAGGGCATACAGTAGGCGCAGGCGGTACAGCCGTTTCTGGTCCGCTGTTTGATCAACTGGGAAACTTCTGCAACCAGTTCTTTTTCTCTCAGAGAAAGAGGCCGGAAGTTCTGGAAAGTCTGGAGATTATCTGCTACCTGTTCCGGCGTAGACATTCCGCTTAATACCACTTTGACATTGGGCTTGCTTGCTACCCAGCGCAAAGCCCAGGAAGCGGTGCTTGCTTCAGGATTATAATCTTTAAAGGGCGCAGTTACTTCCGCAGGAAGAGAAGCCAGAGAGCCTCCCTTTACAGGCTCCATGATCACCATGGGGATCCCCAGCTCTTCTGCCAGGTCATAACCTCTGTCTCCTGCCTGGATATCCGTATCCGCATAATTATACTGGATCTGGCAGAAATCCCAGTTCCGGTAAGTAAG
>DWUY01000118.1 GCA_019120515.1 Candidatus Blautia avicola | reverse complement strand
CATAAATGGAGAATCCTGTCAGCATGATAAAGCTGCCCAAGAAAACTCCCAGAAAAACGACAAAGCTTCTCGCCGGACTTCCGATCAATGAGCGGACAGCGAATTTGAGGCGAAAAGACAGCTTCCTCCCGGCAAGTACCTTACGAAGCTTCCGCCTGCCTCCGTCCGCACTTCCATTTAAGAGCAGCACTGTATTCTGTCTCATCAGGCGCCTTACCGAGAACAGCGCCGCGAGAACATACATAACAGTAGGTACGGTGATTCCTAAAACAACCGCATGCCAGTTCAAGCTGCAGGAGATCCGCATTGGTTCATAATCAGTAAGCCCCAGTTCCCCGTATGGCTGAGCAGCAACTGCCGTGACCACTGAAGTCAGGACGCCGCCGATGATGCCGGGAATGGCTGCAAATCCGGCATAATGACGGGCTAACTGTGTTCTGGTGTACCCCATAGCAGAAAGCGTTCCGATCATCTGCTGCTCTGTCTTTACCTTTCTGCTGATAATGATACAGATCAGCGCCACCGCCACAAGAGGCAGGATGCACAGGAGCATCCACGACATGATCAGAAACATCTCCGCCTGTGAGCGTACCATTACAATCCGCTGGTTTTCTTCCGCTGAAGTATAGCTGTGCATATGATATTTCTCATTGACTGCCTTTCGGAAAGCCTTCTCGTCATTTCCGCTGTATCTGTCGTTATCTCCGCTGTATCGAACCAGATACTGGCAGTTCGGCTCTCCAAGTTCTGCAAAGTCTTCCTCACTCATATATGCAAGGAAAAAGGTAGAGATATTCTTATACGAGTCGTCCTCATTTTCCAGCATGTACAAATAGTCCGGCCGCTGGAAGAAACCGGTCACCGTGTAGTCTTCTTCTCCAATCCTGATCTGATCTCCTGTAGAAATATCCATATTGACGGCATAGCCTTCGGACAGAATTACCTCGCCTTTTTCATCTGCATCCTCTCCTTCTGTCACATCGTAAAGATCCACTTCCCGTGTCTTTTGGAATATCCGTGCAGTGGTTCCGTCGGTATCAATATTTATATAAGACTGTGCTTCCAAAGTGACTCCATACTCTTCTTCCATATCCTCAATATCCGATTCCGAAATCGGGATATAGGTCGTAAAATGAGCATCCTCCAGCTTCTGTTTCTCAAAAAATTCATCTGCAAAATCCAGAATTGCATTTCCCGCGATATGAAACAGGAAAAACAGAAAGAGCGCCGCCATGGTCAGTACGGTGGAGGCTGTATAAAACGACAAATTCTGCCGGATATTCCGGATGTATCTTCTCCTCAGCTTCATTCTGCTCCTCCTTTACAGCTCCAGCTCTTCCGCCGGAATCTTCTTTTCATTGAATACGCTCTTCTCAACTCTGCCGTCCCGGATCCAGATAATCTGATCTGCCATTTTCGCGATTGCTTCATTATGGGTAATGATCACGACTGTGGTACCGTACTGCCGGTTCATCTTCTCCACGAACTGCCGGACATTTTTCGAGGAACGGGTATCTAGGGCACCGGTCAGCTCATCACAGAGCAGCAGCTTGGGATTTTTGATCATAGCCCTTGCAATGGCCGCCCTCTGCTGCTGGCCGCCGGAAAGCTCCCGTGGGAAACGTCTGCGGTACGGCTCCAGTTCAAGTGCTCCCAGCACCTCGCTCAGATCAAGAGGAGATTCTGAGATATCTGAGACCACCTCGATATTCTCCTCAACTGTCAGGTCCGGGATCAGATTATAGAACTGAAAGACAAATCCCGCCTCTTCTTTTCTGTACAAGGTCCGTTCCTTTGGCGTCAGGCCGATCAGACTTCTTCCCTCTATAGTCAAGTCTCCGGCATCCAGCGTATCCAGCCCTCCCAGCATGTTCAGCATCGTACTTTTCCCAGAGCCGGAAGGGCCGAGGATCACACAGATCTCTCCTTTCCCTATGACAAGATCCGCATGATCCAGCGCATAGACTGCTGCCTCTCCTTCTCCGTATTTTTTTACCGCATCTTTTAAACAGATAAACATATCTTCTCCTTTCCTTAAATAACATTGTTACTTAATTGTTATTTAAAAAGGACCCAAAGGTCCTTTCTTATCATTTATCTCTCTTTTGCTATATCTGTTAAACTTCCTTTGCGCAGCAGTGCATAGAATCCGCCCCGCATAAAACGTACCATATTTCTCGCCTGCATCTCTGCCTCCCTTTCTTCTGTCTCATGCTCGATCAGATAGAAGACCATATCAACCTGTAAATGAGAGAACCAGTGAATTGTATCTGCCGTAAATTCCGGCACTTCCTCATTGCTGCTTTTGTCTCCGATTTCCTCGCCGCTTCCTTCTCCGATTCCTTCCCGGATCAGAGCCGCCACTGCTTTCCCCTGGGCGTCAATCTGCCCGATCAGCCGGTCAAAGAACGCAGCCACCGCCGGATGCTCCCTGTGGCTGAAAAGGATGGAACATACCTGCCTGTTCCGGAAATAATACCGCAGGAGAGCCAGAACTGCATTAACGTCCTCTTCCTCTCCTGCCGGCTCCAGAAGTTTCTGGCAGTCAGATGTCCGCTCTCTCTCATAATGCTCTCCCATGACAGAATCAATATGATCTGTGACCGGCTTTATGACATTTTCAAAGAGATCGTCCTTATCCTTAAAGGAAGCATACAGAGCTCCCGTAGTCACGCCTGCCCGGGTGCAGATCCTCCGGAGGGATGATTTCTCAAACCCGTATTCAGCAAATTCTTCTGTGGCTGCTTTTAAGAGAGCCGCTCTTGTCTCTTCCGGTATGTTTCCTGCTTTTCTTGACATTAGATCACCCCGCTGCAAGCATCATTGTAAATAACATTGTTATTTATTTTATACTGAAACTGTTGCCTATGTCAATACTTCTTAATTGATTTCCGTAGGACCAAATATCGGTGAAATTTTGAAGTCCTATTCCACATATCCGCTTCTGAATCGCCTTTTCTGCCTACTTTTCATCCTATCAATCCGCCCGTTTCCCAGAAGCATACTCGCCCATATGCACATCTAACACCAGTCTTACCGGCTGGACCAACGCATCCTCATATCTGCATTCCCACTGAACATCCGGGCTTATTTTTCCTTCTTTTATTCCGTCAATCTTGTCACCTGACTCAATCGGGCAGTTAGTATCATATATATAAGAAAGCAGGTTATAAGCATAACTGAATACAGGATTGGGATCCATGCCATGAAAATGGAACTGAACGTCCGGTAAAAAAAGTGTACTCATTCCCAGAGAATCGATCAACATACTGTTACCACCGAGAATATTGAAATATCGTACATTTACTGCATAATAAATAAATCTTCGATCCGGCGGCATCTGGGAATTCACAATAGACTTCCGGCTGAGCATTTTCCCGGAATTTTCAAAATATACAGTCTTGCATTCCGGATACAATTCCAGCAGTACATCAACGAAATCCACGATCAGTCTGGCTTTTTCCTTATATTCCATCCCGGCCGTCAACATATCCATAGCACATACCCGATACCTGCATTTACTGAAGATTTCTTTACTGTCAGGGCAGTCCCACATCTGAGACATAGCAATATCATCAATCGTAAAATCCTCTGCAGACATACAATCTGTTATCATGAGCTGCGGAGATACATTGGCATCCTTAAATCGAGATACATATTTTTTGATAGCAAAGCCTGCCATACTTTCACTATAAGTGATGCAATCAACATCTTCATACTTTCTTTCCATGGCAGAGAACATCGTGTTCTTTGCAGGCATACTACACTGTTCTTCCATAAATAAATGGATTACCAACACGCTTCCTGGAGGGTTTTCTTTTATTGTGAGATCCTGCTGTAAAATAGTATTCCTGCCATCCGTATGAGTGCGCATCTTATCTGACATAATGTTTCCTCTTATTACACGCAGAGCTGATATAGTCTGCAGACAATAAATGTTGAATCACAACATGATATATTGGCAAAATTGGTTCTGCTGTACTTTTATAAAAGTTCCAGTGCTCTTTTATATAATGGATCTAATTCACAGCCACAAGTTCCACATTCTTTGTCAGCCTGCTTAATTGCCGATACTAATGTATCATTGTCACCTTTTCCATCTAGCCATTGTTGAGCTGGAACCGCTATCAAATCCCATCCTGACGAAGCAAATTTCTTCATAATAGTTTTTAATTCATCCATAAGACTACGCTCCTTTCATAATAATCGGATCTCATTTCTTCTTATAAATAGAAGTTTCTATACTATTATCCTGAAAAAATGTATCCATAGAATATTTCCTCATTTCAAAAACTTGAAGGTAATCGCCACCGGAACCAGCAAAATTCAAAATCAGGAGAATGGATAGAACAAACTTATAACTTTCCGAACAAAAAGTAATAAGTAGGGCAAGGACAACTCCCAAAATAACTACAGGTGCAAGAGCAATAATTATAAATTGGCGTTTACTGAACTTACCATTGCTTCCTACGGATATAGTCGGAAATTTAAGCGAAAGACACAGACGCTCTTTGGAAAAAATCTTCATAAATATCAAATGAACACTTTCGTGAATAATTATATAGCATAAACATCCTAATAAGATCCATTGGCCTTTTAAAATGTTATTTGAAGTCGAATCACTTAAAACGATAATAATGGCACCAACAGAAATAGAAAGAACAAAACTTCCTATAATAAAAAGATTTGCATATTTTGATTTTTGGTAGTCAATAACTCCTATTTTTCTAAAACCATTATCCATAGCTTCCTCCAAAGATAAATTCCAATCTGTTAATATCATAATTATACCAAATCATCTCTCTACATACTACTCTGAGTTTTCAAGCATTATATCAAATCTTTATTAGTGTCCGAGAACATAATTGCGTGAATTACTCATGCTATATCCTCTATTGTCAACTATACTTGATTCGAACCAAGAAAGGAGCGAATGTATATGAGTACATTATTACAGGTTACAGACATAACCAAAGTTTATAAAAACCAGCCGAAGCCAGGACTTGATCATGTCTCATTTGATGTTGAGCAGGGGGAATTTCTGGGCATCATGGGTGCTTCCGGTTCTGGTAAGACCACCTTGCTGAATGTTCTGTCAACAATTGATGTGCCTACGAGCGGCAATATCATCATGTGGAAAACCCATATTGAAAAACTGGGCCAGAAACAGGCTGCTGATTTTCGAAAAAACAATCTGGGCTTTATCTTTCAGGAATATTTTCTTCTTGACAGCCTGACGGTACGTGAAAATATTGCAGTTCCTCTGACTCTGCTGCACAAGCCAGCAAAGGAAATCGACAAAAAAGTCACAAAACTGGCTGAGCTGTTTGGAATCGGCTCACAATTGAATAAATATCCCAGTGAATTATCTGGAGGCCAGAGACAGCGTGTGGCAGCTGCCCGTGCAATGGTAAAACGTCCTCCTCTGATTTTTGCCGATGAACCGACCGGGGCTTTGGATTCAAGTTCTGCCACCGAACTGCTTACCGCATTGACAGAGGTCAACCAGACATTGAAAACCACGATCCTCATGGTAACACATGATCCATATGCCGCAAGCTATACGGATCGTATCCTTTATTTTAAGGACGGACACATCATAGCTGAGCTGCAACGGCATCATGCAGATCGTCGTAGTTTTTATGAAGCTATCATGCAGGAATCTGCCCGTCAGGATGAAAAACGGTAAATGGGGGTGGGTATATGAAATTGACTGTGATAGCATTAAAGAATTTGAAACGGAACTTCTCATTTTATTCACTGTATCTTTTCTCCGTTTCCTTTGTGCTGATGATATATTTTTGCTTTACCTCTTTTTCCATGAATAAAATTATCATGGAGAAAATTTCTTCGGATGGACGTGTTGAAATGA
>DWUY01000117.1 GCA_019120515.1 Candidatus Blautia avicola | reverse complement strand
CTACTTTTACCAGAAGTCCCTGCTCTTTCAGATCCTCCACCATGGCTTTTCTGGCCTCATACCGGTCCATGCCGGCATATTTGCCGCCCAGTTCATTAATGGTGGCGTCATCATTCATAATGTTGATTTCTTCCAGGTTATGGCGTTTTCCTACCTCAAAGTCATTAGGGTCATGAGCCGGGGTGATCTTTACACAGCCGGTTCCAAACTCCTTATCTACATATTCATCCGCGATCACAGGGATCTCTCTGTCGGTAAGTGGCAGCTTCAGCATCTTTCCTACCAGATGTTTATATCTTTCGTCCTCAGGGTTTACCGCCACTGCCGTATCGCCCAGAAGAGTCTCGGGACGGGTAGTAGCGATCTCCACATACTTTCCTTCCTCGCCTACGATGGGATAATTAATGTGCCAGAAAAATCCGTCCTGGTCCTCATGTTCTACCTCTGCGTCAGAAATGGAAGTCTGGCATACCGGACACCAGTTGATGATCCTGGAGCCTTTATAAATGTAACCTTTCTCATAAAGACGGATAAAGACTTCCTGTACTGCCTTAGAACATCCCTCGTCCATAGTAAAACGCTCTCTGTCCCAGTCGGCAGAAGCACCCAGCTTCTTCAGCTGATTGATGATCTTTCCACCGTATTCTTCTTTCCAGGCCCAGGCATATTTCAGGAATTCTTCCCTGCCGATCTCATCTTTATCGATTCCCTGTTCTTTTAATTTTTCTGTTACTTTTACCTCTGTGGCAATGGCCGCATGATCTGTTCCCGGCTGCCACAAAGCTTCATATCCTTCCATCCTTTTAAAACGGATCAGGATATCCTGCATGGTCTCATCCAGGGCATGTCCCATGTGAAGCTGTCCGGTTACGTTTGGCGGGGGCATCACAATGGTAAAAGGTTTCTTGTCCGGATTTACTTCTGCGTGGAAGTATTTGTTATCCAGCCATTTCTGATAAATGCGGTCTTCCAGACCTTTCGGGTCATAAGTTTTTGCAAGCTCTTTGCTCATAATCTCCTCCTCTTGGCCACAAGGGTATCCTTACATAAAAAATACCCTCCATAACCATCTTCTTAATAGTTACAAAGGGCGACAAAGCCGCGGTACCACCTTTATTTATCACTCAAAGGTCCTATAACGGGGACAAACCGGGAAGCCCTACCAAATCTCGCCCTTTCCTGGCAATCTCCTTCAGCCTTCCGGTTCAAAAGCTACCTTCCGCCCTTTTCCCTTAAACAATCTTTCAGCCGATGAATTGTTCTCTCTGCAAGTTCCCGGAGCGTACTCCTCTTTCTCATTACCTTTTTCTTTCGATGTCGCAGATTTCTCCCCACTGGGTATTCACGAAATCCACACATCCTTTCATTTTCCTTATCATAGTCATATTGAAAAGCTTTGTCAAGATAGGAAATTGTGAATTTTTGCGTAAATTTAACAGAAAAGAAAGAAAAGAATTGCGAAAGAAGGGGAATGTTCTTCCCCTTTGTGTTACTATAAGTTTTGTAAAGAACAGACCGAACGGATCAAAGTCAAAGGAGAATAGAGCCATTGAAAAATCATTTGTTTAAAAACATATTAAAAGCAGGGGGCCTGTGGGGAGGTCTGGTCCTTGGGGCAGTTTCCTGGTATACTCTCCGGGAATACCGTCCCAAAAAAGAGACGCCTCTCCCTGTTCCGAAAGGCGGACAGACACTTTCCCGGAAGGATTCCTTCCGGCTCCTTACCTGGAACATCGGCTTCGCAGGTTTTGACAGGACCATGGATTTCTTCATGGACGGAGGAAAAATGGTCCGCCCCAGAAACCGGGAACAGGTTGTAAAAAATATGAAGGGGATCCGGAAAATCCTGGATATCCGGAAGGCGGATATGTATTTTCTTCAGGAAGTGGATCTGGACTCTTCCCGCTCCTACCATATAGATCAGCACCGTTATTTTGAAAGGGCCCTGGGGCTGCCGGGGATCTTTGCCTGGAACTATAAATGTGATTATATCCCCTACCCCTTCCCTCCTCTTGGGAAAATGAGCAGCGGCCTTAGTACCTTTACCAGACTGAAAGTCCGCTCAGCCAGACGGCTGTCTCTTCCCGAATCCTTCTCCTGGCCTGTGAAAACCTGTAATCTGAAGCGGTGTATCCTGGAAACCAGGATTCCTATAGAAGACAGTTCCAGGGAACTGGTCCTTTTCAACTTTCATCTGGAAGCCTATGACAAAGGGGAAGGAAAACTGGGTCAAAGCCGCCTGCTCTCCCAAATCCTTTCCCGGGAATATGAAAAGGGCAATTATGTCATTGCCGGGGGAGATTTTAACCAGATCATAAAAGGAGAGGAAAAATATCCTCTCCGAAAAAGTAAAAACTGGACTCCCGGCCTGCTGGAAAAGGAGTCTCTTCCTCCTCATTTTTCCATAGCCGCTGATGATGCCTTTCCTACCTGCCGGCTTCTGGACCGGCCTTATGACGGTTCTATGGAAAAAGGACGGGTATATGTGCTGGACGGTTTTCTGGTATCAGACAACCTACAGATCTCCGGGGTCACTGTAGTAAATACGGATTTTGCCTATACGGATCATCAGCCTGTAATGCTGGAAATCCGTTTTCTGTAAATCTCAATGTTTTGCATCAGCTGATCTTGTATATCCCACCTTACTGGTCTGCTGGCGGAATAGAAGGAGCAGTCCTCTTACACACAGTTCAATGCACATGGCAGTCCACACTCCATGGAGTCCCCATCTGCCTACCAGTAAAAGGGCCAGGGTCAGACGCACGCCCCAGATACTGATCAGATTTAAAATACTTGGGACCAGAGTATCCCCTGCTCCCCG
>DWUY01000116.1 GCA_019120515.1 Candidatus Blautia avicola | reverse complement strand
TGGCCTTCAAGAAGGGCTTTATGGAAGCTTCACCGGTACTCTTAGAGCCTATCGTTTCCATGAAAGTCAGTGTTCCTGACAAATTTACAGGAGATGTTATGGGAGACCTGAATAAGAGAAGAGGCCGAGTGCTGGGAATGAACCCGGATACAGAGCACAAAGGAAACACAGTCATTGAGGCAGACGTTCCTATGCTTTCAATCTATGGATATTCTACAGACCTTCGCTCTATGACCGGCGGAAGCGGAAACTTCTCCTATGAATTCGCCCGTTACGAGCAGGCGCCTTCCGATATCCAGGAAAAAGAAATTGCCGCAAGAGCAAAAGCAGAAGAAGATTAAGTATTAATCCGTTAAATCTCTTTCTTATAAAAAGAAACTGCTTTGCACAGCTTTCAGGCTGTGCGGGGCAGTTTCACATGGGGTATTAGCGCAGTTGGGAGCGCGCAACATTCGCATTGTTGAGGCCACGGGTTCGAATCCCGTATACTCCATTATCAAAAGGCTGTCGCATTAAAACATATTTCAGGAATATTTATGCATTTTATGCGAATTTGTCGAGTATAGCTTTGAGACCATAGGCCCAAAGCGGTGCAGACTGAGCAATAAAATGTATAAATATTCTCGATTTTGATTAATGCGGCAGCCTCTTTTTAGCCCAATCGGAAATGATTTTATCCATTTTGGAAATAACTTGATTCAAAGTATTGACGAAGTCAGGCAGGAGGCATATTATATGTTTAACGATTAAATAATCGTTTAATAAACAAAGTGTTCAGGAAGGAGAATCCTTATGAATAAGAAACAAAAAAAGATGCTGGTCCGTATTCTTGCAGCAGCGGCCCTTCTGATTCTTTTGAATTTCCTGCCGGTAACGGGCTGGTTGAGATTTGTACTTTACCTGATCCCTTATCTGATCGTCGGCTATGATATCTTGATCAAAGCAGGCAAAGGGATCAAAAACAGACAGGTGTTTGACGAATGTTTTCTTATGGCTGTCGCCACAATAGGCGCTATTGCCCTGGCTATCTATGAGGGAAGCGGGGATTATACGGAAGCCATTGCAGTTATGCTCTTTTATCAGGTAGGCGAGTGGTTCCAGAGTTATGCGGTGGGAAAGAGCCGCCGGAATATCAGCGATCTGATGGATATCCGTCCGGATTATGCCAATATAGAGCAGGAGGGTAAGCTGGAAAAGGTAGATCCTGATGAGGTGGAGATCGGCAGTGTGATCGTTGTGCAGCCGGGAGAAAAGGTTCCTATTGACGGAATTATCCTGGAAGGAAATTCTACATTGAATACGGCTGCCCTGACAGGAGAAAGTATCCCAAGAGACGCCAAAGCCGGAGATGAGATCATCAGTGGATGTATCAACATGACAGGGGTGTTAAAAATCCGTACCACGAAAGAGTTTGGGGAATCTACAGTATCCAAGATCCTGGACCTGGTGGAAAACGCCAGTTCCAGAAAATCCAGATCAGAAGATTTTATTTCCAAATTTGCAAGGGTATATACTCCGGCGGTGTGCTATGGGGCCCTGGCCCTGGCTTTCCTCCCTCCTCTTGTGAGATTATTCGTTATGGGGCTGGCCCCGGGCTGGGGAACCTGGATCTACAGAGCCCTGACTTTCCTGGTCATCAGCTGTCCATGTGCTCTGGTCATCAGTATTCCGTTGAGCTTCTTTGCGGGGATCGGAGGAGCAAGTAATGCCGGCATTCTGGTAAAAGGCTCCAACTATCTGGAAACGCTCTCCCAGACAAAGATCGTGGTCTTTGATAAGACAGGAACCCTCACCCAGGGTGTTTTTGAGGTGAACGGTATCCATCACAGCCAGATGGAAGATGAAAAACTCATCGAATACGCGGCGCTGGCGGAAAGCGCTTCTTCTCACCCGATCAGTAAAAGTCTTCAGAAGGCTTACGGAAAAGAAATTGACCGGTCCCGGGTAACAGATATCCAGGAGATCAGCGGCAACGGCGTCATCGCCAGGGTCGATGGAATGGAAGTGGCTGCAGGAAATGATAAGCTGATGGATCATTTAGGAATTCCCTATGTGAGCTGTCATTCGGTTGGGACCATTATCCACATGGCTATAAAGGGAAAATACGCGGGGCATATCGTGATTTCCGATATTGTAAAGCCTCATTCAAAAGAAGCCGTTAGAGCCCTTAAAAAGGCAGGGGTCCGCAAGACTGTCATGCTCACCGGAGACTCCGGAAAAGTAGCGGAGCATGTAGCAGGGGAGCTGGGGATTGACGAAGTATACAGTCAGCTTCTTCCGGCGGATAAGGTGGAAAAGGTAGAGGAACTTTTAAAAAATAAAAGGGAAAAAGAAAAGCTGGCTTTTGTGGGGGATGGGATCAACGACGCACCTGTACTTGGAAGAGCAGATATAGGCATTGCCATGGGCGCTATGGGATCCGACGCAGCCATTGAAGCGGCAGATGTGGTCCTGATGGACGACGATCCCTTGCAGATATCCAAAGCCATTAAAATCTCCAGAAAATGTCTGAGGATCGTTTACCAGAATATTGTGTTTGCCATTGGCATTAAGCTGATCTGCCTGGCTCTTGGGGCTGTAGGTATCGCCAATATGTGGCTGGCGATCTTCGCAGACGTAGGGGTTATGATCCTGGCTGTATTAAACGCTATACGGGCTCTATTTGTAAAAAATCTATAGAAGACAGCGACAGTGAAATCGGCGGCAGAGAGACCGGAATTTTTGAAAAATTCAAAATTCCGGTCTCTTTTTGCGTGATACGCCGGTCGGGCGACTGCCCCGTAGGTACCAGCGGATATGTCTGAAAGAAATTTAATGACAACCTGGCCAGTCGGTGTTACAATGGTACAACACAGACCAAAAAGAACTGTGTAGAAAGGTATGGTATAAGATTTATGAAAAAGAAGATCGGAGCAGGATTGATCGTCATTCTTCTGGCCTTTATTTACTATTATGTGACACTTCCTGCTGTGAATATCCACGAAAGCGGATTCTGGGTCTTTCTGGGGGGACTGGTGCTGTTGATCCTTGTGATCTACGGCTTTCGGAAAAGAGTCACCAGTATTTACCAGCTGAGATCTGATAAGGTACTAAAGGGCGGACTGGTGCTTTTGCTGGCTGTCATAATTGTTTACGGAGCGGGAGCCCTGTTATCTTCCCCGGTCGTCAACGCGAAGAAATATCAGGCTTTGATGGAGCCGGAGGAAAGAAATTTTGCGGATGACATCAAGGAGATCAGCTATGATCAGATCCCTCTTCTGGATAAAGATTCGGCAGAGCTGTTAGGAAACCGTAAGATGGGAAGCATGGTAGACATGGTCTCTCAGTTTGAGGTAAGCGGCCTTTATTCCCAGATCAACTACAAAGAACAGCCTTATCGGATAAGCCCTCTGGTATATGCAAGCCCCATTAAGTGGCTGACCAACCAGAAAGACGGGATCCCGGCCTATGTGCTTATCGATATGGCTACTCAGAATACAGAGCTGGTAAAATTGGATAAGGGGATCAAATATTCTGAGTCTGAATACTTTAACCGGAATATCTACCGCCATCTGCGGTTTAAGTATCCTACGTATATGTTCGACCAGTTAAGTTTTGAGATCGATGACGAGGGAACCCCTTACTGGATCTGTCCGGTGAAAAAGTTTAATATCGGACTTTTCGGGGGACAGACCATAGGAAGAGTAGTGCTGTGCAACGCCCAGACAGGAGAGTGCCAGGATCTGAAGATCGAGGATTGTCCCAAATGGGTAGACAGGGCCTATCCAGCCGACCTTCTTGTTGAACTTTACGACTATCATGGTATGCTCCAGAATGGATTTTTAAACAGCGTACTGGGTCAGAAAGGCTGTCTTCAGACAACAGAAGGATATAATTATCTGGCCCTGGATGATGATGTGTGGGTTTATACCGGAGTAACTTCTGTAAGCGGCGACAAATCTAATGTAGGGTTTGTTCTTATGAACCAGAGGACTATGGAAACCAGGTATTATGCCTGCGAGGGCGCCCAGGAGCGGTCTGCCATGGATTCTGCGGAAGGTCAGGTCCAGAACCTGCAGTATACGGCGGCATTTCCCCTGCTTTTGAATATTTCCGATCAGCCCACCTACTTCATGGCGCTAAAGGACGGGGCCGGTCTGGTGAAAAAATACGCTATGGTCAATGTCCAGAAATATCAGAATGTGGCGATTGGAGATACGGTCCAGGAATGTGAGAAGAATTATGAAGATCTGCTGGAAAGCAGCGGCATCGACATGAGCGGAGCTTCAGAGAATGATCTTACCGCACAAGGGGTGATCTACCGGATGGCTCAGGCAGTGCTGGACGGCAACTCACATTTTTATATCACATTAGAAGGCCAGGATCAGATCTTTGATGTTCCGGTGATAGAATTCCCTGAGATCGTCGGCTATGATCTGGGAGATCAGATTTCTCTGCGGTATGTGCAGGGAGACAGGATCTGTACAGTGACTCAATTAGAAGGTCAGGAGCCTCAGAAGGACTCTTCGGATTCAGAAGATGACCAGGGGGAATCTCAGGATACCGAAGAAACAGAGGCGTCTTGAAAGATCATATATGAGCAGAATGGCGGCTGTGGAAGGAAAAGGGGTTGACAAAAAGAGGATCCCTGAGTAAAATGTGTAATAGTTTTACAAGCAAAGACTGCGAAAAGGATTATTAAGAAACCCTGCGTGTCAAGAGAGCTGCCGTCTGGTGCGAGGCAGTCACGTAAGCTTCCCAACTGGCCTTGGAGTTCCCGAATCGAACCTTCCGGATCGGATCAGTAGATGCGGGCGGGATTTCCCGTTACAGAAATAATGAGTGCACAGAAGTATATGATCTGTGAATTAGAGTGGTACCACGGAATGTTAAGCCCTTTCGTCTCTAGCTGGAGAAGAGAGGGCTTTTGTATTGCCGGCAGTACCAAAACCGGCAGGAAGAACAAGGAGGAAAAGAAAAATGGCAGTACCATATAATCATAAGGCCATTGAGGCAAAATGGCGCAAGATCTGGGATGAAAAACCAGTGAATGTAGATGATGGAAAGAAACCCAAATATTATTGTCTGGATATGTTCCCATATCCCTCAGGAAACGGACTTCACGTAGGACACTGGAGAGGCTATGTGATCTCTGATGTCTGGAGCCGTTATAAATTAATGCACGGATATTACCTGATCCATCCTATGGGCTGGGACGCTTTCGGTCTTCCGGCAGAAAACTATGCCATTAAGATGGGCGTACATCCTGCAAAATCTACTGCAGAGAATATCAAGAATATTAAGAGACAGATCCAGGATATCGCCGCTATCTATGACTGGGATAGAGAAGTAAATACTACAGATCCCAAGTTCTACAAGTGGACCCAGTGGATCTTTGTGAAGATGTTTAAAGCCGGACTGGCATACGAGAAAGAATTCCCTATTAACTGGTGTCCTTCCTGTAAGACCGGCCTTGCAAACGAAGAAGTAGTCAATGGAAAATGCGAGCGCTGCGGTGCGGAAGTAACCAAGAAAAACCTTCGTCAGTGGATGCTCCGTATTACAAAATACGCAGACCGTCTCTTAAATGATCTGGACAAACTGGACTGGCCGGAAAAGGTGAAAAAGATGCAGAC
>DWUY01000115.1 GCA_019120515.1 Candidatus Blautia avicola | reverse complement strand
GGAATATGATAATAAATTCTATATTATCGATCAGCACGCCGCCCATGAAAAAGTTCTCTATGAGCGGTTTATGAAAGAATTTGAAACCCGGGAAGTGACTACCCAGATGGTGTCTCCTCCCCAGGTAATCTCTCTGAACCTTCAGGAAGACATGCTTTTAAGAACTCATATAGAAGTATTTCGGCGATTCGGATTTGAGATTTCCGAATTTGGAGGCAGAGAATACAGCATACATGGAGTTCCCGCAAATATATACGGGATCTCTGTCCAGGACCTTTTCGTGGAGATCCTGGACAGCCTGGAAAATGAAAATTCCAGGCAGCCTTTGGATATCATCGCAGGAAGGATCGCTACAGCGGCCTGCAAGGCGGCGGTAAAGGGAAACAATACCCTTTCTTTTGAAGAGGCGGACCAGCTCATTGACGAGCTGCTGGGGCTGGAGAATCCTTATAATTGTCCTCACGGAAGACCTACGATCATATCTATGACCAAATACGAGCTGGAAAAGAAATTTAAGAGAATTGTGTAGGTGATTTTTTTGAAAAAGCCTTTGATCGTACTGACGGGCCCTACAGCAGTGGGAAAGACCAGTCTTTCTATTGCTCTGGCAAAAGCGGCAGACGCAGAGATCATCTCAGCAGATTCCATGCAGGTATATAAGCATATGGATATCGGCTCTGCCAAGATCACAGAGGAAGAGATGGAGGGAGTTCCTCATTATCTCATTGATGTTCTGGAACCCAGTGAAGAATTTCATGTGGTCCGTTTCCAGGAAATGGCCAAGGAGGCTATGGAAAAGATCTATTCGAAAGGAAAGATTCCTATCCTTACGGGAGGAACCGGTTTTTATATCCAGGCAGTGGTCAAGGATATTGACTTTTCCCAGGATACGGAGAAATCCTCTGTAAGGGCGGAACTGGAAAAGACGGCAGAAGAAAAAGGAGGAGAATACCTTCATCAGCTTCTGGAACAGAAAGATCCGGAATCTGCCCAAAAGATCCATCCCAATAATATAAAACGTGTGATCCGGGCGCTGGAATACTATGAACTGACAGGAGAGAAGATTTCTCTTCACAATGAAAGGGAGGGAGAAAAACTTTCTCCCTATAATACCGCATATTTTGTTTTAAATGACCGCCGGGACAGACTCTATGAGAGGATTGACCGCCGGGTAGACCAGATGCTGGAGAAAGGTCTTGTTGAAGAGGTCCGCCGTCTGGCCCAGATGGGCTATACCAGAGATATGGTCTCTATGCAGGGGCTGGGATATAAGGAGATCTTGGCTTACCTGGAAGGAGAGTGTACCTTAGAAGAATCGGTTTATATCCTGAAAAGAGATACCCGGCATTTTGCCAAGCGGCAGCTTACCTGGTTCCGCAGAGAAAAAGACGTGATCTGGGTAAACAAGCCGGATTTTGAATACGACGATAAGAAAATTTTAGAATATATATTGGAAAACTGTAAGAAAAGAGGAATTCTGTAAATGGGTGATATGGAAACAATGTACCGGGAACTGGGGATCAGCCCTCAGGTACTGGCCTATGGAAATAAAATTGAAGAAGAACTGAAAAGCCGTTTTGAGGAGATTGATAAAAACGCAGAGTATAACCAGCTGAAGGTTCTTCATGCCATGCAGAAAAATAAAGTCAGCGAGGCCTGTCTGTATCCTTCTACCGGATATGGTTATAATGATCTGGGAAGGGATACTCTGGAAGCTGTGTACGCAGATACCTTTCATACAGAGTCTGCCCTTGTGCGGCCTCTTTTAGCCTGCGGCACTCACGCTCTGGCAGTGGCGCTTGCTGGAAATCTCCGCCCCGGAGACGAGCTGCTCTCTCCGGTGGGAAAACCTTATGACACTCTGGAAGAAGTGATCGGTATCCGGCCTTCTAAAGGTTCCCTTGCAGAGTACGGGGTAACTTACCGTCAGGTGGAACTGTTAGAGGACGGAACCTTTGATTATGAGGGGATCCGGGCGGCCATCAATGAAAAAACAAAGCTGGTGGAGATCCAGAGATCCAAGGGATATCTGACCCGCCCCACCTTTTCCGTAGCTCAGATCGGCGAACTGATCTCCTTTATTAAAGGGATCAAACCAGATGTGATCTGTATGGTAGACAACTGCTACGGAGAATTTGTAGAAAGACTGGAACCCAGCGATGTAGGAGCAGATCTGGTAGTGGGATCTCTGATCAAGAATCCGGGAGGCGGCCTGGCTCCCATCGGCGGCTATATCGCAGGAAAGGAAGAATATGTGGAGAACGCCGCTTATCGTCTGACCTGTCCAGGCCTTGGGAAAGAAGTGGGAGCTACTTTAGGAGTAAATTCCGCCTTTTTCCAGGGATTCTTCCTGGCGCCTTCTGTAACAGCCGGAGCTTTGAAAGGAGCTATTTTTGCAGCGAACATTTATGAGCGTCTGGGATTTTCCGTTACGCCGGATGGCAAAGAAGACCGTCACGATATTATCCAGGCGGTAACCTTCGGCACTCCGGAAGGCGTCATTGAATTCTGTAAAGGGATCCAGGCGGCAGCTCCTGTAGACAGCTATGTGGAACCGGAACCCTGGGCAATGCCCGGATATGACAGCGACGTGATCATGGCGGCGGGGGCTTTTGTTTCCGGTTCTTCTATCGAACTGTCCGCGGACGGTCCTATTAAGCCGCCATATACGGTATATTTTCAGGGAGGTCTGACCTGGTATCACGCCAAGCTGGGCATTCTTATGTCCCTTCAGAAGCTGGCGGATAAGAAA
Source organism: Candidatus Blautia avicola (assembly GCA_019120515.1). GTDB lineage: Bacteria > Bacillota > Clostridia > Lachnospirales > Lachnospiraceae > Blautia > Blautia avicola. The sequence goes on along the minus strand of DWUY01000115.1, from coordinate 6,087 downwards.
CTGGTAACCCTTCCGGAGGAATAGGAGCCTATATGGAAAAAAGAAAAATCTGTATTATCGGAGGAGGAGCTTCGGGACTGATGGCTGCTGTTATGGCAGCCAGGAAAGGGGGCGAAGTAACTCTTCTGGAACATAATGAAAAAACAGGGAGAAAGATTCTGGCAACAGGAAACGGAAGATGTAATCTGACCAATATCCATCAGGAGCCTTCCTGTTATCACAGTCTGTCGGGAATCCTGGCCTGGGAGATCCTCCAGGGTTTTTCTCTTCAGGACACTATCCGGTTTTTTTCTCAGATCGGCGTTTATACGAAAAACAGAGAGGGGTATCTTTATCCGGCCAGCATGCAGGCTTCCAGTGTCCAGGAATTGCTGGAGATGGAGGCCAGATACCGGAAAGTCAAGATCAAATGCAGGGAACATGTAAAAGAGATCCGCAAAGACGGACAAGGCTTTCAGATATTCACAGAAACCTGGAGCTATCCGGCGGATACAGTGATCCTGGCAGCCGGCTCCCGGGCTTCTTCCATACAGGGAGCGGACGGAAGCGGCTATGGATTGGCGGAAGCTTTGGGACATAAGATCATTCCCCCTCTGCCTGCCCTGGTCCCTCTGAAAGGCAGAGGAAACTGGTTTTCTAAGTGGGCGGGGGTCCGTACAGAAGGAAGAGTCTCTCTTATGGCGGAGGGACAGATCTTTGACCAGGCTCAGGGAGAGATCCAGTTGACAGATTATGGGATTTCCGGGATCCCTGTGTTCCAGATCAGCGGCAGAGCTGTACGGTTGATCGAGGAAGGGGTGCAGGTTACCATTCTCCTGGATTTTCTTCCGGATTTTGATCAGAGAGGACTGGAGGGATTCCTGAAATCCAGACAGGAACAGTGCCCATATAAATCTGTAAAACAGCTTCTAATCGGCCTGCTGCCTCAGAAACTGGCGGAGGTGCTGATGATGGGAAAGCCGGATATTTCCGGCCTGGCTCATAAGATAAAGGAATTTCCCGTACAGATCGTGGGAAGCAAATCCTATGACCAGGCTCAGGTATGTTCCGGAGGTGTTCCTTTAGAGGAAATTGATCCCAAAACCATGGAATCCAGAAAGGTGCCGGGGCTGTATCTGGCCGGCGAGATCCTGGACGCCGATGGTATCTGCGGCGGCTATAACCTGCAGTGGGCCTGGAGTACAGGAGCTGTGGCGGGGAAAAACGCGGCCGGCGACAATGGCCAAAAAGGAGAGGAGGAATTTTCATGCTGACTTTACAGCAGGTAAAACTGCCGGTATCCCATACAAGAGAAGATCTGGAGAAAAAAATAGTAAAGACACTGAATATTTCTTCCCAGGAGCTTCAGTCCTGGAAGATCCGGAAGCGGTCTTTGGACGCCAGAAAAAAACCAGAATTGTATTTTGTATACACGATAGATGCTTCTGTAAAAAAAGAAAATAAAGTCTTAAAAAAAGTTAACAATAAAAATGTTATGTTAACTAATAGAAAAAAGTTTTCCTATTTGTGTCTTCCGGACGGAATTACACAGAAAGATCTGGAGACCTGCCGTCCGGTGATCATAGGAAGCGGGCCTGCGGGCCTTTTCTGCGCTTATTATCTGGTCCGGGCAGGGCTGCGGCCTATTCTTCTGGAACGTGGAGACGACGCGGACCGGAGAATAGAAAAAGTAAACCGTTTCTGGGAAACAGGAGAGCTGGATACAGAGAGTAACGTCCAGTTCGGAGAAGGAGGCGCAGGGACCTTTTCCGATGGAAAACTGAATACCCTGGTAAAAGACAGCCAGGGAAGAAATACAGAGGTGCTGGAGATTTTTGTCCGGGCAGGAGCCCCGGAAGAAATCCTGTATGTCCAGAAACCTCATCTGGGAACAGATAAACTTGTAGAGATCGTAAAGACCATCCGCAGATATATCGAGGAGCGCCAGGGAGAAGTCCGTTTCTGCAGCAAAGTTACAGATTTCCTGATAGAAGAGGGAAAAGTCCGGGGCGTGGTGGTCAACGGACAGGAGAAGATCCTTTCGCCTTTTGTGGTGCTGGCTGTAGGACACAGCGCCAGAGATACCTTCAAATTACTGGAAGAAAAAAAGATCCCTATGGAGCCAAAGTCTTTTGCGGTAGGCCTTAGAGCGGAACATCCCCAGACTTTGATCAATCGGTACCAGTACGGGAAGGAAGACCCGGGAAATCTGGGGGCCGCCTCATACAAGCTGACGCACCGGGGAAAAAATGGCCGGGGGATCTACAGCTTCTGCATGTGTCCCGGGGGTTATGTGGTTAATGCTTCTTCTGAACCGGGCAGACTGGCGGTAAACGGTATGAGTTACCACGACAGAGACAGCCAGAACGCCAACAGCGCGCTGATCGTTACGGTGACGCCGGAAGATTTTCAGGGAGAAGGCCCTCTGGCAGGAGTAGAATTTCAGCGAAGACTGGAAGAAAAAGCCTACGAACTTGGAAAAGGCAGGATCCCTCTTCAGCTCTACGGAGATTTTCGCAGGAACCGGGAAACGGACTGCCTGGGACGGATCACTCCCTGTACGAAAGGGGCGTGGGATTTTGCAAACCTGCGAAAGCTTTTCCCTGAACAGATCAATGAGACACTGATAGAGGGAATCCAGGCTTTCGGGAAGATCATTCCCGGTTTTGACAGAGAAGACATGGTCCTGACAGGAGTAGAAAGCCGTACTTCATCACCGGTAAGGATCTCAAGAGACGGTGATTTCCAGTCCGGTATCGAAGGGATTTATCCCTGCGGAGAAGGCGCGGGCTATGCAGGAGGCATTACTTCCGCGGCTATGGACGGTCTGAAAGTGGGAGAAGCAATTGTGAAAAAAATCAGAAATTTATTTTAAGGCATATACATCATTTTCAAACTGTGCTACAATGAACCTGCGAAAACTATATGCCGAAGAGAGTATCGCATCAGAAAAAATGAAGAAAATAATGGATATGGCAAAAGAGGACAGACCTTATGAGAAATGTCTGCGTTTAGGACCAGAGGCTTTAAGCGATGGAGAATTGCTGGCCGTACTCCTGCGGACAGGCACAAAGGGGTGTCCTTCTGTAGATATGGCAGATGAGATCCTGAATCTTTCCCGAAACAAGGAAGGACTGTTGGGTCTGTATCAGCTAAGCCTTACACAGCTTCAGTCTGTGAAAGGGGTGGGAAAGGTAAAAGCGGTCCAGATCAAATGTATTGGAGAACTTTCAAAAAGGATCGCGGGGGCTACGGCCAGAAAAGGCCTTTCTTTTAATCAGCCGGAAACCATTGCGCAATATTATATGGAGCGGCTCCGTCATGAAGAACAGGAGCTGCTGATCTGTATGATGCTGGATACGAAAAACCATCTTCTGGGGGAAGAAATGGTTTTTAAAGGAACGGTGAACAGTTCTCTGGTAAATCCCAGAGAAATTTTTCTCACAGCGGTTTCCTATCATGCGGTGGGGATCCTGCTGGTACATAACCATCCAAGCGGAGATCCGGCTCCCAGCCGGGCAGATATGGATTTTACGCAGAGGGTGAGCCGGGCGGGGGAGATCCTTGGGATCCCTCTGATCGACCATATCATCATCGGAGATCACCGGTTCCTGAGTTTTCGTCAAAGGGGGATTTTTTAATGATAGACAAAGGGGAGCATGAAGATGCCGTTGCATAAAGCGTTTGGAGTAGACCTGGGAAGCAGTCTGGTAAAGATCTATTCACAGAGCCAGGATACTATAATAACGGAAAAAAACATGATAGCAGTCCGCAACCGGGATCAGGTCCTGGCTGTGGGCAATGACGCATACGAGATTTTTGAAAAAAATCCTTCTAATGTGTCTGTGATCTCACCTGTTCTTGGGGGCAAGATCGCAGATATCGATCACACAGAAATGGTCTTAAAGGCTTTGCTGGAAAAAGCAGATGCACAGGCCCTGCTGGGCTGCAGCCTCTATCTTGCCATACCTTCGGATCTGTCCGAAATTGATAAGAGAGCCTACTATACTATCGGAAATTCCAACAGAAAAAACAAAGTTTATATGGTAGATAAAACGATAGCTGACGCAGTAGCGCTGGGAGTGCCGATCCTTCATACGAAAGGGACTATGATCGTCAATATCGGCGCTCAGAGTACGGAAATTTCTGTCATCGAACTGGGGAAAGTAGTAGTGAGCAAACTTCTGGAATTTGGAGGAAAACAGTTGAATGACGGAATTGTCAATGAGGTGAGGAAATGTTTCAATCTGCACATTGGCAACCGTACGGCCCGGCGCCTGAAATTTTCTCTGGCTTATCTGCAGGAAGATCCCGGGGAAGCCAGAAAAATAACTGGTGTAGACAGTCTCAGCGGCCTGCCCAGAGAACAGATAGTTCCTTCTGATCTGATATATGAAACTATCAAGGGGCCTATCAGGAATGTATGTGATGAAATCCTGCTCTTTCTTGAAAGGATCCCCCCTCAGATACGGAACAGTATCGAAGATCAGGGGATCTTTGTGGCCGGAGGCACCAGTCGGATACCGGGTATGGAATGGTTCCTGAAACAGGAAACCGGAAAAAAGATACGGCTGTCAGATTATTACGAGTATTGTACCGTGGAGGGCCTGAAAGGGATCATGGGAAACCGCACTCTGCAAAAATGGGTGAGATAACAAGGAAAAAGCTGAGGTTTTGAGAATGAAGAAAAAATTTAACTGGGTGATAAAAAGCAAACATATTCTGATCATTATGATCCTGGTCTGCCTAAGTCTCATGGCTCTGGCGGCTGCCGTAAAACTTCCCGCAGGACCTGTAAAGAATATCGTGGGCTACGCTGTTATCCCTTTTCAGAAGGGGATAAACAGTATCGGTACAGCGCTGGACGGTGCGACTGTGGGACTTCAGAGCAAGCAGAAGCTGGTGGAAGAAAATCAGCAGCTCCAGGATAAAGTGGATGAGCTTACCGCCCAGAACAGTCAGCTCACACAGGATCTGGATGAGCTGGACCGGCTGGAACAGCTTTATGATCTGGATCAGCAGTACAGTGAATACGACAAAGTAGCGGCACAGGTCATCGCAATGGATGATGAAAACTGGTTTTCTACATTTACTATAAACAGAGGGACCGATGACGGGATACAGGTGGACTGCAATGTGATCACAGAAGGCGGCCTGGTAGGCATCGTTACAGAAGTGGGAAAAAGCTGGGCTACAGTCAGATCTATTATTGATGATTCCAGCAACGTAAGCGCTATGACTATGAGTACTTCAGACCGCTGTATCGTGTCGGGAGATCTCCGTCTGATCAATGAGGGAAAACTTCAGTTTATCCATCTGAAAGATAATGATGACAAGATCCAGGAGGGAGAAAAGATCGTAACCTCTGATGTCAGCGAAAAATTTCTTCCCGGGATCCTTATCGGCTATGTCAGTGAGATCCAGGAAGATCCCAATAATCTGACAAAAACAGGAACTCTTACCCCGGTGGTGGATTTTGAACATATCCGGGAAGTCCTGGTGATCAAGGAGCTGAAACAGCAGAAAGGGGATTCATAAATGAGGATTAGAAGAAAACTGCTCTGTATCCTGGTAATCCTGGCCTGTTTTATCCTGCAGACTACGGTTTTCCAGAGATTGGCTATCGGCTCCATCGTACCGAATCTGTTACTGATCGCCACTATTTCTTTTGGTTTTATGCAGGGAAAGATCACCGGCATCTGGACCGGATTCCTCTGCGGGATACTAAAGGATATCTTCTACGGAAATCTCCTGGGCTTCTATGCCTTGATCTATCTGTGTATCGGATACGGAGCCGGGTGCTGTACGAAGATCTTTTATGATGAGGAGATCCGGGTGCCGATGTTTTTGGTGGCAGTGGGAGATATCCTCTATGGTCTGGCTGTTTACGGATTTCAGTTCCTTCTCCGGGGCAGGACAGACATACTTTTTTATATCCGGAGAATTATTATTCCAGAGGCAATTTATACAGTTCTGGTCACAGTAGTACTGTATAAACTGCTTTTTATCCTGAACAAGAAACTTACAGAACTGGAAATGAAAGAGAGAGATTCCTTTTGGTTAAGAAAATAAAAAAAATCATCAAACGAATAGGAGTAAGAAGGACGA
>DWUY01000114.1 GCA_019120515.1 Candidatus Blautia avicola | reverse complement strand
TTTTTCTTTCTAGCCTTTCATAATACCAACCCCTTAAAATTTATTTTAAATCCTGTATAATCAAAAGGCTAGATATGTATCTGAAAGTCTCCATAGTCAAAAATACCGTTGCCTTGTTTTAACTTTCCTTTATCTGCCAAACCCTGAAATGCTTCTTCAATCCTGTTGATCATATCTGTCTGGACAGCCAGCTGATGATGACCAGGCAAAATCCGCCTTATTTCTAAAGACTGGACCCTCTTTACTGACTGCCAAAACAGCTGTGGATCTGTAGATGGATAGAAAGCGTCGAGGCAGCCTTTGTATATCAGGTCACCGGAATACAAATATCTGCGCTCCGGCTCATAGAAACAACAGTATCCTAGAGAGTGACCCGGCGTATGGATAACTTCCAGCAGCCTGTTTCCCAATGGCAGACGATCACCATCCTGTAAAATCTTCCGGGGCATTCCTCTGAATATCTGATAATCCTCAAGGACAAAATCCTCCGGGAAATCACAGGGACGGGAGGATAAGATATCCTTTACGGTTTGTAACGGGATTGGAAATTGAACCGATAACCAGTCTTTTTCTGCTTCATGGACTGCAATATTCTCAAAATACTTATGTCCTCCAATATGGTCCCAGTGGACATGGGTGGTCACTACCATAACCGGAAGAGAGGTCAGCCCATCCACGATTTTCCTGATATCAGATATTCCCAGACCAGTGTCGATCAGAACAGCTCTTTCTGTTCCGCAGACCAGATAACAGTGTGTTTCTTCCCAGTGTTTATATTCGCTAATAGCAAATGTGTCACTGTCAATCTCTTCTACTGTAAACCAACTATCCATATTACATCACCATTTTCAAAATACAGAATATTACAATTTCATCTTCTTACACAACAATCACATCGTGAATATCCTCACGCAAATTATACAGAACATATTTTGCCCGGTTTTCTTCTCCGCCTGCAATTTCATTTAAGAAGCTGTCTAAACCGCGGCATAATTCAATAAAATCAGGATCATTACCATCAGTATATATAAATCTCATCTTTATTTTTCTTCAGAAAATTCACTTTTGCTTATTATATCATAAAGCGGAGATCCAAGCGAGCATTCATACTCATTTGGCAGCCTCTTTCTTGTTGCGAAAATAGTGAAAAAGAAGAGAGCCTCCTCATGAGGCTCCCGTTGCGATGTTTCCCTAAATGTTTGTTTTTTGAGTATTTCTATGCATCATCTTTCTTGCTTTTATTTTCCCAAGAATACCGGATAAATACATTGCATTCACAACTAACATACCAAAGGCTAATCCAAGACCTACCCCTGCTATACGCTCATACAAACTGTCTGCTATACCTAAGCCCGATAGTTCAATTCCTATAAATGCAATCATTCCCAGTAATGCAATGATCGTCAGCAAAAATAATCTCTTCTTTATCTTCTGGTTTACTGTCTCTGTATAATCCGATAATTTTAATATTGTTTCCTTTACTTCTTCATGCATCCTCCCGCTTTTCCTTTCTCCATCGATGATTTCAGGGATACTAATATGATAAAATTCTGCCAGGTCAACTAAAATGCTGATATCGGGCATGTTTTTACCAGTCTCCCAACGTGATACGGTTCTTCCGGAAATATTTAACTGTTCTGCAAGCTGCTCCTGGGTCAAATCCTTCTCTTTCCGGAGCGCTTTCAAAAAAGTTCCGATTTTCATCTGATCCATATCTCTTTTCCTCCTTTCACCGACAGAATACCACTGGCATAAATTTTCGAACACGACACAAAGCGAGAAAATGCCCCATTCTTTCAATTAGACATGGATGTCCATCTTATTTTTTAGGATTTCTGCTGCGTATTTTCTGTCACCTCTTCGAGCAGAATGGTATCACATCCCTCTACGTCCCATTTCAGGATCCCCTGTTCATCCTGCATGATCTTTCCGCTCCAAAGTTCTTTCCACACCGTGCCGGGAGTAAGCTGTGCCCTGGAAAGATCCACTTCTTTCACTTCATTGGTATCCTCCCAGTGGAACACCGCAAGATAGTGTTTCCCGTTGATCACTGCCGTATATGTATCACAGGCAAAACCGCCGTTGCTGGAAACAGGACAGAATGCCACGCCGGATCGTGCCACTTCGTTAACTTCCCGGTTGGTAGCCAGCTGCATAGCACGCTCCCTTGCTTCCGGCCGCTCATAATCGTCGCTGAGCATCATCACAGTGCCTGAGATCACAGAGGCTGTATAACGGGCCCTGGCTTCTCCTAAAGAGCTGTCCCGCTCCATTTCAAAGCTCCGAAGCAGACAGATATGATCCGGATCGTTAAAGGAATAAAGCCTGCCGTTCTGCCACCAGCTATATGTCTCTGCGTTCAGGGTATATTCCACATCCTCATTTCTTCCAAAAGCATCACAGGCAAAACGTCTTGCATGTCCATATCCGTGAGGGAACAGGGGCGCAATAGAGAGACTGATAAAAAAGTCTCTTCCGATCCGCTCTTTCGACAGGTTATCCATGATCCACTGATACCCCACCGCAATGGCCTGACGCCCTGTCCGGATGCTCTTATCATAATGACACCCCTCAATACCTCCATGACTTAAGAAGTCCATCTTAAGATAATCAAATCCCCATTCCACAAACCGGTCCAATTTCCATTTCATCTGTTGCTTCCATATCGGATGAGTTATATCCAAAGGATAAGAACCATCCAATTTAGGAAGAACGTGGCCCTGATCATCTCTGAGCAGGATCTCCTCATATCTATGTCCCGGAGCACCGGGGATTTCCTTACTTGCATCTTCTTCGGAAAAGATAAACGGAGCGTCATAGATTCCTGCTTTTTGTCCGTTTTCATGAAGTTCTTCTACCAGATCTTTTAATCTGCTGGTGTTCAGGTTCTGCCATCCGTTATCCATATTTACATAATTGCAGCCTTGATTCTCATAGCCGGCAGGGCGAAGTGTATCGCCAAGGAATTTTCCTGTATTCCGGAAATTTTCCTCATTCAGCCGGAATTCCAGTCCGGCCCAACTGTTAAATCCAAAGGGCACTCCATTATCCCATGTAAGTTTCCGGTCCTTTGAAAGCAGATCTCCGTACCACTCCAGAAGTCTCCGAAAGTCAGGACCGTAAAGGATACAAAATGGCGCTGAGGCCACACTGCTGCCTGACAGACTTCCATGAGGCATGGTATCATGGGTTCCCCTGTCTGCCACTCCGCTTTCCGCATACAATGTTTTCGCATCATATCCGGAACAGGTCAGCCCATTCTTCCATACAGAAAAATCCATAGCGCCCACAAGCAGTCCTTCTCTGGAAGACTCATCAAAAATCACCGTCAGGTCATAGCTTCTTCTTCCCGGTTTCAGGGGCTGAGCCTCATATCTGGTCCACATGGTGTTATCGTATGGCACCAGGAGCATCTGAGTCCAGAGGCTTTTCCAGATTTTCTTTGTATTATTTTCCGGACCGCAAAAGATCAGCGGTACCAGTCTGGAAGTTTCAACCTTCTTTCCCTTCTCTGACAGTTCGCAGACTGCAGTGGGCACGCCCTCCTCCGTAACCCGGAGATATTCCGTCAGCATTAGATTATTTTCAGAAGAATATACCAGTTTCCATCCGTCAGGAAGACATGTCTTTTCCGTCATTTTTGCCTCTCTGGTGTCTATCAGCCGGCCGTCGATATGCTGTGCCTGGGCATATGCACCTAAAACTGGTGCATCATCCCATATCAGTTCAAATCGACCATTATCAAGAACATCCCACAAAATTTTATGCACTTCTTTTGCCATCTGAATCTCCTCCTGTATATTGAATATGAATTTTGCCCATCTTTCTCCATTATAGCACCACAGGATTTTCTTGTCATATTTCCTTGCTATCTTCTTTCATATAGAAAAAAGAGCGAAACATTCTCTGTCCGCTCTCCTTATTGTATCAGATAAACTTTGGCAGGCTTTTTCTGTCATTTTCCGGCTGATTCCAGATAAGGAAAAAGCCAATTCACAATTTCCATAAATTCTTTAGGTTAGAATCGATGATGGGGTAAACGAAAAAGCAGTTTTGGCATTCCAGTGAACTGCCTCTTC
>DWUY01000113.1 GCA_019120515.1 Candidatus Blautia avicola | reverse complement strand
AAGTCGCCGGTAAAGTGCAGGTTGATATCTTCCATAGGAACTACCTGTGCGTATCCGCCGCCTGCAGCGCCGCCCTTAACACCAAATACAGGTCCCAGAGATGGCTCACGAAGGGCAACCATAACTTTCTTGCCTAATTTCTGCATACCGTCTGCCAGACCTACAGTAGTTGTTGTCTTTCCTTCTCCTGCGGGTGTGGGGTTGATGGCTGTAACAAGGATCAGTTTTCCATTTGGAGCATCGGATTCTTTCAGTAAGTTATAGTCGATCTTTGCTTTGTACTTTCCGTACTGTTCCAGATATTTTTCATCAATACCTGCTTTTTCTGCAATCTTTGTGATTGGCTCCATGACACATTCCTGTGCAATTTCGATGTCTGATTTGAATCCCATAGTTCAACATCCTCCTTAAAAATAATGATTTCTCTCGCCCCTTTTCCAAGTCCTTTTCAGGGTTGAAAAAAGGGCAACATTTGTTCGTCGCAAATGCTGCCCAGACGGTCGGCTTTCATTATAATTCTGATTCCCCTGTGGTACTCCACATTTATCCGTCAGTAATCAGAACCTTATTTTCTGGTAAGTTCTTATTTCTTACCCTGGGTTTAATTTATCACAAACTATAGCAGTTGTCAACGAATAATTTAAAGTTTGTGATTTTTTTACCAATTTTTTTTGTGTTCTTTACACAATTTAACGAAGACTATTTTACTCCATTTTAGATATACTTAACAATTTTAGTTGGTTTTACTTGTTGATAAAGGCTTCGACCTCAGTTCTCTCAGGCATCACTCGCAGAGCGCCTTTTTTGGTGGTCACGATAGAAGAAGCGCCGTTGGCAAAACGCAGCATTTCCTGCAGTTCCTCCTCTGTCAGCCCCTGGATACCATGTTCCAGCACAAAGTTCAGGGCACATGCTCCAAAGGTGTCTCCGGCTCCCGTGGTCTCTATAGTATTTTTCTGGATAAAGGGGGCCTGGAACACTTCTTTTCCCTCATGAAAAGCCATGCTGCCTTCCTTACCCATAGTCACATTCATCAGTTTCAGGTTCGGATACTGGGCCAGCAGTTTATGCGCGCCTTCTTTAATGTCTTTTGTACCCGTCATAAATTCCAGTTCTTCCTCTGATATTTTCAGAAGATCACACTGAGATAATCCATAGCTGATCTGTTCCTTTGCCTCTTCCATAGTCTTCCACAGAGGAGGACGAAGGTTAGGATCAAAGGAGATGAGAAGCCCTGCCTTTTTTGCGATGTCAATGGCTTTTCTGGTGGCTTTTCTTACTCCCTCATGAGTCATAGACAGGGTTCCATAATGAAAAGCTCTGGCAGAAGTAATATAGGCTTCATCGATCTGATCTTCACTGAGCATCATATCTGCTCCCGGATTTCTGTAAAAAGCAAAATCTCTGTCTCCATCTTCAAAAGTATGGACAAAAGCCAGGGTAGTATGTACCTCCGGATCTTCATACAGATGACTGGTATCGATGTTCTGTTCTTCCAGAGCTGCTCTTAAAGAAACACCGAACTGATCCCTTCCTACGACTCCCAGAAAAGAAGTTTTCTTTCCAAGTTTATTCAGCATAGCCAGAACATTACATGGTGCCCCTCCGGGATTAGCCTCAAAGACAGGATTGCCCTGACCGCTGACGCCGTTTTCTGTAAAATCGATCAGCAGTTCCCCAAGTGCGATAACATCAAATTTTTTACTCATAATCTTAGCTCCTTGATTCATTTATTCCTGCGGACAGCGAACCAAATGGACACACCTGCATATCCATTTGGCGACTGCCGCAAAGGTCTTTGACTGCCATAAATTATAGTTTTTTTTTCCTGTTTTCGCAAGCTTTATCGGAAATCTTCCTTTATTATAGCAATTATTTCTCGGATTTTTTCATATTGTACTGGCAGACGGAAATTTCTGCTTCTCCTCTAGCTTCAAAAGCGATGCCCTCTGCTCCCAGTCCTGTGTAGATCAAAGAGGACATTGTCTTTTCTCCGTCATTAACAAAAATCTCCACAGAATATTTATCTATCAGGATCCGCAGTTTAAGTTTTCCGTCTTTTTCCTCTACTGTCATTTCCCTGGTATGTATCCGGTCTCTCCTGTCTCCGCAGTATCTTCTGTCAAAAGTAAGGACGCCTTCTCTTCTGTCGTAGATCACAGCAGTGTGGTGTTTTTCATCCATTGCCAGATAAATCTTGAACTTGTCATACTCTTCTCCCTGGATCTCCACGGAAAGGTCCATCTGACGTCCCCGGATTCCTTCCAGGGACTGTTTTTCCCGGATTTTTACGCCTTCATGCTGTATTTTTCCAGTGCGGTACTGTTCCAGCTCCCGGACAGGACTCTGATAAAGTCTTCCCTCTTTTACCTGAAGTTCTCTGGGTATGGTCATCATGCCGCCCCATGCCAAATGCTCAGGAGACAGGTGGTTGTCCCAGGACTGGAACCAGGCGATCATAACTCTTCTCCCATCTGGAGTAAGGGTAGTCTGCGGAGCATAAAAGTCCAGGCCATAATCAATTGCATGGATTTTCTCCCGATGGAGGATAAAATCCTCTCTGCTGCAGTTTCCTATGATGCAGAGAGTTCCGTTCCCGCTGTGAAATTCCAAGCCTTCTGCCTCCATATCCTGAGGGGAAGTCAGCAGGACAGCCTTGTCATCAAGGAAGAAAAAGTCCGGGCACTCCCACATTTTTCCATATTGATTTTCACATTTATCCAGGATACTTACCAGGCTCCAGTTCCGCAGATCCTTAGAAGAATAGACCGGTATCTGACCGCTGCCGTCTTTGCTCCTGCTTCCTATAACAGCATAGAAGGTATCTCCATCCTGCCAGATCTTAGGATCACGGAAATCTTCCAGACTGCTTCCCTCAGGAAGCCCATCAGGATAGATTACCGGATTGTCTTCTGTTTTCCGATAGTCCACTCCGTCTCCTATAGCCAGACACTGGGTCTGCCGGATCTGCTTTCCATCTTCTGTCTCTTTTTCCTCTACACCTGTATACAACAATACATGCTGTCCTTCATACTCCAGGGCGCTTCCGGAAAAGCAGCCTGCGTGATCATAGTCTTTATCCGGAGCCAGAGCTGCCGGAAGATTTTTCCAGTTTATCAGGTCCTTTGAAACACTGTGTCCCCAGTGCATAGGTCCCCAGACTTTCGCATAAGGATAATACTGATAAAAAAGATGATATTCTCCCTTATATACGGAAAACCCGTTAGGATCGTTGATCCAGCCTATTGGCGCGCACACATGGAAAGAAGGCTTCTGCCGGTTTACTTCTTCTGTTATATAGTTCTGCTCATATTCTCTTGCCTTTTTTAAAGCATCGCTGACTTGTATTCTGCTTTCCATATTCATATTCTGCTTTTCCTCCTATAATGCCTTAAATTTCTTTCAGGACTGAGTCTCCTGGGAAGCTGCCGTATTCTCCTGGTTCAGAGATTCCTGGTACTGGTCAAAATATTTCTGTTTGATGGCCAGATAATCTGAAAGGCCATAGTCTTCCATTTTTTCCAGATAACTGTCCCATTCCTCTTCGATACCGCCGTTCAGGATCCAGTCTGCTTTTTTCTGTTCTGCATATTTCTTAATATCCGTATCATACTGAGACACTTTATTGGTGTCATCAATACTCATAAATACATTTGGATATACGTACTGGCTGTGCATGTCTTCCAGATATGTCTCATGCATATTATCAAGACGCCATTTGGCATCATCCGGCTGGGTCACATACACATCATAATAATCGTTCAGTACTGCCAGAGGGCCGTTTACAGACTGGGATTCCCGGACTTCTACCGGAGAGTTGTCTCCCAGATCCTCATGTTTCAACATTTCTCCGCCTTCAGCATTTGTACTCATTTCAAAAATATTGGGCTTTCCTTCCTCACCATAGGTTCCCCAGTTGTTCTGCACAGACTGAAGAGGCGCATACATCTGGTCGATCCAGGCTGCTGCCAGAGCTGTATCTCTGCAGCTGGTAGTCAGTACACACCGGCCTCTCTCAAAGCCGCTGGTCTCACTGTTATTCTGTCTGGTAATGTTTACCAGTCCGTCAGGGCCGGCAAGGGCAGGCAGCATAACATAATCATCATAGTTATCAATGTTTGCGATGTCCCAGGTAAAGCAAAGCCCATATCTGTGGTTTTTGCCCTTTGCTACATAAGTAGACCATTCCTGGGTAAAGGCCTCCGGATCCACCAGATCTTCCTCTACCAGTTTATGGAGCCATTCTATCCCTTCTTTGTATCCTTCCTGAACAGCTGTATAGATAACCTCGCCTTCGTCTGTCACTGCGAAATGGTCTGCAGTATCTCCGTATCCTTCGCCGAAGCCATTGATGAGGATCGCCGGATCCTGGTCCCCGTTATTAATAATAAAGGACATGGGGATCACATCACCCTCCACTCCGCATTCTTCCTGGATCTTGTCTGCGTTATCCCTGAAAGCGATGAGCACCTGTTCCAGCTCATCTACAGTCGTAGGGATATCCAGTCCCAGGCAGTCCAGCCATTTCTTGTTGATATATGGGATATCACCAATAGCCTGTATGGCTTCCTTGCCTTCGCCAAGCTGTTCGATCCAGGGGAAGGAATAAATATGGCCGTCTGGGGCCGTACACATAGTCCTGTATTCCGGATATTTTTCAAAAACCGCCTGAAGATTGGGCATATATTTATCAATCAGATTCTCCAGGGGAATGATGATTCCCTGTTTTGCATACCGAAGCAGGTCATAATCACTCATACCGGCGTTGAAAAGCCCGTCAGGAAGATTTCCAAACTGGGCCAGGGCCAGGTTCTTTTTATCTGCGAACTGATCTGCCACAAAACAGGTCCAGTCTATATGTACATTTGTCTGTTCTTCCAGTCTTTTAAATATCATTCTCTCATTAGGATCCTGGGTGCTGGTAGCCGGAGCACTGGTGATAAAAGAAAGTTCCGCCTGCTCTTCCAGGGGAAAGGTCACTTCGCTGACCGGTGTATCCGGATCCACATCAGCGGCCTGATGGCCGCTGCCTCCGCAGCCTGCCAGGGAAAGTACAGAAGCTGCGGAAACACATAATGCCGCTAATTTTCTTATTTTTTTATTCATCATGCCATATCCCTCCATCAACCTTTTACAGAGCCAACCATGATGCCGCTGTCAAAATACTTCTGGAAGAAGGGATACATGATCAGCAATGGAAGGCTGGACACTACTATAGTAGCATATTTTAAAAGTTCTGCAACCTTTGCCATCTCCGCAGTGCTCTGAATATCTGCGATCATACCAGGCTGCGGTGTATTCTGCACCAGGATAGAACGAAGCACCAACTGAAGAGGCTGAAGATTAGCATCATTTAAGTAAATCATTGCGTCAAAGTAACTGTTCCACATTCCTACAAAGGAATACAGGGCCAGTACGGCGATGATCGGTTTGCATACCGGCATTAATATTTTAAAGAAATGCTGGATCTCATTGGCTCCGTCTATAGCGGAGGCCTCTCTCAGCTCTTTGGGCGTGGACTGGTAATAGGTCCTTGCCAGGATCAGATTCCATACGTTTACCGCTCCCGGAAGGAGGATCGCCCATATAGTATTTACCATATGCAGCTGATTGATCAGGATAAAGGTAGGGATCATACCGCCGTTAAAGAACATGGTAATGACAAAGATCACATTAAAGAAACCTCTTCCCACAAATTCCTTCTTAGACATAGGATAGGCTGCCAGCAAAGTAATAAATACAGAAATCAGCGTAAAGGCAGCTGAATAAAAAAGAGAATTAGCAAACCCCCGCCAGATCATATCATTTTCAAGAACACGCCGGTAGGCGTCGATGGTCCAGTCTTTAAAATTAAAACTGATCCCCTGGTTGTTCAGCACATTAGGATCCATAAAGGAAGCGATCACTACATATACAAGGGGGATCGCTATAGCCAGAACAAATAATCCCAGCAATGTATAACCTATACCCAGGATCACCTTGTCTGTGGTTCCCAGTTTGATTTTAATACGGTTTTCCATTTTCACCCCTCCTACAGTCCTTCGCCTTCGTTAAGCTTGGACACAACAAAATTTACAACGATCAGCAGAATCACATTGATCACTGAGTTAAAAAGCCCTACTGCGGTGGAATATCCATAATCTCCGTTTAACAGACCGATACGATATACATATGTAGAAAGAATCTCAGAAGCAGGAAGGTTCATATCTGTCTGCAGGGCATAAGCTTTTTCAAATCCGATACTCATAATATTTCCGGCCTGAAGGATAAACTGGATCACGACAATATTTTTAATCGCCGGCAATTCCACATACCAGATCTGCTGGAGAACATTAGCACCGTCTACAATAGCCGCTTCTTCCAGATCCTTGCTGGCATTGGATAAAGCTGCGGTATACATGATAGAAGACCACCCTGCCGCCTGCCAGATACCGCTGGCAATATAGATGGTTCGGAAAGCGGAGGGCATGGTCATCCAGTTCGTATCGATCCCAAGGACCTGGTTGATAGGTCCCACCGGCGAGAGGAACATCCTTACCATACCGCAAAGGACGATAACAGAAATAAAATTCGGCGCGTAGATTAAAAGCTGGATTTTCTTCTGTATCCCTTTTCTCCGGATCCTGTTCAGCAGAAGCGCCAGGATAATGGGTATGGGGAATCCCCATAAAAGACCGTATACGCTTAACTTCAGGGTATTCATCAGATAACTCATAAAGTCCGGGGAAGATAAAAATCTCCGGAAGTATTCCAGGCCCACCCAGGGGCTTCCGATAACGCCGTCGATAACATTGTAGTCCTCAAATGCGATCAATACTCCGCCCATAGGGAAGTATTTGAAAATAATTGTGAGCAGCAGCGCGGGTAACAAAAAAATCAGGTATAACTGCCAGTTTTTCTTTACATACTTCAGTTTTCCTGACATCTTTTCGCCAAATGTCTGCTGCGGCTTTCTATAAGTCTGTGCCTTCATAAAAAGCTCTCCTTTCTTTTCCTGCTCCTTTGTTTTTTAATATGAAACGTTTCATTTTTTGTGATTTAAATATAGTCTTTATCGCTATTTAAGTCAATACTTTTCTATTATCTTTTAGATATTCAGTATATATTTACAGTTTTTACCCACATTTTTTGTGCATTTTTAACGTTGTAACGTTTCATATAATTCTCTATACTGAAATTAGTTTATTATAAGGTATTTTTAAAAGGAGGCGATAAACCTTGACCCCTTCACACACACCTACCATGAAAGATGTTGCGGCAAGAGCCGGAGTGTCTCTGGGAACAGTTTCTAAAGTGATAAACCATATAACTGTAGGAGAAAAAAACCGAGTAAAAGTAGAAAAGGCGATCCAGGAACTGGGATATGAAGTAAATACTTATGCCAGAGGCCTTAAAACCCAGGAGACCAAACTGATCACTCTGATCGTTCCGGATACTATGAATCCTTTCTTTGCAGCCTTCACCCAGTATGTAGAGCGGACCCTTTACGAGCACGGATATAAATTGATCCTTTGTTGCGCCAATGGTATTCCCGAAAAAGAGATCGGTTATCTGAATCTGGCATCACAAAGTAAAACCGACGGGATTATCGCTCTGACATACACAGATGTAAGCAGCGCTATTCCCGCCAGGATTCCTCTAGTCTCCTTTGACCGCTACTTTGAAGACCATGACGTACCTATGATTGCTTCTGATAACTTCCAGGGAGGGTACACAGGTACAAAAAAACTGATGGAACTGGGATGTCATCATCCGGTATTTATCCGTTTCCGCTCAAAATTCCCCAGCGAGGCAGATAAAAGAATGGACGGCTATCTCAGCGCATGTCAGGAATTGGGAATCCGGCCGGATTATCTGGATCAGATAGACGCCATAAAGGAAAGAGAGATCCTGGAAAATTTTATCCAGGATCATACAGATTCCCAGGGAAGATTAACCTTCGACGGTGTTTTTGCCAATACAGACCGTCAGGCGTATATGGTTATGAAAATTTTAAAAGAAAGAGGGATCCGCATTCCCGAAGATGTACAGATCCTGGGCTTTGACGGAATCCGGAAATACGGCATTGACGAAGGTGCCTTATTTGTCTCTTCCATGTGCCAGCCGGTGGAGGCTCTTGGAAAGCTCTGTGTGGAAACACTGCTGAAAAAAAGGCAGGGAATTGTTGTCCCCACTCTTTCCCTTCTTCCTGTCACCTATTGCTATGGAGGTACCACCCGCCGGGAATCTTAGGAATATATTTCTGATATTTAAGACCGGACGCTGAAGCTTTTTTCAGAGTCCGGTCCTTTTTTTACAAAAATTTAGAATTTCTTTCGGATTCCATGGAAGAATCCTTAATGTATCCATGTTTAAATAACGTATGATATTTAGAAACTTAAGAGGGGGCTTAAACTTTGTATCTGATCCAATATCTGCCTTATGCCATCACATTGCTTTTTCTTCTGCTGCCGGCCGTACTTCTGGGTTTTCAGCAGAGAAGCCTGAATTTCTATGGACTTTCCGGTTCTTTTCTGATCCTGCTCATTGTCTTCGGTTCCAGACCCAGACAGCTTTTCTATCTTCTGGGTTCTTTCCTTTTATCCATGCTGCTGATAAAAGCCGCCTTGCTATGGAGAAAAAGGCAGGCCTTCCGAATCTGGAGTTTTCTTCTTTTTCTTCTTCCTGCTCTTTTTCCTATGATCCTGAAAAATTTTGTGCTTATTCCGGGGCAGCAGCTTCCCCTCTATGCAGCAGAAGTCTGTCTTTCTCTGAAAACCATTCAGATACTGGTATATATTTACAGAGACAGGATCCGGGAATATCCTGCAGGAGAGTGCGCCGGATTCCTCCTTTTCTTCCCCAGCCTTTTCCTGGGGCCATTGGACAACAGCCTGGAGTTTCACCGTTCCTGGACCTATGTGCCCTCTGTGAAAGAATACCGCCGGCTCCTTGGCAAGGGACTGAAGGAACTTTTATGGGGTATCTTCTATCTTCTTTTTATTGCCCATATTCTTTCTATCTTTCTTCAAGAGCTTTTTTTGGAAAAGGATGACTTGATTCAACAAATGCGTTGCTTCATTTGAAGCAACGCATTGTCGAACATTGTGACGGCGTCTATCTATCTTCCCGGGC
>DWUY01000112.1 GCA_019120515.1 Candidatus Blautia avicola | reverse complement strand
CTGTTTCGGCAGATGCAAAACCTGCTGGATGAAGCAAACCGCAGAGAATACACTGTCGCAGGCACTTCGCAGGATATGGGTTCCGGCAAGAGCATGGCCAGAATGGGCCTGAAGCAGATGATGCGGGCCGTAAAAGGCGGCCTTGCCCAAGCTGTCCTTGTGCAGGACCTCACCCGCCTGAGCCATGACCCAGCCATCCTTATGAAGATACTGGAGTTTCTACAGGACCACAATGCGGTACTGATCACCACCGAAAGCGACCTGCAGTATGAACTCTATATCAAAGGGCTGGAAAAACATTTTCTCAGGAGAGCCGCCCAAAAAGGGCTCCGGCTTCCATGGTAAGCCTACCATGGATCCCGCTTTTACTCCGGCACTTCCGGGCGAAAAGGTGATCAAGGAAATTAAATACTTTGTGCTGTTTTCCACGCTGAAAAAGCTGATGGAGCAGGGAAAAATCACAGCAGAATACTGTCAGCAAGCCAATGTTGCTATTGCCGAAAAGTACGGAGTCTCTGAGCTCAGTATTTAGTGGTTGTCGTAATAGCTATCCCATGCCGGTTGTGGTAGTGTTGGGTGTGACAAAAAAGATGTCCAGCCGGAAAGGGGGTGGCAGAGATGCCGCAGGTCAGAGTGATTCAACCCATCTCAGAGCAAGCCAAAAAGCTGCGGGTTGCCGCTTATGCCCGTGTCAGCAGCGATTCAGCCGACCAGCTGAATTCCTTTGCCACCCAGGTAGCTTATTACACCGACTTCATCCAATCCAAAGACGAATGGGAGTTTGCCGGCCTTTATGCTGACGAAGCGGTTTCCGGCACCACAGCCGACAAGCGGGACGATTTTCAACGCCTGCTTGCCGACTGCCGTGCCGGGAAAATAGACCGTATCCTTGTTAAATCCATCTCCCGGTTTGCACGAAACACCCTCGACTGCCTTCAGACCGTGCGAGAACTCAAGCAGCTTGGCGTGGCGGTGGAATTTGAAAAAGAGGGCATTGACACCGGAAACATGGGCAGCGAGATGTTGCTGAGTATTTTGGGCTCTGCCGCCCAGGAAGAATCCCTCTCCATATCGAAGAACCTGAAATGGAGTTACCGGCGCCGGATGAGATCCGGCGATTTTATTACCTGCAATGCGCCACTTGGATATTTCCTTAAAGATGGAGCCTTGGTTCCAGATCCCCAAGAGGTTCCTATAGTACAGTATATTTTTTCCAGCTATCTTGCCGGACATAGTATGGATGAGATAGCTACCTTCTTAAATGATCAGGAAGCAAAGTACAGCCGAAAGGAAATGACAAGATGGTATCGCACATCGATTCGTTACATTCTATCGAATGAAAAATATATTGGCGATTCGTTGCTTCAAAAAACATTTACCCCCAATGAGCTGCCCTTGGTCAACATTCGAAACCGAGGGCAGCTCTCGCAATTTTATGTAAAAGACTCCCATCCGGCGATTATACCATTAGAAATGTTCGAAGCTGTTCAACACCTGATGAAAAGGCGTGCCGCTACACATACAGCGAAGCCTAAACCCGGTGGCTTCCCTTTGAGCCATATGATAAAATGCGGATTTTGCGGCAGCACATTTCAGCGTCACCTTAAAAAAGAGGGGGCTCGATGGTGCTGTTATCAGCACCGAAAGGACAAAAGTCTTTGCGTCATGGAGGTAGTGGCAGAAAGCGAAGTGTACCAAACATTTTTGCTTATGTACAACAAGCTGCTGGATAATAAAAATCTCATCCTAAGAGTAATGCTGGCACAGCTGATAGAACTTCAAAGCAAGACCACATTTGCAAGGCCAGAAATCGTAGAGTTAAATCAAAAAATATCCGACTTAGCCAGGCAGAATCATTCACTCTCCAGGTTACAGGCCAAAGGGTGCATTGACTCTGCCATTTTTATAGAGCGTAGCAACCGCAATAATAAACTGATTGAAGAACTACGATTTGAATTGCGCCAGCTTCAAGAGCCAGACCGTGTCAGCGAAACAATCGATCAAACGAATTTATTGCTGGATCTTCTTGATGATGCCCAACCCATGTTGGAGTTTGAACCTTCCATATTTAAGAGTATGATGAAAGAGATTACCGTCTATCCTGAAAAGTTCTCTTTTGTCCTTTCCAATGGGCTGGTTCTTTGCGAAATGAGGCGATAGACATGAAAAAGATACGGAGTTGCCCCTTTGGATATCGGATGGAAAACGGGACCTATACTGTGGTGCCTGAAGAAAGGCGCCTTATTGAGCAGATATTTACTCGTTACCTTGATGGTGCCTCTCTCCAACAGCTGTCAATCATGGCAGAAGAAACAGGCTTGAAGTTCCGAGAGAATGCATCCTCTTGGAACAAAAATATGGTATCCCGAATTTTGGACAACAGCAGGTATTGGGACGGAGAACAGTATCCGCCGATTGTGGAAAGGGAGATTGCCATGAAGGTAGCTGATTTGAAACAGAGCAAAGCTTCTCCTCGCTCCCAAACACCGTTTATCCAAAAAAGAATGACCTGCCCATACTGCGGAAGTAGACTGAAGCGAAATGGGAAAAAGCCTCATCGGATTTTTTGGGACTGCAAATGCTGCCAACAACGTCTTGGCCCTATCCCTGATGATACGTTGCTTCAAGTCGTTACAGAAAGGTTTCTTGCAGTTTGCCTAAATCCTCATATGGTGGAACCAGCAAAGGAATCTGCGGAGAGTTTATCAATACAAGCAGCCAGGCTAACCAATGAAATCAATCAGGCGATGAATCAGCGGGAGGTGGATCCGAATGAACTGCTCCCTCTCATTCTTGAGTGTGCCGCTGAAAAATACAAAACCTGCTCCATCAAGGAAGCAGACCATCTTACCATTACTCTGAAAGCCCTCTTTCAGGCACACAGCAATGACACGACCCTGGATCGTGAACTTTTTGAGAGGGCTGTGAAACAGGTGATTTTGCAGCCGGACGCATCTGTACAGCTTCGTCTGCTGAACGATATCGTGATTTGAAAGGAGAATCTCCATGGCACAAAAAACAGTTACAGAAATCCCGGCGAACCCTCTGCTGGGTGACCTGCGAAAGCGAAAACGGAAACTGCGGGTGGCAGCCTACTGCCGGGTCAGCACCGAGGAAGAAGAACAGCAGAACAGCTTTGAGGTGCAGGTGGCCTATTACACGGATAAAATTACTCATCATGAGGGATGGCAGCTGGCCGGAATTTTTGCGGACGATGGGATCTCAGGCGTCAGCACCAAGAAAAGAGATCAATTTAACAAAATGATTGAACTGTGCCGGAAGAAGAAAATCGACCTCATCCTGACGAAATCCATTTCCCGCTTTGCCCGTAACACCCTGGACTGCATCAAGCACGTTCGGATACTCAAAAGCTGGGGCATTCCGGTCATCTTTGAGAAAGAAAAC